>CAZUQB010000490.1:0-2567 GCA_964622405.1 uncultured Opitutaceae bacterium | reverse complement strand
TCCTTGAAGTCACATTTGACGGTTTCCCAGAGACTGGGAGACAGGGACGCTGAGGACATGGGGGGACTTACGGAAAGACGGTTTTATTCACACTGGCACCGCCGGGAGCTCCTCCGCACGTCCTGCCTGACCGGGCCCACGGGCTCCAGCCAGCAACGAAATTCATGCTTTGATCGAGGGTGGGGGGAGGAGCGGTAAGGATGATTATAAGCGGTTAATGATCAAAGGCTACGCACGGGTGTTGCGGGCGGGCATCGGGACTGAGCCAAACGGACGTGTGAAAGAACCGACGGACGGGAAGAAAAGACTGAACGAGGGCGCAGTAACTGTGAACCAAAAAAGCATTTCAAGGCCAACTTTCTGACAAGTTGTTCACACCGAAGCTGGGCATAACTTTTCGCGAATTTGTTTGCCTCGCCGGGAGCGATTTAGCGCGGGAATTTCCCGACCGGTCCGGTGTCACCGCTAACCTAGGACATCGCCGTGCAGGCCGCTTTGGAAGCCAGTTGCAAGGTTACGGGCTGGTTACAGTCCGGTGACGCTGTCTTGAGTTCCAAGATACGCGTCGCCGCCGGGATCAGGCCGCGGCGGGCGGCGGGTCGAACCATTTGCCGTGCTCCTTGATGAGCGCGACGAGTTTCGCGTCCGCCTCGTCCTGCGGGATGTTGTACTGCACGCACGTCTTGCCGACGTAGAGGTTGATCTTCCCGGGCGCGCCGCCGACGTAGCCGAAGTCCGCGTCGGCCATCTCGCCCGGGCCGTTCACGATGCAGCCCATGATCGCGATCTTCACCCCCTTGAGATGGCCGGTCTGGGAGCGAATGCGCTGGGTGGTGGTCTGGAGGTCGAACAGGGTCCGGCCGCAGCTGGGACAGGCGACGAACTCGGTCTTGGAAATCCGCGCGCCCGCCCCCTGGAGGACGTTGTAGGCCAGCTTGGTCGCCCGCACCGGATCCGGCTCGGTCTCGATGCTGACCACGTCGCCCAGGCCGTCGCCCATCAGCCCGCCGGTCAGG
The DNA here is from genome assembly GCA_964622405.1 of uncultured Opitutaceae bacterium. Taxonomy (GTDB): domain Bacteria; phylum Verrucomicrobiota; class Verrucomicrobiia; order Opitutales; family Opitutaceae; genus Opi-474. The sequence continues at coordinate 1,551 of CAZUQB010000490.1, read as the reverse complement.
ACGGCGGCGTCGAGCAGGCGCGACAGGAAGCTGGCGTCGCCCTTCACCGCCGTGGCGTCGGTGTTGCGGATCCAAAGGGGTGCCCGGCAGTGGGTCGCGCGGAGGACCTGCGCCAAACGACGATATGCGCCGGTGGCGTGCCCAATTCCGGATTCCGGATTCCGGAATCCGGCGAGGGTCACCAACAGCCGGTCGTCGCCGAGCTGGCGGAGGGTGGGGGCCAGGGCGGGGGCGGACTCGGCGGACAGGGCGACGGCCAGGTTGAGCGAGCGGGACCGGGCGAAGGCGGCGAACTCGGCCAGGGCGGCGGCTTCGTTCGCGGCAAACTCCCGGACCAGCAGGGTGCCGGGCGGGAGGTGGGCGGCCGCGGCGGCCAGGTCCTTGAGGGTGATGGTCGCGGCCAGTTCCAGGGCGTAGGCGGTTTTTCCCGGGTTCGGCAGGGTGGCAAGCGCGGCGGCCGCGGCGACCGGGACCAGCAGCACCTCGGGTGGCGTGTCATTGAGCCGGGCGGCGGCGAGGTGTCCCAGGGCGCCCGCGACGTCGTTTCCGGCCCGGACGACGACGCGCGGCGGCTGCTCGGGCCCGATCGTCAGGCCCGGCCCCAGGTGCACGGTCGCGGTCTCCCGCTTGGCGAAGTGGTAGGGGTCGACGCCGTCATCGGCCGGGCCGGCCGTCGGGGCCCCATGGTTCGCCTGCCAGAGGGACATCGCCTTGTCCGCCAGCGCGCGGGCCACCGGGATCTCGTAGACGCTGTCCTCGGTGAGCGAGACCCGCAGCGTGTCGCCGAGGCCGTCCCAGAGCAGCGAGCCGATGCCGATGGCGCTCTTGATGCGGCCGTCCTCGCCGTCGCCGGCCTCGGTGACGCCGAGGTGAAGCGGGTAATGCATGTTCTCCTGCGCCATCCGGTCCACGAGCAGGCGGTAGGCCTGGATCATGACCTTCGGGTTGGAGGACTTCATCGACAGGATCAGCTGGCGGTAGCCGTGGGACTCGGCGATGCGGAGGAACTCGAGGGCGCTCTCGACCATGCCGAGCGGCGTGTCGCCGTAGCGGTTCATGATGCGGTCGCTCAGGGAGCCGTGGTTCGTGCCGATGCGCATGGCCCGGCCGAGCTCCCGGCAGCGCTTCACGAGCGGCGTGAACGCCTCGTGCAGCCGCTGCAGCTCGGTCTCGTAGTCGGCGTCGGTGTACTCGCGGACGGCGAACTTCTTCTTGTCGGCATAATTGCCCGGGTTCACCCGGATCTTCTCGACGTGCTCGACGGCCTCCATCGCGGCGCTCGGCAGGAAATGGATGTCCGCGACCAGCGGCACGTGCCCGAAGCCGGCGGCGGTGAACTGCGCGCGGATGTCGCGGAGGCACCGGGCCGCGGCCACGTTCGGCGCGGTGATGCGGACGATCTCGCAGCCGACCTCGGCGAGGGCGATCGACTGCCGCACGGTGGCGGCGACGTCCTGCGTGTCGCTCGTGGTCATCGACTGCACGCGCAGCGGGTGGGTGCCGCCGACGCCGACGGCGCCGACCATGACCTCGGAGGTCCGCCGGCGCACG
>CAZUQB010000489.1:0-2567 GCA_964622405.1 uncultured Opitutaceae bacterium | reverse complement strand
GTCCGCGCCCGCCGGCCCATCTTCCTCCTCGCGGTCGGGCTGGTGGCCTTCACGACGCTGGCGGTGGGCCTCGTCGTCCACGCCCTGGTGCCCGGCCTGCCGCTCGCCATGGGGTTCGCGCTCGGCGCCATCGTGTCGCCGACCGACGCCGTGGCGGTCAACGCGATCACGGAGCGCCTGCACGTCCCCGCGCGCCTGACGACCATCCTCAACGGCGAGAGCCTCATGAACGACGCCACCGGCCTGGTGGCATTCAAGTATGCCCTCGCCGCGGCCATTGCCGGGACGTTCTCGTTCCAGTCCATGCTGGGGGACTTCGCCTTCGTCGCGCTCGTCGGCCTCGCGGTGGGGCTCGGCCTCGGCTATCTCGTGGGCCGGCTGCGCGACCTCCTGCGGCATCTTCAGGTCAGCGACGCTTACATTGAGACGACGCTCTCGCTCATGACCCCCTATGCCGCCTACCTCGCCGCCGAGCACCTCGGCGCGTCCGGCATTCTCGCCGTGGTCGCCGCGGGACTCTACTCGGGCTGGCGCGATCCCGTGCGCATGGACGCGGAGACCAGGCAGAGCGCCTTTGCCGTGTGGAGTCTCGTGATCTTCTGGCTCAACGGCATCGCGTTCGCCCTGCTCGGCCTGCAGGTCCCCACCATCGTCCGCAGCGTCACCGACCATTATTCCGTCGCCCAGCTGATCGGCCTCACGCTCGGAGTCTCAATCGCGGCCATCGTCGCCCGTCTCATCTGGGTTTTTCCCGGCACCTACCTGCCCTACCTCTTCAAGGAGGTGCGCCGGACCGAAGTGCCGCCGCCGCCCGGGGCGGTCTTCGTCGTGGGCTGGGCCGGCATGCGGGGCACGGTGACCCTCGCCGCCGCCCTCTCCATTCCGCTCGCCCTTCCGACCGGACAGCCGCTGCCCGGCCGGGATCTCGTCGTGTTCCTCGCCCTCGGAGTCATCGCCGTCACGCTCCTGCTCCAGGGCACGACGCTGGAGTGGTTCATCCGGAAGCTGGGGATTCCCGAGGACGCCAACCGGCCCAGGGAGGAACTGCTCGCCCGCCGCACCGCGGTGGAGGCAGGACTGCAGGCGCTGCGGGCGCTGGACGAATCCGCCACGACACAGGAAAAACGGGCGTCGCTGGACGCGGTCATCGACGAGTACGACCGCCGCTTGGCCGCCCTGACCGCCCAGGGTGAGACCCGGAGCAAGGCCCGGTCCCGCCGGCGCGCCGGCCACCACTACCGCACCGTCGCGCTGCACGCTGAGCGCCGCGCCCTCGACGCGCTGTGGCGCGGCGGCGCGATCATCGACGAAGTGTACCGGCCGCTGCAGCAGCTGCTCGACTACGAGGAGTCCCTCCTGCGGACCGCACCGGACGACACCGAGGAGCAGTAGGCCCGCCGTCCGGTCAGACCGGCAGCGGTGCCGGCGCGTGGTCATACTGGCCCCAGGCCAGCGCGGCATCCGTCATCGCCTGCATGTTCTCCGGCGGCACATCCGCGTTCGCGAGGCAGCCGGGGCACAGCACGAATTTCCACGTCAGGCGCTTCGCAAGCTCCACCACCCGCCGGCTGGCATCCAGCACCTCGAGGCGGCTCCCTTGGCTCAGCACCGAGGATGGGTCGATATTCCCCCACACGCAGGTCCGGTGACGGATGACGCGCAGCGAGCGTTCGAGATCGTTGAGATGATCAAGTTCCAGCACCTCGCAGCCGGTGTTCACCATATCCTCGATGATCGCGTTGGTTTGGCCGCAGATGTGGAGGCTGAGGGCGCCCGGACCCATCAGGTCCCGGTAGCGCCGCTCGAACCTCTGGCCGAACTCCCGGTAGTGCCGCGGCGAGATCAGTGACTGGCCGGCCGCCCCGTCGCCAATCGAGGTGAGGTCGGCACCCGCCGCCAGCTGGGCCTGGGCAAAGCGCACGCCGATCTGCGCGCAGTACTCCAGCGCGGCGGCCAGTTCCTCCGGTTCGCGGTCGATCAGGTCGGTCATCATCGCCTCGTGCCCGCGCAGTTGGAACAGCAGCCCGAACGGCCCCTGGTCCGCGCGGCCCATGATGGCCTTTTCATTGCCCACCAGGCGACGGAGCTCGCGCGTGGTCTCCAGCCACAGTGGCAGCCGGCCGTCCCGCATTGGGTCCGGCATGGGCAGGTCGCGGATGGCGCCCAGATCCTGCAGCGGCGCCTCGGCCACCGAGGCGGGCGCGTCCTCCGGAAAGCACAGCTTCGCGCCCAGGGCCTCGGCCAGGGTGCAGGTGTCAAAGTCGAGGATGATGCAGTCGTAGCCAAACCGCTCGGCCGCGTCGGCCATCACGCGGGCCGCCAGCTTCGGATCGCGCCGGAAGCGCTCCAGGGTCACGCCGGCCTGCCGGGCGCAGAACGTGAAGTTGTGCTGGGCCACCGGCACCCGCGGGTGCGGCCGACCGGCGATCGCCGCCAGGATCAGTTCTCGGGAGTTCATCGCAAGCCGCGCCGTCGCGCGCCTTCCTGTCTGGCGCGCCCGCGCCGCATCGCAATCCGCGACCCGCGGCCGGTGTCTTTCAGAACCGGAGGTTGCAGGCGGAGAGAGG
>CAZUQB010000488.1:0-2567 GCA_964622405.1 uncultured Opitutaceae bacterium | reverse complement strand
CCATCACCGCCGCGGGCATGGGTTGCGCGGCTGCCATCGAGGCCGAGCGCTGGCTCGCCGAGCACAGCGGCTAGAGCAGTTTCACCAAGAGTATCGCCGCAAGAACGCTCAGAAGGCGCAGACCGATCCGAACCTGGTCGCGTTTGCCGCGATAGCTTGAGTCTCGGTCCAACCTTATTTTCCAGGGTACCGCTGCGGCCGTAATTTCTTGCGCCTTTGCGCATCTTTGCGGCTACGAATCTGGTTGAGATGCGATAGTCTGCGGTTTCTTCAGTTGGTCCTCGGACCAAGATCGGCCGCAAAAAAACGCCGCCCGGAAATCCGGGCGGCGCAGGGAAACGGAAATCGCGATGCTTACTTGAGCACGTCGGCGTGGAATTCCTGCCAGCTGTCGAGGTCGTTGAGCCGCACGGCGTCCTTCACGGAGCCGTCGTCCGGCAGGTTGTTGTTCTTGAGGATGCCCTGGCGGGTGGCGTCGTCGTGGTTGTAGCCGCGGACGGCCGCGTTGTGTTTCTCGATCGTGGCCTTGTCGAGCTTCACGCCCGGCTGCTGCTTGATCCAGGCCTCGAACTGCGGGTACGTCGGGCGCGCGGTCTTGATGTAGTTCAGCACGGCGTCCTTCTTCAGGCCGAGCGCGTCGAGCGTCATCTGGTCATAGCCCTTGCCGCAGCCCGGGTAGCGGGAGTCGAGCTTGCCGCGGGCCTCGAGCGAGGCCTTCAGCCAGAAACGCGGCAGATGCAGCACGCCGAGGGGACCGGCGGTGCCGGAGCTGATCAGGGGAACAAACGTGGTACTCATGAGTAACGCTTTCAGGTTAGGGGTTCAGTGTTGTGGCCTGGCCGACACGACCAACGCCGACCGCATGCTAGGCAGGGATATTCGAATGTCTAGGGTCTCGGGAAAAAATCTGCGCGGCTCCCCATGCGCCTCGCGTCGGGCTCGACCCGCGCCTCCCTCTCGGGTCTGCTGCCAACATGCCGACGTGGTCCCGTCCCCAACTCCGCGCGCTGCACCGCCGACTCGGGATTCCCGCCGACTACCCGGCGCGGCGCCTCCCCTGGCAGCGTGAGGCCCGCGCCCTCGTCATGATCGGGCCGGCGGCGGACGACGGCCGGCCCGTGAAACTGGCCCCCGGAGCGGCCGACGCATGGCGGCGGATGTGCCTGGCCGCCGAGCGCGACGGCGTACGTCTCCTGCCGCTGTCCGGCTACCGCAGCGTGAAGCGACAGACGCGAATCATCCGGTCAAAACTCGCCGCCGGGGAGTCGATCCATTCGATCCTCCGCCTCGTCGCGGCCCCCGGATGCAGCGAGCACCATACCGGCCGAGCGCTCGATGTGGGCTCGCCCCATAATCTCCATCTGGACTCAGGCTTTGGTCGAACCCGTGAATTCCGCTGGCTCAAGCGCCGCGGGCCCTCCTTTGGCTTCCGGCTTTCGTATCCCAGAAGGAACAGCCATGGAATAGGTTACGAACCGTGGCATTGGTGCTGGCACGCCCATTAGGAAAACGTGCGCCTAGGATCAGGCTCTAGCAATAATTGGAATTGTTCTAAATCTCACTTGCTACTTAGAACCATTCCAATTGGTTGAGACTCCTTCTCATGGAGTCCAACGTTGCTACCACCCCGGAAGTCCTCGCTCAGCGTCTGGCGAACAGCGGCCTGCGGGCGACTCCGCAGCGCGAGATCATCTATGGTGTGCTGCTCAAGAAGCGCGACCATCCCACGGCCGACGAGGTTTACGCCCGCGTGCGGACCGACATGCCGGGCATCTCGCTCGCGACGGTCTACAACTGCCTGGAGACGCTTGTGCAGTGCGACTTGGTGCGCGCGGTGAATTTCGAGCGCGGCCCGACCCGCTACTGCCCAAATCTCCGGCCGCACGCCCACTTTCACGACGAGCAGAGCGGCTCGACGCACGACATCGATCTGCCCGCCGAGATTCTCGAAAAGGTCCGCTCCGTCCTTCCTCCAGGCTACGCGGCCAAGTCCATCGAGATCACGTTCCGCGGCAAAGCCACGGACAGTAACGAGCATCGCGCCGCGGGTAGCGAGTAGTTCGACCACCGAAACAACGCGCTTACGCCACCTCCGACACCTGCTCGCGACCCGCCACTCCTCCTCGCTCCTTTTTCCAATCCCATGTCCCAGCTCGAAATCAAAGATCTCCACGTCTCCATCGGCGACAAGGCCATCGTCAAGGGCCTGACGCTCACCATCCGCCGCGGTGAGGTGCACGCCATCATGGGCCCGAACGGCACCGGCAAGTCCACGCTCGCGAAGGCCGTGGCCGGTCACCCGAGCTACACGATCACGTCGGGCGACGTCCTCCTCGACGGCAAGTCCATCCTCGCGATGCAGCCGGACGAGCGCGCCCGCGCCGGGCTGTTCCTCGCGTTCCAGTACCCGAGCGAGATTCCCGGCGTCTCGATCGCCAACTTCCTCCGCGCCGCCGTCCAGGCCCGCATGGGCGAGGGCGAGGAGCTCGACGCCACCGCGTACTACAAGCGCCTCTACTCGAAGATGGACCTGCTGAAGATCGACCGGAAGTTCACCTCCCGCGCCA
>CAZUQB010000487.1:0-2572 GCA_964622405.1 uncultured Opitutaceae bacterium | reverse complement strand
ATGACCAGCGCCACCGCGAGCGGCGTCGCGATGGAGAGGAGGAGGGGATCGAACGGCAGGTTGCTCATCGCAGGATCAGAAGACGCCCGCGGCGAAGAGCCACAGGGCCACCACGCCAAACAGGAACCAGTAGACGTAAACATTCAGCCGGCCGACGTGCAGCCGGCGCGCGGCGACGCCGACATAGGTCACCACGCCCGCGAGCAGGCCGCGCACCACGAAGCCCGCGAGCAGGATCTGCTCGAGGTAGTTGAGCAGGAGCGCGAACCGCTGCTGCACCTTCGCGATGTAGTAGCCGTAGATCTCGTCGAACCACAGCTTCGAGGCCAGCAGCCGGTGCAGCCCCGGGAACCGGACCTCCAGCGCATCCTGCGCCGCCGGCCGGTAGAACGACAGCGCCGTGCCCGCGCCGACCAGCAGCACGATCAGGCTCGTCGCGAAAATCACGGTGTGATCCGTGCCCTCGGCCTCCGGGATCAGCTCAAACACCCCGCCGAAGCCCGCCGGATAATGCGCGGCGTAGCCGCCGATCACCGCCAGGATCGCCAGGACGACCAGCGGCAGCGTGAGCGTCAGGCCGCCCTCGTGCGCGTGGCCCGCCGCCTCGCTGCGCGGCTCGCCGAAGAAGGTGATGCGCCAGAGGCGGGTCATGTAGAGCGAGGTGAGCACGGCGGTGAACGCCAGCACCGCGAAGACCGCGCGGTTGTTCGCGTAGGCGAGGTAGAGGATCGCGTCCTTCGAGAAGAAGCCGGCGAGGAACGGCAGGCCGATGATCGCCGCCACGCCCGCCGTGAAGGTCCAGAAGGTCACCGGCATCCGGGTCCGCAGGCCGCCCATCCTGAAGATGTCCTGCTCATGGTGGCAGCCGTGGATCACCGAGCCCGAGCCGAGGAAGAGCAGCGCCTTGAAGTAGGCGTGGGTCGCGAGGTGGAACATCGCCGCGCCGACGCCGGCCGCGATCACCGCGCGATGTCCGTCATGCTCGACCGCCAGCGACCCGAGCCCGAAGGCCGCGACCATGTAGCCGAGCTGGGACAGCGTTGAGTAGGCCAGGACCTTCTTGATGTCCCGCTGGGCGATCGCGCAGCACGCCGCGTACAGCGCGGTCGCGGTGCCGACCCACAGGATGACCGTGAGGGCGTCCGGCACCATCAGCACGTTGATCCGGCACAGCATGTAGATACCGGCGGCGACCATGGTCGCGGCGTGGATCAGGGCGGACACCGGGGTCGGGCCCTCCATCGCGTCCGGCAGCCAGACCTGCAGCGGCATCTGGGCGGACTTGCCGACCGCGCCGCAGAAGAGCAGCAGCGGGATCAGCCGGCTCGAGACGTGGCCGTGGCCGAGCTCGCTCAGGTTGACGGTGCCGTTGAGCCAGTAGCAGAGGATGATGCCGAGGAGGAAACCGAAGTCGCCGACGCGGTTCGTGATGAACGCCTTCTTCGCGGCGTCGCTCGCCGACAGGCGCTCGTGCCAGTGGTTGATCAGCAGCCAGGAACTGAAGCCGACCAGCTCCCAGAAGATGAACATCATGAAAAGATTGTCGGCAAAGACGATGCCGAGCATCGAGAACATGAAGATCGACAGCCCGCCGAAGTACCGGGCCTTCGCCCCGTCGTCGTGCATGTAGCCGAGCGAGAAGACGTGCACGCAGAGCCCGATCAGCGCGACGATCACGAGCATCAGCGCCGCGAGATCGTCGAACTTGAAGCCCAGCGAGAGGGTGAACGAGCCCAGCTGCAGCCAGGGGGTCGCGGCCGCGAAGCGGGCCCCGCCGAAGGCCAGCGTGAACCCGCCGGCGGCGATGACCGCGGCCGCGGCCACCGACACGACCGAGGCCAGCGTGCCCGCGCGGCGCAGGAACAGCGCGATGACCGCGGCGGAGACGAGCGGCGCGAGGAGGACGGTGAGGGCGAGGGAGACCGGCGTCATGGGCGTCAGTGCTTCAGCGAGTTGAGCTGGTCGACCTGGACCGTGTGCCGCTGGCGGAACAGCGCGACGATGATGGCGAGGCCGACCGCCACCTCGGCGGCGGCGACGGTGAGGATGAAGAACACGAAGATGTTGCCGTCGGGCGTGCGGTTGTAGCGCGAGAACGCGACCAGCGCGAGGGTCGACGCCACCAGCATCAGCTCGAGGCTCATGAACACCACCAGGGTGTTGCGGCGCAGGAGCACGCCGAAGAAGCCGATCACGAAGAGCAGCCCGCTCAGCGCGAGGTAGGTGTGGAGGCTGGCGGCAATCATGAGGCGTCCTCCCCGTTCGCGAGCCGGCGGCTCAGCACGATGACCCCGAGCATGGCGATCAGGAGCAGGAAGCCCATGACCTGCACGGGCAGCAGGTAGGTGGTGAACAGCTGGTAGGCGTACGGCTTCAGCGCCGCCCCCACCCCGTCGGCCGAGCCGAGGGCCGGCGCCGCGAGCCGGTCGCGCGTCAGGAGCGTCCCGAGGCCGGTGAGCATCAGCGCCAGCGCGGCCACGCTCGCGCCCATCGCCACCGGCGAGAAGCGCCGCGGCGAGCCGCCCTGCGTGTCGAGCAGCATGATGATGAAGAGGAACAGCGCGACGACCGC
>CAZUQB010000486.1:0-2575 GCA_964622405.1 uncultured Opitutaceae bacterium | reverse complement strand
GGATAGAAGCCACGCTCCTTGTCGAAGCCTACCACGGTGCCGAACAACCCGACCGCGGTGGCCGCGATGATTCCAATGAGGTATTCCATTTTGTTTTTTGAGGTGGGGTGACGAATCGAATCAGTCGTGCCGCTGCTCCGGGCCGCGCCTGACGCCTCGAGGCCGCCAAGGCCGGACGAATTTGGGGTAAAATTCTCGCGCGAGCTCCGCCGACATCAGTCGCTTGTCCGCGTCGATCAGACGAGGAACAAGGGCCGAGCGGGTTTCAAAGTCGAGTTGAATGAAGCCGCAGCGCCGGCCCCACCCTCTCGACCAGATGGAATTGACGCCGGGCCGGCAGCGTCAAGTATCCTCGTCATCGATGAAACTCGCGCGGTCGATCATCACCTTCGCCACCCGGATGTTGATGCCTGGGATGGGCCGATCCGCGCGCCACGACTGGTTCTGAACTGAACAACAGTCCAAGTCGCCCGCACCGGCCCAAGCTTCTCCCGCTTGGGCCTTTTTATTTCCCCGAACGCTATGCCCTCCATGAAATCCAACCTCCCCGCCCCCGAAATCGAAATCACCGCCTCCCGACCCGAGGATGCTGCCGCGCTGTCGGCCTGCCTCGATGCGGTGGCGCGCGAACGCAAGCACCTCGCCCTCACCCAGGGCTTTCCCCCCGAAGGAACCCGGCAGTTCATCGAGTTCCTCACCGCCAACCGCGGCGTGCATCTCACCGCCCGCCTCGGCCACCAGGTCGTGGGCTGGTGCGACCTAACCCCGCAGGGCATGGAGGGTTTTCGGCACACCGTGCGGCTTGGCATGGGCCTGCTCCCCGCCTGCCGCGGGCATGGCCTCGGCACCCGTCTCCTCCAGCGCGCCATCGCCGACACCCGGGCGCTCGGTTACGAGAAGATCGAGCTCGAGGTTTTTGCCTCCAACGCCCCGGCCATCCGCCTGTACCAAAAGCAAGGCTTTCTGCCGGAGGGTCGACGCGTGCGGGCGCGGAAGCTCGATGACGTCTATGACGACGTGCTGCTTTACGGACTATTCCTCTAGAGACCTTTGAGCTACCGGTCGCTGTCGCCGGTCTTCCGGCTTGCCGCCACCGGCGGCGGAGCAGGCGGGACCGGCCTCCCGTCCTCAGGCAACTCGTCCATCTCCTCGAAGACGCCCAGCAGGTGATCGGCGGAATCGAAGGAGATCCACACGCGCGCGACCGAGGGCCGACGTTGCAGGTTCTCCTTCTTCTCGCCCATCGGCATGAGCAGCTCGAATCCGCCGAGGGTGATCACGTCCATCACCACTCCCCCGGTCAAACTGGTGTAGCTGACCTTCAACGCGCGCTTGTAAGGGTAAAGGCGGTAGACCACCTGCTCGTTGGGACGCCACGTGCGCATCGGCTCACCCAGCAGCTTCGCCGCCTCGGCGCCCGTCGACCCGGGTTTGAGGACCGCCAGCTGGGTCGGCGGCGCCGTATGCAGGGACTCCGCGACGATACATCCCCCCAGCAGCAGCAGAACGGCCGCCGCCAGCGTCGGCATGAGGGCTTGGACGCGAACCGGCCGTTTCATGGTTTTTTCGCGGCCCGCGGCCACAGTTCGTCCGGCATGCGGTAGAGCAGGTTGGATCCCGCCAACACGCCTTCGGCCGAAAAGACCAGGATCAGCTGGGCTTCCGGAGTGGTCGGAGGAGTACCGTCCATCAGGGAACCCGCCTTGTCCGGCTGGAGCTGGAGGCACTTCTGTTCGTCCGACCAGAGGAAATAGATGAGCACCCGTCCGCCGTCATGCTCGCTGGCAGGATCCCCGAACCGGGCGCGGATTTCCCGCTGGGTCGTGCGCCCAACCTTGAGCAGCGGTAAACGCTGCCGCAGTTCCTCCGCCGTCGCCGTCCGGGCCGGCACCGGTGCCGGAGCCTGAAAGCAGCCCCACAGTCCCGCGACGGCCAACGCGAGGACGAGCCAAGCCGGGCGTAGACCGGGTCTGAACGCGGTGCGCCGGGCCTTCATGGGGCACCTTTCGTTGGGCCGGCCGCCGCGGCGTGGCTCGCCGGCATCTCGACTTTCAACGCGGGCCGCAATTTCGGGTCCGGTGGCGGAAAGCGCTCCGGATGGAGCCAGGCCTCAAGTGCGGCCCGCCAGTCGGGCTGGTTCATGCCCGAATAGTCTCCCTTCAGCCAATCGACCCGCAGCAACTGCCCCGTGGCGTCGAAGCGGAAGACCACGAAATGCTCGGAGCCGTCCAACTCAACATAGGCCCCGGGAATGGGGGGAACATAGCAGAGGACAAACAGCCCGGTCCGGCTGGTGGTCCAGTGATAGGCCCACACCGCGTCGTCCTCGAGCGCGTATTCCGGAGCGCCCAAGAGCAGGGCGACTTCACTGCGGCTCTTGATCGCAAGCTGCGGCGCCGTCTGGCTGGCCGGGACCGCATAGCCGCGACTGAGTGCCTCCTGGTGCGGCACCGGCACCACCAGGCATCCCGCCAGCGAGCCGCACGCCAGCGCGGCCAAGGCACGCGCCCGATCGCACCGTTTACCGAGACGAGCCATCCGGGGGTTTGGGGACTGGCCTGAGTGTACGCTTTCC
>CAZUQB010000485.1:0-2582 GCA_964622405.1 uncultured Opitutaceae bacterium | reverse complement strand
CTTTCCGGTGGTCATAATCGAACTTGCCGGGGAACAACTTGGCGGTGCAGCCTTCACATTTGCCACCACAACGTTTCCAAGCGTCTGATTTGACTTTTGCGGAGAACTCTGACCTAGCCATGCCGGGCACCCGCGAACTGCTGGTCTGTCAGATGCTCTTGGAATGAGTGTTCCAACTTTAGCCAGGCGTCGCGCGATAGCGCGAACTTGCCGCTGGTGTTATCGAGGTCAGCTCGTGATGTGACGCGACAGTGAGAACGGACATAGTCTCCTGCTTCGGTCTTGTTCGCGACGCCGAGATATCGCTGGAACCTAACGTCATCACACCGTAGGGCTGCCTGCTGGGATAGGGGCAGGGACGCGAACGGGCGACGATCTCTTTCCCTTGGCGAGGTGCCAGCCTCCGCAGTATGGGCAATGGTAAGTGTGTGAGTTGGCCCACTTTGGTCTGTGGGCGCTTCTGAGCCGCTGGACTGCTTCGGCGCATTCCCGTGTTTCCCAGCGCCGTTTCCGCTTGCACATCCACCAATATCGAGAAGGGCTATCGCACACCATTTGTTTTCCCCAGGCATAGGAACGCCGAGCTTTTCCATTACGTCAGCCGTCTGCTCAATCGGGACTTCAAAGACGAGCTGCAGGACTTTCCGGCCAGCGACGGTGCGCCAGTTGGAATAGTCAGCTTGGATGACGCGCGGTTCGCTCAAAACGGAACTCCATCATCTTCGCCGGGCTCGCGTGCGTCTTTCTTCCCGTCAAGCAGGACGAGGGTGCCGTTGAAGTTCTGCAGCACCACCTCGGTGGAGTATTTTTCAGCCCCGTCCTTGTCGGTCCATTTTCGGGTCTGGAGCGCGCCTTCCAGATAGACTTTGGAACCCTTGCGCAGGTATTTCTCGGCCACATCGGCCAGGTTCTTGTTGAAGATCACCACCCGGTGCCACTCGGTCTTTTCCTTGCGCTCGCCGCTGGCCTTGTCGCGCCAGGATTCCGAGGTGGCGACCGAGAAGCTTGCAACAGGGTCACCGCTCGTCAGGCGCCGGATTTCCGGGTCTTTTCCCAAGTGACCCAGCAGGGTAACTTTGTTGACTGAACCGCTCATGCTGCTATCAACTCCAATTCATCGTTTCGCATTGCAATTTTGAGGTTCAGTGCGTCCCAGATGGCTTTGTCCACCTCGCGGAGGCGGTCCACGGCGGCACCGTTCTTCTTCATCCATTCGGCCATTTCCTCGCGCGAATGCAGGGCCATAACCTCGCGTTCGGCCTTCAACGCCCAATCGCCAGGCGTGGTCTTCGGCTTGGATGTGGGTACGTTCGACTGCATTTCAGAGGCTGGCGCCGACTTGCCGGCGAGAAGCGCCATCAACCTGGGGTATTCGCTCTTGATGATGCGCTTTTTGTCGTCAAGCTCGACCCATGGGCTATCCAGGTCATAGAGATACTGGCCAATACCCCATAGCACCGCCGCCCGCTTGAAGGCATCGCTGTAGCTGCCCTTCTCGGTCATTTCCTTCTGATCGGGTTTGTCGCTGTCGGTGAGGTTGATCGCGCCGTTTGAACGCCAGACCCACTCATCCCCAATCTTCAGTCCGATGCTGCAGCAGCAAGTACCGTTCGGCATGGGGACGTAGGCGCATTGCCAGTATGGGCCCGCGACTTCGTCAAGGCGTGACATGACGTCCCGGGCGTCGATATAAGCCAGTGCCTGGCCCTTCTTTTTGTCCTGTGTGGTTGGCCCAACCCGCCATGAAATCCTTTCGGGCGGGAATGGCTTGCGAAGATTGGCAAGGTTCATTGATAACTCCATTCCGTAGCAGCTTTAGAGGGCCAGGAACGGCGCCGCAGCGTCGGCACCATCGATTGCCGTCCGGCCGCTTGCGCAATTTTGTCCGCCCGCACTTCCTGCATGCCGCCATTTGAAATCCTTGGGGATTGAGGGGCAGCGACTTCGCCAAAAACTTCCACGCCGCCACCCCCGCTTCCTTTATGCGAAGCCATTCGGCCGAGCATATCTGAGTGACGCATGTCACTCAGTCTGGCGGCTCCTGTGGAAGTGTGGCACCAGGTTACCGCCATCATCGGATTATCCCTTCTCGTGGCCGATAGCGGCAATAGGTAGCTTGACCAATTGCGTTTCGGCGTCAGCAAAAATTGCCTTCCTGAGTTCCTCGCGCTTGCGGTTCTTTTCTGCGGACTGAATTGTCTTGATCGCCTCCTGCTCCTGAGCCTGCATCTGCTCATAAGCGGTAAGGTCGATGCGCCCGATAATCCAAGACACTTGCTGATGCGTTTCGATGTCGAACTCAACGTCAACATCCGTGATCTTCACCACGGTCATGTTGTGGCGAGTGCTTGTCGGCACAAGGGCGAAATCGCCAACTTTCAAGGCCGTGTCAAACGTCTTGAACATAGTTTTGGGGGCGGACTCCCCCGCCTCGTATGCCCCCTGAACCGCGCGAACGCGGTCGTTAATTAGAAAGACTGCTGTACTGTAATTCATACTTCCCTCCTGTTAGATTGCGTAGGCGATGTTGGCGGCCTCAATGGTCTTAGGCGACCAACGGAAATCAGAGGTATCAGGCGCAA
>CAZUQB010000484.1:0-2585 GCA_964622405.1 uncultured Opitutaceae bacterium | reverse complement strand
CCCCGTCCCTTTCTCCACGGTGACTACACGATCACGCCGCTGGCCCGGTATCACGTTTCCGCCGTCGTGCTCAGCCGCGACCGCTACCGCAACGACCGCGGCGCCGAGCTGAGTCCCGTCGACCTCGCCCTGGGCTGGGGCCCGATGTCCGTCGCGTCGGTCCTCAACGAGATGAAGATCACGCAGTCGGGCCGCTGGTACGAGTTCAGCTATCGCGGCGAACCACCGCTGGAGCAGCGGGAGATCGAGAAGCACTCCGCCAACACGCATTGCCTGCCCGCGGACGACGCCGTGCGCGACAAGCTGCTCGCCGTGAAACGGCACCAAGTCGTGACCATGGACGGTTATCTCGTCGAAGTGACCGCGGCGGACGGCTATCGCTGGCGCTCTTCACTGACCCGCGACGACACCGGCGGCGGCGCCTGCGAGGTGATGTGGATCACCAGCCTCGAGGCGCGGAATCCGTAGCGAGGTTTGGCCCGAGCTGGTTCTGGCTGAAATGTGGGCAGGGTGCCATCACCCTGCTATCATCATTGCGGGGTGAGGGCACCCCGCCCACATCGGCCTTAGCCCACATCGGCCATTGCCGACATCGGGCTTACCCGGGTCACCCCAGCCACTGCTCGAACTTCACCGCGTCCTCCGGCGTGTCGACGCCGATGGTGGGGTCCTCGGTGACGCCGCAGGCGATCTCGAAACAATTTTCCAGCACGCGCAGCTGCTCGAGTTTCTCGATCTGCTCCAGGCGCCCGAGCGGCAGTTGGGCGAACTTCTGCAGCAGGTCGGCCTGGTAGCCGTAGAGGCCGAGGTGTTTGAAGCACGGATTCGCCCGCACCCAGGCGTCGTCGATCTTTGCGCCGAGTTCTCGCGGGTACGGCGCCATCGACCGGGTGAAATAGAGCGCACGGCCGTCTTGTCGCATCACGACCTTGACCTGATTCGGGTTCGCGAAATCCGCGGCCGTCTTGAACGGCGTGCCCAACGTCGCCATCGCGGCCCCCGTCTCCAGCAGCTTCCCCAGCGACCGGATCTGCGCCCCGGTCACCAACGGCTCGTCGGCCTGGACGTTGATCACCCGGCTCGCCCCGATCTGGCGATTCGCCTCGGCGATCCGGTCGGTCCCGCTTTGGTGCGTTGCCGCGGTCATGATGGCCTTGAAACCGGCTTCCGTGACACACTTCTGCAGAAGCTCATGGTCCACGGCAAAATACAGCGGAAACTCCGGCGCTTGCCGCGAAATCCGCTCCGCCACCCAAAGCAGCAGCGGGCGACCCTTGATCTTGTGTAAGAGCTTGCGCGGGAAACGGGTAGATTCCAACCGGCACGGGACGATAATCGCGGTTTGGCTCATCTGTGCGCAGTCTGCCATCTGGTTTTTGGGTTGCAAGCCGAGCCATCATCCCGGATTTACGCCGATCCGTTTTCACGGATTTCCGTTCCACCATGAACAAGAGTGATGCCACACCCGCTCCTGCCCAGCTCGTCAAAGAGCTATTGGTGCAGAACAAGATGGGCATTCACGCGCGTCCGGCGGCGATGATCGTCCGCATCACGAACAAGTTCAAATCGGACGTGTTCGTCGAGAAGGACGAGGAGCAGGTGAACGGGAAGAGCATCATGGGGCTCATGATGCTGGCCGCCGGCAAGGGCTCGAAGGTGAAGTTCCTCGTGACCGGTCCGGACGCCGCCCAGATGCTCGAAGAACTCGAGGCGCTGTTCGCCCGCAAGTTCGACGAAGCCTGAGCCGCTGTTCCGGCGGCAAGGGACGGGTCGCAAGGGGCAAGTGACAGGATGCAGGCGGGATCGCCTCGCGTTCCGCCGGGCAGGCAGCGGGAGCTACAAGCCGAAGAATTTCCGCGCGGTCGCCGTGGTCGCCGCTGCGAGAGTTTCCACGGTCACCTGGAAGACTTCCTTGGCCGCGTACTCCGCCGTGTGGAGCACGTAGGCGGGCTCGTTGGGTTTGCCCCGATGTGGCATCGGGGTGAGGTACGGGGCGTCGGTCTCGATCATCAGGCGCGAGAGTCCCTGCAGCCTTGCCGCGGCCCGGACATTCTCGGCGGACTTGTAGGTCAGGATGCCGGTGAAGGAGCCAAAGCCGCCGCGCCGGACCAACTCGGACATCTCGGCCTCCCCTTCCGTGAAGCAGTGGAAGACCACCTTCGCCCAATCGACGCCGCTGGCATCGATCATCTCGACGCACTCCGCGAACGCCCCGCGCGAATGGACCACCACGGGACATCCCAGCCGTTTCGCCACCGCCAGTCCGGCGGTGAACGCCGCCCGCTGCCAGCCGAAGATGCGCGCGGCGTCCGCGGGATCCTTGGGCAGGTGAAAACGGTCCAGGCCAATCTCGCCCAGCGCCACCGGCTGCGGTCCCCCGCCCTGCCAAAAAGCCTCCACCTGCGCCTGGGCTTTCTCCCAGTCGTCCTCCACCGAGCACGGATGGATTCCGACCGTGTAGTGCACAAACCCGGGGTGTTTGGCCGCAAGGTCGCGGTACATCCTCCAGTCGTCCGGCGATGTCCCAATTGTGATCATCCCGCCCAGTCCGGCCTCCCGCGCCCGCGCGAGGGCGCCGTCAAGCG
>CAZUQB010000483.1:0-2590 GCA_964622405.1 uncultured Opitutaceae bacterium | reverse complement strand
CGCTCAGCTCGCGCGGCACGCCCTGCAGCGCCGCCAGGAAGATCACCGCCTGCCCGCCCGCGGTCCACAGCGACATCAGGACGAGCGCCGGCTTGGCCCACGCCTCGCTCTGCAGCCAGAGCGGACCCTCGATCCCCAGCGCGCTCAGCCCGGCGTTCAGCAGTCCGAACTCCGGGTTCAGCAGCCAGAGCCAAAGCAGCGAGAGCGCGACGGTGTTGGTCACCGACGGCAGGAAAAACAGCGCCCGGAAGAACCCGATGCCGCGCACCGGCGCGTTGAGCAGCAGCGCCAGGCCCAGCGCGAGCAGCAGGCCCGCCGGCACGCCCATCGCCGCGTACGCCGCCGTGTTGGCCAGGCTGCGGTAGAACAGCGGGTCCGACGCCATCCGGCGGTAGTTCTCCAGCCCGATCCACTGCGGCGGCGACAGGAGCGAGGCCGACGTGAAGCTCAGGTAGAGCGAATACAGCATCGGCCCCGCCGTGAGCAGGACGAAGCCGATCACCCACGGCGACACGAAGAGCCAGCCCTGCCGGTGCTCGGATTTCACGCCTCACCCCTTTTCTCTCCGGTCCGCCCGGACTCGCCTCGCGCCGGCCGGCCACTGGCCGTGTCACTCAATACGTGACACGGCCGAGCGCGGGTGGCGGGAGGGAGGACGGCGCTCATCGGCGGGCGGGACGGGAGACGTTCGTGACGGGTGGAGCCGGGGAAGCGGTCGGGTCAGGACGGCATGGTCGGGAAACGGTCGTAGGCCTCGGCGCCGTACAGGGTCGGTGGATCCAGCAGCGGCCGACCCTCCGGTCCACCTGTCACCTCGAGGTGCTGCACGCGCGCGTCGGCGCCGTTCACCGTCGCGTGCTCGATCTCCTCCGCCCAGGGGTTCACCGCCAGCTCCAGGCTCGTATGCCCGCTGCGCACCCGGGTCACGCGGTGGCGGCCGCCCGCCGGCAGCGTGTCCTCGACGGTGATCGCCGCCGCATGCGCGTCGAGGGCCGCCAGGGTCGGAAACTCCGCCGTGGTCCAGAGCTCGCAGTAAAAGCCGTTCCGCCAGCCCCGCAGCTCGTCGCGCGGCCAGTCGCGCGCCGGGCCGTCGTAGTTGGCCGTCGAGACCACCAGGCAGTTGGCCTCGCGGCGGACCGTGACGGGCCGCGCTCCCGCGGCCGGGTGCGGGGCCAGCGGGCGCAGCACGCCGAGCACCTGCCCGTCGCGGAAGGTAACCCGGCCGCCGGCGGGCAGCGTCTGGGGCAGCGGGCCGGCGGGCTGGCCGTCGAGCCAGAGCTCGTCGAACGGCGCGTCGTAGGAAAAGACCACGTCCACGCGGAAGCGCGCGACGCCGCGGTGGCCGGCGCCCTTCGGGGCGTACAGCACGAGCGCGCGGTTACGGTCCTGCAGGGCCAGGGTCCGCCCCTCCTCGTACAGGTAGCTCGCGTCGGTGGCCCCGCCCGTGACGTGCACGCGGTTCGGCCGGTGCACTTCCGCGTCGTTGAACACGCCGCGGGCGAACACGGAGCGGAAGTCGGCGCAGGACCGGACCGGCGCGTGCCGGAGGATGCGCGCCATGAAGCTGTCGGAGTGCCCCGCATTGACGTACGGCCGCGAAGCCGTGCCCAGCGCGTACTGCGCGGTCTGGTAGCTCACCAGGTCGCTCCAGCCGCCGGGATACAGCCCGTCCTCGAAGCCCTGCCCGGCGTGATTCTCGTGATAGCTCTCGCCGTAGGTGGTCGCGCGCAGCAGCGCCGGCAGCGGCTTGTGGAAGGCCAGCCGGTGCGCCTCGGCCGGGACATGGAACGGCGTGATGGCCGGCACCGTGTTCTGGAGGATTGCCGACGGGTGGCCGATCGCGAGCGCCCGCTCCGGCTCGAGGAAGAGCGGCTCGCCGAACGCCGCGGCCATCGTGCAGTGCACCCCCGACCAGCCGCCCAGCGAGTCGTCGAGGTAGGAGCGCGAATGCGGGCCGGCGAACTGCTGGCTCGGAGCGTGGTAGAAGAGCGCGATCTCGATCCAGAGCCGTTCCTCCAGGAAACGGGCGCAGCGCCGGGACTCCGGGTCGCGGGCGTACTCGGCCAGCAACGCCAGCCACCAGACGTCGAGCGCGGTGTAGGTCAGGCTGTTGTACTCCGACCAGATCGCCTGCCGGCGCCACGCATGCCGGCGGTCGCCGGTCGTGCGCCGCAGCGCCAGCAGCCGGCCTCGCCCGCTCGCGACGGCCAGCGCGTCGCCGAACCGTTCGCCGCCGAGGATCAGCGCGCACCACGCCGCGAGCGGGTGGTTTACATTGCCGTCGTGCCACTCGGCCAGCGCCGCCTCCGGCAGCGCGGCGCGCACCTGCGCGTCCAGCGCCGTGGCGGTTCCCGCCGAGATCCGGTCCGGGATCGCGAGCAGGATCGCGAGCATCGTCGCCGGCGAATGCGTGCCGTCCGCACAGCGGGCCTCGCCCAGCAGCGCGTCGCCCAGCGCCCGCTCCCCTGCGTCGGGCGAGAACAGCAGCGCGATCGCGTACCAGAGGGTGTCGCGCGGACCCACGCATTGCCGCGCCGCCGGCTGGTACCACGCCGCGCCGTGGCGGCGGGTCAGGTCCATGAGGCGTCGG
>CAZUQB010000482.1:0-2590 GCA_964622405.1 uncultured Opitutaceae bacterium | reverse complement strand
GCCGGCATGGGCATCCGGCGCAACCGGACGCGCCCGGTGGGCGGCCTGAGCGAAGGCCAAAAGCTCAACAAGGCGCTCTGGAGTCTCGCGAGCGAGTTCGCGAACAACTGAGTTCGCCAACGGGGAGCGGCCTGCGGGCCGCTCCCTTTCTTTCGGGAGGCGTGGTCCCCTGTTTCCGGTAGTCGCGCTCGCGTGCCAGGCGCACGCGAGCCGCTTCAATCAGCGGCGCCGGTCAGCACCACGCTGACCGGCGCATTCACAATCCAACGAAATTCACCATGAACAACGGCACCTCCGAAGCACCCGCCACCGCACGCACCCTCCGGACCACGACCGACGAACTCGACACGCTCAAACGCGAGCTAATGAAAGCCGAGGTCCGCCTCGCCAAAGCCCGCGCCACCGTCGTCAGCGCCGAGATCGACATCAAGGTGCTCAACACGCGGCTGAAAACACTGATGAAGTAAGCCAATGTGATTCTGCCTAGCTGCCCCTTTACGCATCCGTAATGGCGATGCTCCAGGCCACACCGCGTAATCGGACAGCAGTCGCGGATCAGGAAGACAAATAACCCTCGTGTGATTCGCGCTGTCTGCCAGTGTTCGGGGCGTCCACTCCCATGACTGCCCCAAATCGGCCTAAGAAGATACTGGAGCTTTCTCTCATCGAGAACGCGCACAGCTTTGTTTCGGAAGCCTTGGCTAAGGCAGTAGCTGCGGAGCAATCTCCCGGGCAATGGAAATTCGCGATACTACATTTGGTGCAGGCGATAGAACTCAGCCTCAAGGAGCTCCTCAAACAGCAACACCCCGTTCTCATCTACAAGAATGTAGATAAGCCCGACCTTACAGTTTCGCTTGAGGGAGCGTTGCAGCGACTAAAGCAGGTAACGTCGTTCGAACTAAAACCAGATGAGTCGAAGGCGCTCATATTCGCGGCCAAGGTTCGAAACGAGATCGTTCACCACGAATTCAAAGCTGATCCGGCTGAACTCAAACCTGCTTTTGCGCGACTGTTCGGTTTCCTCGTCGATTTCCATCGCGCTCACTTTGACTACACCATCGAAGAGAAAGTGCCGAAAGCGCTTTGGTTCGATGGACTGAAGATTAAGGAATACGGGGAGGAGCTATATCGCCGCGCTAAGGTGCGGCTCAAAGCTGACCACGTTGAAGACTGTGTGATATCTTGCCCCAAATGCGGCTGGCGCGCGCTGCCGGGATTCGGCGACAACGCCGAGCGCTGCTATGTTTGCAGCCATGTCACAGCGTTGGAAACGTGTGATCGTTGCCAAGCTGTCATGCTGCGCGGCGAGGGTAACGAACACGGAGACAAGACGCTCTGCCAATCTTGTTTGGAATACGTCACGGACGACTACTGGCACGACTCAGCGAAAGAGCGCGGCATTTAGCTCCAATCCATACGGGCAGACGCTCGCTCCGCTCGAATTCTTTTAGCTCTGCCCCGTCCGGTAGCGCCCCATTTTATGGGCGGTCAAGGTCGTGCCTGCGGCCTCCACCCCGCGCAAACGTTCCGCGTTGTAGTCTGCCCCGCCAGAGGGGCACCCGGTGCAGACTACCCCTGCGCTCCGCTCCGGAGCCGATGCTACGCATCGACCATCTCCGCGCTGCCGCGCTCCGTCCCCCTCGTTGGTCCCGCTGCGCGGGACACTTCCTCGGCGCTCCACCCAGCGCTTTGACTTTCGCCCATCCCGAGCGGGCGCTCAACCGGGCAGCACCCGCGATCACTCGACATCACGTCGAGAAGGGAAACGCGGCTCGCGCGAGCGCTCACCATGCGCGTTTACGAAGCCAAAATCGTTTACTCCCTCGTTTCTCTCGGCGAAGAGGTTCGGCTCGACCGACCGGAAATGGTCGCCGACTACCTCCGCTCCGCGTTCGACGAATGCCCGATGCAGGAGGCATTCTACTGCGTCTATCTCGACCGCAAGAATCACCCCATCGGCCGCCACCTCGTCACGCTGGGCACGGCCACGTCCACCCTGGTTGCCCCCGTGAAGTCTTCCGGGGCGCCATCCTCGCCGGTGCCACGGCCCTCGTGGTTGCCCACAACCATCCCTCCGGCGACCCGTCTCCCAGCGCCGCTGACATCCAGGTGACTCGCCAGCTTCGGGAGGCCGCCAAGGTGATCGACATCGACCTCATTGACCACGTCATCGTGGGCGACGCGAAGGCCGACCCGCACGGCGTGGGCCACTATTCCTTCCGCGCCGCGGGCATCTTGTGATGCCCTTTGTGCGGTCAACGCCTGCGACGCCGCGAGCGGATCGTGCGTTGACTCAAACCTCGGTCTCGCGATGGTCCCTCGACACGGGCCAGCCGCCCCGGGGGCCACCGGGGCGGTATTTTTTTGGCCATCGCTAGCGCCGCGCCCTGCAAAACGGGCCGAAAACTCCTTCTGCGTCATCCCGAAACGCGGGCAGATTTCCTTGAACTTATTGTCACCCTCATTGTCACTTAGGGCTGAGCCGAAAACACAAAGGCCCGTAACTCGTTAGAGTTACGGGCCTCTTGAAGATGGCGTCCCCACGGGGATTCGAACCCCGGTTCTCACCGTGAAAGGGTGGTGTCCT
>CAZUQB010000481.1:0-2596 GCA_964622405.1 uncultured Opitutaceae bacterium | reverse complement strand
TCGAGTACCACTGGTTCTCGACGATGTACGGCGTGTGGTTCTTCGCGAACTGCGTCCGCGGCGCCCTCTGCTCCGGCGTGGTCATCATGGTGTGGCTGTACCGCCGCGGTGACTTCAAGGGCATCCTCAACACGAACCATTTCCACAGCATCGGCCAGCTGATGCTGGCCTTCACGGTGTTCTGGGCGTACGTGACGTTCTCCCAGTACTTCCTGATCTGGAACGCCAACGTTCCCGAGGAGACCTTCTGGTACAACCTCCGCGAGTTGAACCACGACGGCTCCACCAACCAGTGGTGGTACGTCGGCCTCGCGCTGCTGTTCGGCCACTTCGTGCTGCCGTTCTGCGCCCTGCTGTCCTACCGCTACAAGGTCACCCACCACATCATCCGCCGCATCGCGTTCTGGGTGCTGACGGTGATTCTGGTCGACCTCTGCTACAACATCCTCCCGGCGCTGAAGGACGAGCACGGCGACGCGCAGCGGTTCTTCTCGCTCAATCTCCTGTGGGTGCTGACGTCCGTGATCGGCGTCGGCGGCGTCTGCATCTGGGCCTACCTCCGCAGCCTGCCCACCACGAAACTCATCCCGATCCGCGACCCGCGCATCGGCGAATGCCTGACTCACCATGAGTGATTCCCCCGCCAAGTCCGCCCCGCTCATCACCGTCCTGACGGTGCTGGCCGGATTCGCGCTGTTCCTGGTCGTCGTGTACAAGTTCTACCTGCCGCACCAGACCGGGCCCTTCACCGGCGACGGCATCCGCACGGCCGAGCAGCGCAAGGAGAACCTCGCCAAGCTGCACGAGAAGCAGGCCAAGCAGGCGACCACCTACGCGTGGGTCGACCAGAAGGCCGGCGTGGTGCAGCTGCCGCTCGATCGCGCGATGGAGCTGACGCTCCAGCACTACGGGTCGAAGCACTAACCGGGCCCGCCAACCTCTTCTGAGATGACCACCGCCTCCACCGCCGCCCCGACGGCCGAAGTCACGGAGATCGACGCCTCGGCGCGCTGTCCGCTGCTTCTGCTCCTCGGCTTCGCGCTTCTCTGGCTCCTCGTGAGCGGAGCCCTCGCGCTCGCCAACCTGGTCCAGCTGACCACGCCGTCCTTTGCCGCCGCCTGCTCGGTCATGACCTACGGCCGGACCCAGGCGATGGCGGAGTCCGCCTTCATCTACGGCTGGGCCGCCAACGCCGGCTTGGCCGTGACGCTCTGGATCCTCGGGCGCCTCAGCGGCGCGCCGCTCCGCTCGCTCAACTGGACGACCGCTGGCGCGCTCTTCTGGAATCTCGCCCTGCTGCTCGGCCTGATCGGCATCGCGACCGGCGACGCCACCGTGCATACCTGGATTCAGCTCCCGCGCTACGTGCTGCCGATGCTGCTGGCCGCCTACGGCGCGATGGCCGTCCCGGGCGTGCTCGCCTGGACCGGCCGCCGGCAGGACGCGACATTCGCCGCCCAATGGTACGGCGTGGCGGCGCTGTTCCTCTTCCCGTGGCTCTTCTCGATCGCGCAGATGATGCTGGTGTTCTTCCCGACCCGTGGCGTCCTGCAGCCCCTGGTGGCTGGCTGGTTCGTGCAGGGGGCCTGGACACTCTGGCTCGCCCCGCTGCTCCTGGGCGCGGCCTACTACCTGCTCCCGAAGATCTCGGGCAAGGCGATCCGCCACTATGAATTTGCCGCGCTGAGCTTCTGGACACTGCTCTTCATCGGCGCGTGGACTGGCGGGCGCCATTTCATCGGTGGCCCGATCCCGGCCTGGGTGGCCACTGTCGCCGGCGTTTCCTGCGCGCTGCTGCTCTTCCATTACATCGTGGTGGCTTTAAACCTCGGCGGCGCCTTCCGGCCGGCCGGCAGCACGGTTCTCTGGTTTGTCGGCACCGGCCTCGCGAGCTATCTGCTCGGCGGTGTGCTGGACGCGGTCACCTCGATTCGCGGCGTGGCCATGATCACCCAGTTCACCCACTTCAGCACGGCGCAGACGCAGCTGGCGATCAGCGGCGCGTTCTCCTTCACGCTCTTCGGGGCGATCTACTTCATGGTGCCCCGCATCACGGGGCTCGCCTGGCCGTCCCTCTCCCTGATCCGCGGCCACTTCTTCGCCGCGCTCCTTGGCACGACGGTCCTCGTCCTGGCGCTGGCGGTGGCCGGCTACATCCAGGGTCATGAGCAGAACAATGCCACGGTCGAGTTCTCCGCCATCGCGGCCCACGTGAAGCCGTGGCTGCTGGTGGCGACGGCCGGCCAGGCGGTGCTCCTGATCGGCAACCTGCTCCTCGCGGTCCACCTCCTGCGCGCGATCTGCCCGACGCGCTCGGCCACGACCGCTCCCGCGACTTTCCGCCAGCCTCCGACCATGGAGGCGTCCGCGTCATGAAAAACGGCCTAACTTTCTTCCTCGGTCTGTTCCTCGCGCTCGCGCTGGCGTTCACCGGCATCGTGCTGGGCTCGCACGCGCAGCTCAGCAAGCTCGCGCCGTATTACGACGAGAACGAGGGCAAGGCCTTCCCGGAGCGCATGCCCGGCATCGCCGCCCGCGGTCAGCTGGTCTACCAGGACCTCGGCTGCGCCGCCTGCCACACGCAGCAGGTGCGCCG
>CAZUQB010000480.1:0-2599 GCA_964622405.1 uncultured Opitutaceae bacterium | reverse complement strand
TTGGCGGGGCCCGTGACCTGGGCGGTGTAGCTGCCGGGCGGGAGGTCGAGGAGGAGCGCGGCGTCCTTGCTGTTGGCCGGCAGGGCAAAGGCCCCGACCGTCTGGGCGGCCGCGCTGAGGTCCGCCGGGCTCGCCGAGTCGGACCAGTTGTCGTTCTGGGCGACCACCCGGCCGTTGCCGTCGTAGAGCGTGAGGATCGGGTCGCTGATCGGCTGGCTGATGCCGTATCCGCTGAGGGTCGGGCCAATGGCCCGGACGAGGATGCGGGTCGGGCGGTCGAAGTTCTGCGGGTCGGTCAGGACAAAGCCCGCGATGGCCACCTGCTCACCGGATCCCGTGCGGGCGCGAAGCGAGAGGTTGGTGAGGTCCCCGGGCACATTGCTGCTGGGGAGACGATAAACCTCGAGCAGGCCGACGCCGGCCGCATTGGCCTGGTCGCGGAGATGGACCGTGTACGTGCCCGTGCCGTAGGTGGGCAGGAGCGCGGCATCGTTGCTGTTCGCCTGGAAGGGGAAGGCGCCGCAGGCGTTGAACGCATCCAGGAGCGACGCGGAACCGCCCCAGGTGTCGTTGTTGGCGATCAGGGTGCTCGCGGCATTGAACACGTCGAGCAGCGGGTTCGGCAGGAAATTCGCCACGCCGTAGGGCTGAAGGGCGGGCCCGGCGCCGCGAATCAACAGGGGCAGACCGAGGGCGCCGGACCGGATGTTCACCGCCACACCCGCGATGGCCAGGTTTTCGCCCGTGCCGACCTGCACCCGGCCGGACAGATTGGCGAGGTACGGCAGGCTGCTCGAACTGAGCAGGGCGCGCGTGACATTGCTGAGCGCGGTGCCGGTCGGCGTCGTCACCCGGAGTTGGTAGCGACCGAGATGGGCCAAACCGAAGTTGGCTATGACCAAGGTCGACGAAGTGGAGTTGGCCGGCAGCGGCTGGCCGTCGAGCGCGAGCCACTGGTAGGTGTACGGGCCGTCGCCGGTGACGGTGCTCGTGAAGGTCACGGTTGAGCCGCGGGTGGGCGTCACGTCACCCGGACCGATGCTGGCCGTCGGCGGGAACGAGGTGACGACATCGTCGGGCCGCAGGCGTGCGATCAGCCCGGTTGAAAATCCGTCCCATTTGGCGAAGTATCCCAGGGCATAGAGCAGGCCCGTGCTGCTGAGGTAGAGCGAGCTGGCCTGGCCGTCGCCCGGATAGAACGTCGGATCCGGCTGCAGGCCGGTCGGGGTGATCAGCACCCGACGCAGGACTTGGCTGGAATCGACGTAAAAGAGGCGATTGTGCGCGGGATCGACCGCGTAGCTGTTGACGATGTACGATGCGCCGGCACTCCAGGCGGGGTCGACGGTGCCGTCGTCGCGCAACATAGCCCAATAGGCGATGCCCTCGTAGCTCGCGAAGCGGAGCAGGCGGCCGTCGGAAAAGGGGAACAGCCCGAGGCCGCCGCGGCGCAGCGGCGGCTCCTGGGCCGCAAAGCCGAGATCCTGGGCGCCGGTGGCGGCGAGGCGGATCATGACCGTCCAGGACGACGGGTAATGGGAGGGATTACTGTCCCGCTCGGTCGCGGTGACGTAGATGCGGTTGCTCGCGTCGAACTTGAAGGCGGTCACGGTGTGCAGGGCGCTGAGCCCGGTGGCATAGGAGAACGTCGCGTCGACCGAGTCGTCGGTGTTCAGGCGGGTCACCTGGCGGCCCTGCGCAATGAGCACCTTGCCGTCAGCCTGGACGGCCGCGGCCGTGAGCGGCTGCGTGGTGTTGTAGCCGGCAGGCAGGGTGAGCGGCAGCGGACTGCCGTCGGCCTTCAGTCGGTACGGGGCGTTGGCCACGATCATGCGGCCGTCCGGGTGGGCGGCGAGCACGCCGCCGGCGGTGTAAGGAAAGCTGAACGTCGGGTCGATCGCGCCCGTCGCGCTGAGGCGGAGGGTCGGCTGGCTGTCGATGCCCGTGCGCAGGTTCACGACGATGCTGTGATCGGCAAACTCGGCCACGATGGTCTGGCCATAGCTGCTGAGCGAAAACGACGTCGCGAACGTCCGGTCCACGGGGCTCGGCGGGAGCGGGAGGACGTTGATCGTGACATCGTTGCTGGTGCGGACGGAGGTGCCGTCGGTGACGGTCAGCACGTAGTTGCCGCTGTCGGCGGCGGAGAGGTTCGACAACGTGAGATTGAGCGCGTTGGCGCCGGGAATGAGCTGGCCGTCGTGGTACCAGCGCGGCGTGCCCGGGATGGAGGCGCTGGTGCCGAGGGCGATGCCGACGCTGGAGCCGGGCGCGAAAGTGCGCGGCAGCGACGGGACCGTGGGGGTCGCGATCGCAATGTAGAGGTCGGCGGCGGCCAGCCCGACCGCCGCGAAGGCGGCGGCGAACCCGACCGCGGTGCGGAGGAGCCGGCGGAGACGTGAGCCCATGCTGCCGATAATGACCGTCCGATAGCATGAAACCGCCATTGGCGGCACAAAAAAGGCCGCGCCCGGTGAGGGGCGCGGCCGGAAGGGAACGGGCGGGGGACCGCCCGGGGATTACTGGGCCGGGGCCTCGGGCGCGGGGGCGGCCTCGCCGCCGGCCTGCTTCTGGGCCTCGAGCTCCTTCATCGCGGCCT
>CAZUQB010000479.1:0-2601 GCA_964622405.1 uncultured Opitutaceae bacterium | reverse complement strand
TGGAAGCTGGGCAAGTCCGCCGACGCCCAGGACCAGGCCCGGCTGCGCACCGCGCTCGCCACGATGGCGGAGGCCCTGCGGCTCGGCACCGCCCTGGTGGCCGCCGTCATGCCGGCCGCCGCCGCCCGGATCAACGGCGTGCTCGGACATGTCCCGGGCGCCGCCTGGCGGGACGAGCTCGCCTGGGGCACGAGCCTGACCGGACGCAAGGTGGCCGAGACGCTCGTGCTGTTCCCGCGGCCGCAGCCGGCCGACAAGGCGCCGGCGAAGTCGTGACGATCCTGCCGCTGCATCCCGCGAACAATGCGTCGCCCGCGGCGCTGCGCTCCTTCCTGGCGCAGTGCCACGCGGCGGCCGTCCGCGCCGGCCGGCCGAAGCTGGTCAGCATCTCCCTCGCCGTCGACGCGCTCGACCCGCTGGCCGTGCTCGAGTCGATCTTCGAGCCGGGCGAACCGCATTTCTACGCGGAGCGGCCCAACCTCGAGACCGCCCTCGCGGGCGCCGAGGTCGCGGTCGCGCACGCGGCGCACGGCCCCGGGCGCTTCGCCGCCATCGAGCAGTTCGTGACGGAGACGCTGGAGCACACGATCGCGGTCGGCGATGTCGAGGCGCCGTTTGGCGGGCCGCATTTCTTCACCGCCTTCGCGTTTAATCCCGAGACCGAGGCCGGCGAGCCGTTTCCTGCCGCGCAGGTGTTCGTGCCGCGCTGGCAGGTGGCCCGGGCGGGCGCGACGACGACCGCCGTGGCGAACCTGCTCGTGGGCCCCGATTCGCCGATCGAGGCGCTGGCCGAGCGCGTCTGGCGGGCGCACGCGAAGTTTGCGGGCTTCCGTTACCGCGAGCCGGCGGCCGCCGAGGAGACCGCGGCGCCGGAGTTCACCACGCACGAGACCGGCGACTACCGCGCGGCGGTCGCGCGCGCGCTGGGCCGGATCGGGGCGGGCGAGTTCGAGAAGATCGTCCTGGCGCGGGCGATCGACCTGCGCATTGGCCGGCCGCTGCACCCGCTGCGCGTCCTGAACGGCCTGCGGCAGCGCTTCCCCGAGTGCTACGCCTTCTCCCTCGCGAACGGGCGCGGCCAGAGCTTCATCGGCGCCAGCCCGGAGCGGCTCGTGCGCGTCAGCAAGGGCGTGCTCGAGACCGAGGCCCTCGCGGGCTCGATCCGGCGCGGGACCTCGGCCAGCGAGGACGCCGCGCTGGGGTCCGCGCTGCTGCGGAGCGAGAAGGACGTGCGCGAGCAGCGCCTCGTGCTGGAGACGATCACGGGCCGCCTCGCCCAGCTGGGGGTCGCGGTCGAGCATCCGGCGCAGCCGGGCCTGCGGAAGCTGGCGAATGTCCAGCACCTGCACACGCCGGTGCGCGCGGTCCTCGGCGACCAGGTGAGCCTGCTGCGGGCCCTCGACTGGCTCCATCCGACGCCCGCCGTGGGCGGGACGCCGGTCGCCGCGGCCGTGGCGCGCATCCGGGAACTGGAGGGCTTTCCCCGCGGCCTCTATGCCGGTGCGATCGGCTGGCTGAATGCCCGGGGCGGCGGCGAATTCTTCGTCGGCATCCGGTCCGCGCTCGTGGACGGCGCGGCCGCGCGCGTGTACGCGGGGGCCGGCATTGTCGCGGGCTCAAATCCCGACAAGGAGTTCGCCGAGACCGACCTCAAGTTCCGCGCGATGCTCGACGCCCTGCGCGACTGAGCGCCGGCAGGCCGTTTCTACGCGGCGGCGCGCGTGCGCAGGATCTCGAGGTAGTGGGCGAGGAGGACCGAGTCCTCCGCGCGCAGCCACACCGCGCACAATTCGACCTCGGGACAGTCCGTGCGCACGGCGGAGACCAGCGGGTGATTCTGCGGGCAGACGAAGTCTGGGAGCAGCGTGAGGCCGAAGCCGGAGCCGACCACGGCAAAGAGCGACTCGAGCGACGAGGCCTCCTGCTGACCGAAGGTGGGACTGAAGCCGGCCTGGCGGCAGAGCTTGAGCAGGTGGGTCTGGTGCTCGCGGGCGCCGCCGCCCGCGATCCGTACAAAGGTCTCGTCCCGCAACTCGGAGAGCCGCACGGTGCGGCGCCGCGCCAGCGGATGGGTTCGGGCGACCACGAGGTTTATGCCCGTGCGCAGGATGGGCAGGGTGGCGAGATCGCCGCGGGCCGGGATCGAGGCGCGCGGCTGGAAGCAGAGATGGGCCCGGCCGGACCGGACGGTGGCGAGCTGCTGCGACAGGGGACCGTCGACCAGCTCCACGTCGACCCCGGGATAAAGCCGGCGGAATTCGGCGACGGTCTCGGGAATGAGATGGATCGAGAGGCGCCAGTCGTTGCTGATCCGGAGGCGTCCGCCGATGCCGCGGCTGGTATCGCGCACCGACGCGACCGCGATGTCGACCTGGGCGAGCACCTTGCAGGTGTGGGCGTAGAACGTGCGCCCGGGGTCGGTGAGCTGGACGTGGACGCGGTTGCGGTCGAGCAGGCGCACGCCGAGTTCGTCCTCGAGATTGCGCACTTGGCGGCTGAGGGCCGGCTGGGCGACCCGCAGCGACTCCGCCGCGCGACTGAAATTCAGGAGTTCGGCGACGGCCTTGAAATACCGCAGATGGCGCAACTCCATGCTACCTT
>CAZUQB010000478.1:0-2608 GCA_964622405.1 uncultured Opitutaceae bacterium | reverse complement strand
TCGCGCTCCAGATCGACGGCGATGCCATCCCGGCAAACCTGCCCGTCGAGATCCGTCTCGCTCCCGAGCGCCTGTCCGTCCTCGCCGACCCCACCGCCCCCGGCTTCACCCCGCCAGTCTAGCCCCGGAATGGCTTCGGCGGCAGCCGTCGCGAGAAGGCTGGCCTTGCCGCATTGGCCAACGCGCCGCTCGCGACGTTGCCCGTGCCGCCACCGCCGGCTCGACATGGCCGCCGCGGCTGGCACCATCCGCCGGAGCCGCCCCGCGGCGTACCCCATGCCGGGCCCCTTTCCACCGTCAGGCCTGACTCGGCGCACCGTCCTGCCTCGCGGCTGCCTGGCACGGTGCTTATTCGTCGTCCTGCTTTGTCTCCCGCTCGCGGCTCGCGCCAATTTCTACGAGCGCCGCACCGGCCAGTTCCGGATTCTCGAGTCCGAGGTCAGCTACCGCACCGACCTGCCCCCTGACGTTGACATCGCGACCGTGCTGGCTCGCGAGGACGGCTGGGTGTCCCAGCAGGCCAAACGCTATCCGCCCACTCACGATCCGATCACGCTCTGGGCCCGGTTTGACCTGCCGCCCGCGACGGCAGCCCGGCGCGTCCTGGTCGAGACCAGCCCGTGGGACCACGCGGAGTTCTTTGTCGTGCGCGAGGGCCGCGTCGTGGATCACCAGCAGACCGGCGCACTCGTGCCGCCCCCCGAACGCCGGGTGCACATCGGGATGATCAACGTATTTGACCACTCGGGCTTCGCCTCGGTGGCGCAGGAGGCCGGAGCCCGCATCACCGTCTATGCCCGGCTGGCCAACAGCGAGGAGTACCGTCACATCCGGCGCCTGCGCTTCTTTCTGTGGGACGAACCCACCGTGCTCGAAGGCGAGCGCCGCGACCGGACGTACCAGGGTGTTTATTTCGGGGTGATGCTCGCCCTGATCATCTATAACCTCGGGCTGTTCGTGATGCTGCGCGAGCGCAGCTACCTGTATTACGTCGGCCTCGAGGTGTGCAACGTGCTGATCTGGGGCAGCGTCTTCGGCCTGACCTCGGAATACCTGTGGCCGCACCTACCCGGCCTCGAGCATGTCCTCGACTGGATCCTCGTCGGCGTCGGCTTTTTTTCGGGCGTCCAGTTCCTGCGCAGCTACCTCGACACCGCCAAGGGCCTGCCACGCTCGGACCGATTGCTCCAGGGTCTCGGCCTGCTCGGCCTGCTCGCGGTCCCGGTCGCCATGCTCGTCGCGCGCCGTGATGTCATCGCCGGCCTCATCGTCCTTGGCGCGGCGCCATTCGCCGGCTTTTTCGCCGCGGTGGCGGTCGCAACCCTGGCCATCCGTCGCGGTCAGGGGGCGGCCCGCCATCTCCTCGTGGCCTTCGTGTGCTCGACCGCTGGCACCCTGATGCAGACCGCCGCGATGGCCGGGCTGCTCCCCGAGAATGACTTCACCCTGACCGGATCCCAGACCGGCGGAGCGCTCATGGGCATCATCCTGTCGCTCGGCCTGGGTTTCCGGCTGCGCCACCTCCGGCTCGAGCTGGCCGAGCGCGAGCTGGCCGAGGCGCGCCATCGCAGCGACCACGAGCGCGAGAAGCGCGAGCTGATCGAGGCCCAGAACCAGGAGCTCGAGCAGCGCGTGCGCGACCGCACCGCGGAGCTGGCCGCCGCCCGGGAGAAGGCGGAAAGCCTGCTCGAAAACATCCTGCCGCGCGCCATCATCGAGGAGCTCAAGGCCAAGGGCATCACCGAGCCCCGGCGTCACGAGGAGGTGTCCATCCTCTTCACGGATTTTTCGGGCTTCACCGAGACGGTGGCGACCATCCCGGCCCAGCGGCTTGTGCGCGAGCTCGACGAGATCTTCCGCGCCTTCGACGAGATCGCGACGGCGCAGGGCCTCGAGAAGATCAAGACGATCGGCGACGCCTACATGGCCGCCGCCGGGCTGCCAATGCCGGCGCCCGACCACGCCGCCCGCTGCGTGCGGACGGGCCTGGCGATGACGCGTTTCATCGAGACGCGCAACCAGACCTCCGCGATCAAGTGGAACCTGCGCGTCGGCGTGCACTCGGGCGCGGTGGTCGCCGGTGTGGTCGGCAAGAACAAGTACGCCTACGACGTCTGGGGCGACACCGTGAACCTCGCGAGCCGGCTGGAGAGCGCCTCCGAGCGGAACCGCGTGAATATCTCCGCCTACACCTACGAGCTCGTGCGCGACCGCTTCGACTGCGAGTACCGCAGCAAGCTCGCCGCCAAGGGCAAGGGCGAGATCGACATGTACCTGGTTCGTGGTGAGAAGCCCGGCCAGCAGGAGGGCGGGAGCTAGCCGTTGGAAGCTCCCCGCCGATCCGGCCGCGGCGGTCGCGACGACGCTGACCTTGCGTGCGCTCGAGAACGCCCAACGCTCTGCCTTCCGCCTTCAACTCGCTGTCACGTCCCCATGACCCAGCCCAAGCGCATCCGTCAGGTCGGCACGCTCCTGCTCGCCGCGGGGCTCATCGCCGCGGCGGTCATCTACGCGCTCGCCGAACCCGCGGCGCCGCGCGGCCTGCTCGGCGTGGATGTCCGGACGAACCGCGACACGCTCGATCTCCAGAAGATGGGCGGCAAGAGCT
>CAZUQB010000477.1:0-2614 GCA_964622405.1 uncultured Opitutaceae bacterium | reverse complement strand
ACGCCGCGCTCAACGCGCTCAAGGGCGACGCCGCGCCCGCCACCACGGAGAGCCATGTGGACTGAGCTCCGCTCAGTCGGTTGAACGTTGAACGCTGCAGGTTGAAAGCTCCGCCCCAGCCCACGCCCGCTGCAGCCCTCGCCGCGCCAGCCCCTCAACCTTCAACTTTCAGCCTTCAACTTCCATGAGTCCCTCCTGGGAAAATGTCCGCGTCGACTTTCCGGTCCTGCACCAGCAGGTGAACGGGAAGCCGCTGGTGTATCTCGACAACGGCGCCACGTCGCAGAAGCCGCGGGCGGTGATCGAGGCGCTGGTGCGCTACTACGAGCGCGACAACAGCAACGTGCACCGGGGGCTGCATGCGCTGTCGATGCGGGCGACCGACGCCTACGAGGGCGCGCGCGCGCGGGTGGCGAAGTTCATCGGGGCGGCCGACCCGGCCGAGGTCATCTTCACGCGCGGCACGACGGAGAGCATCAACGTCGTCGCCCGCAGCTACGCCGGAAAGCTGAAGGCGGGCGACGTGATCCTCGCGACCGAGATGGAGCATCACTCGAACCTCGTGCCCTGGCAGCAGGCGGCCCGCGCGAGCGGCGCGACCCTGCGGTACGTCCCGGTGCTCGGCGCCAACGCCGAGGGCGGGCTCGACCTGGCGGCGCTGGACCGGCTGCTCACCCCGCAGGTGAAGGTCTTCGCCTTCACGCACATCTCGAACACGCTGGCGACGATCAACCCGGTGGCGGAGCTGTGCCGCCGGGCCCGGGCGGTCGGCGCGGTGACGGTCGTCGACGCCGCGCAGTCGGTCGGCCACGCGCCGCTCGACGTGGCGGCGCTGGGCTGCGACTTCCTCGCTTTCTCGGGGCACAAGATGTGCGGACCGACCGGCATCGGCGTGCTCTACGGCCGCCGCGCGCTGCTCGACCAGCTGGCGCCGACCGAGACCGGCGGCGGCATGGTGGTGAGCGTCGATTTTGACGGCGCCCGCTGGAAGCCCGCGCCGGAGCGCTTCGAGGCCGGCACGCCGAACGTGGCGGACGCGATCGGCCTCGGCGCCGCGTGCGACTACCTGGACGCGCTCGGCCGCGACCGCATCGAGCACCACGACCACCAGCTGGCGCAGCGGGCCTACGCGCAGCTCGCGGAGCTGCCCGGCATCCGGATCATCGGCCCGGCCGGCGCACGCGGCGGACTGGTGAGCTTCGCCTTCGAGGGCGTGCACGCGCACGACGTCGTGACCTTCGCGGACGAGGATGGCGTGGCGCTGCGCGGCGGCCACCACTGCAACCAGCCGCTGATGCGCAAGCTCGGGCTGACCAGCACCACGCGCGCGAGCTTCTACCTCTACAACACGCCCGAGGAGATCGATGTCCTGGTGGCCTCGCTGCGCCGGACCCTGAAGTTCTTCCAGGGCTGATCGCGGCAATCGCACCCGCCCGCTGGCGCGGTGAAAAATCAACGCTACGTTGGGGGCGACCGCCCGTCCGCCGGGCGCGTGTTTTCCTTTGAACCCGCCCGGAAAGCCGCCATCACTTTCGGCTCACAGTTCTTTCGGCTGATCCTCTCCACCCCGTCTGTTTTCGCTTCGTCCCCTTCCCCATGAGCAAAACCGTCACCGGCCAGCAGTCCCCCGTTCCCCAATCCGCCGCCCCCGCGGTCCGCCCGAAGTACCCGGGTGTCCGCGTCACGTGCAACGGCAACCAGCTGGTGACCCAATACGTCGAGACGCGCATCACGGAAGGCGGCGTGTTCTACCCGATCACCCCCTCGACCGAGGGCGGCGAGATCTACCAGCAGTCGTACGCGCAGGGTGAGCTGAACGTGTGGGGCGCGCAGAAGGTGGCGGTGGAGACCGAGGGCGAGCACGCGGCGCAGGGCGGCGCGACCGCCTACGCGGTGCAGGGCCGCCGCACGGTGAACTTCACCTCGGGCCAGGGCATCGCCTATGCGATGGAGCAGTACTACCACGCGCCGGGGAAGCTCTCGACGATGGTGCTCGAGATCGGCGCCCGCGCGCTGACGAAGCACGCGCTGAACGTGCACTGCGGCCACGACGACTTCTACGGCGCGCTCGACACGGGCTGGACGATGCTGATGGCGAAGGACGCCCAGCAGGCCGCCGACCAGGCGGTCATCCTGCGCAAGGTGAACGAGCTCTCGCTCAACCCGGGCATGAACATCCAGGACGGCATGCT
The DNA here is from genome assembly GCA_964622405.1 of uncultured Opitutaceae bacterium. Lineage (GTDB taxonomy): Bacteria > Verrucomicrobiota > Verrucomicrobiia > Opitutales > Opitutaceae > Opi-474. The sequence goes on along the minus strand of CAZUQB010000477.1, from coordinate 422 downwards.
CACGACCCACTCGGAGCGCATGTACCTCGCGCCGGAGGCCGAGCTGCTGCGCGAGTTCCTCGGGGCGCCGGACGACCTGATCGACTGCCCGACGCCGGCCCAGCGCGAGCTGTTCGGCCCGCGCCGCCGCCGCCTGCCGCAGATGATGGACCTGAAGAACCCGATCCTGCTCGGGCCGGTGCAGAACCAGGAGCACCACATGAACGGCGTCGTTGCGCGCCGGAACAATTTCAACGAGCCGATCCTCGGCTTCCTCGAGCAGGCCTACGCCGAGTTCGGCCGCCTGACGGGCCGCCACTACGGGCTCCTGTCGGAGTACAAGACCGAGGATGCGGACACCGTCTTCCTCTCGCTGGGCTGCGCCGCGGAGAACATCGAGGCGGCCTGCGACTACCTGCGCGAGCAGCGCAACGCGAAGGTCG
>CAZUQB010000476.1:0-2615 GCA_964622405.1 uncultured Opitutaceae bacterium | reverse complement strand
GGCTGCGTGATCATCGCCTCCACGCCCAGCCGGTGCAGCACCCGCGCCTTGTTCGCCAGGTCCATGATCATCCGGGTCGGCTGCGCCGGGCGGAACAGCACGCTGGGATGCGGGTGAAACGTCAGGACCGCCGCGGTGCCGCCGCTGCGGCGGGCGGATTGCACCGCCGCCTCGATCACCGCCCGGTGGCCAAGGTGGACCCCGTCGAACATCCCGATCGCCAGATGCAGCGGCCCGGGCGGCAGGGCCGCCTGCTCCAGGCCGGCGAACTGTTGAATCGGGTTCACAGGGCCACGCTCGGGGCCGCCGCGTGCACCGGGATCAGGCGCTGCTCGATCTCGGGCAGGCTGAGCGCCTCAATCGCGTCGAGCGTCAGCGCCTGGGAAACATTGAACCGGTCCGTCGCGGTGCGCCGCAGCGCCGTGAGATGCGCGCCGCAGCCCAGCCGCTGGCCGAGGTCGTGCGCGATGGTGCGGACGTAGGTGCCCTTGGTGCAGCGGAGCCGGAAGTCGAGGTGCGGCAGCGCAAAGCGCGTCAGGTCGAAGCTCATCACCCGGATGAAGCGCGGCTCGCGCTCCACTTCCTCGCCCTTGCGGGCGCTCTTGTACAGCGGCACGCCGCCGATCTTGATCGCGGAGTACATCGGCGGCGTCTGGTACTGGTCGCCGAGAAATCCCTGCATCGCCTGGCGGACCTCAGCCTCGGTCAGCGGGGGCACGGGGCGGGTCTCGACGACCTCGCCGTCGGCATCCTGCGAGTCGGTGGTCTTGCCCAGCTCAATCGTGCCCTCGTACTCCTTGTCGAGGCTGATCAGGTACTGCGAAATGCGGGTCGCCTTGCCGATCAGCATGATCAGCAGGCCGGTCGCCATCGGGTCGAGCGTGCCGGCGTGGCCGATGCGCCGCATGTTCAGCTTGCGGCGCAGGCGCGCGACCACGTCGTGGGAGGTGTGCGCGGGCGGCTTGTCGACCAGCAGCACGCCCTCGATTTCCTTGGGGGCGCGGATCATGCGCCGGCCTTCCCCTGGTCGACCGCGGCGATCTGCCGGGCCAGCGCCGCGACCAGGCGCTCGCGGAAATTGGCGGTGTCGCGCTTCAGGTTCAGCCCGGCCGCGCAGGCGTGCCCGCCGCCGTTGAACTGGGCGGCGATGAGGTCCATCCGGTAGGCGGCCTCCTTGGCGCGCAGGCTCGCCTTCACGCTGCCGTCGGCGCGCTCCTCGATGAGCACGCCGATGTCCACCCCGTCGATCGACCGCGCGTAGTCCACCAGTCCCTCGGTGTCCTCGGCGGTCGTGCCCGTCGCGGCGAAAATTCCATTGGCCAGCTGGCCGATGCAGACCCGGCCGCCGCACTCGAGCTTCAGCGACGCGAGGTAGTGCTGCAGCAGGGCAAGCTTGCCCATCGACTCGCGCTCATAGAGCTCGAAACCGACCTGCGGCGGGCAGGCGCCGCGCGCCAGCAGCTCCGCCGCGATCAGCATCGTGCGCCGCGCCGTCGAGGCGAAGCGAAACTGACCGGTGTCGGTGAGCACGCCGGCGTAGAGGCCGTTGGCCGCCTGGGCGTCGACCTCGAGCCCGAAGTCGAACGCCAGTCCGCCGATGATCTCCGCCGTCGCGGCCGCGCCGTTGTCCACCACGTTGATCTCCGCGTAGCCGACGTTGGAAAGATGGTGGTCGATGTTGCCGACCGGCGCCGGAAACCGGCCCCGGAGGCGCTCGCCCGGACGGGCCTGGTCGGCCGAGTCCACGAACACGGCGGCGTAGTCCCCGGCGTCGGCCAGCAGGTCCTCGGCGCGGCGGAACGTCATGCCGGTGACCAGGAACTCCAGCCGGCGCGGCACCGGGTCGGCGTTGACACAGCACACGTCGTGGCCGGCGGCCGCGAGGATGCGGGCAAGCGCGACCTGGGAGCCGATGCAGTCGCCGTCGGGCCGGGCGTGGCCGACGACCGCCACGCGGCGGCCGCGCAGGCGCTCCAGGAGACGGGTAAAGTTCCCGGCCAGGTGCGGGAAAAACTTGTTCATGGCGACTCCTCCTGCGGCGGCACGGGCGCGCCATGCTCGACCTGGTCGAGCAGGCTGAGAATGCGGGACCCGCGGACGGCGGACTTGTCGAGCACGTAGGTGAAGCGCGGGAGGAACTTCAGGACGATCCGCTGGCTGAGTTCGCGGCGCAGGAGGCCGGACTGGGCGCGGAGCCAGCGGAGCTTGGACTCCACCTCGTCGGGGCCGCCGACGATGGAGACGAACACCCGGGCGTCGCGCAGGTCGGGGGCGACCCGGACCTCGGTGAACGTGATCGCGACCGCCTCGCTCTGGAAACGCTGGCGCAGGATCGCGCTGAGTTCGCGCTGGATCAGCTCGTTGACGCGTAGCGTGCGGTTGGACATCGCAGGTTGGGAGATAGGAGATGGAAGGTGGGAGTTCGAGCTCCGGCGGCCATCTTCCGGCTTCCCCGCGCAGGCGCGGCTAGAGCGAGGCCCGGACCTTCTGGATCTCGAAGCACTCGATGAGATCGCCGGCCTGGTAGCCGTTGAAATCGTCGAGCTTGATGCCGCACTCCAGGCCGGCGCGGACCTCGTTGGCGTCGTCCTTGAAGCGCTTGAGCGTGGCGATCT
>CAZUQB010000475.1:1471-2623 GCA_964622405.1 uncultured Opitutaceae bacterium | reverse complement strand
CACCCGGACTTCGCGACGATCACGGTTCGCTACGTCGCCGACCGGAAGTGCGTCGAGCTGAAGTCGCTGAAGCTCTACTTTCACGCGTACCGCAACGAGGGGATCTTCTTCGAGGCGGCGACCAACAAGATTTGCGACGACCTCGGCGCCGCGCTGCAGCCGCGCGAGCTCACCATCATCGCCGACTGGAAGGCCCGCGGCGGCTTCACCTCCCGCATCACCGCCACCTGGGCGCCCAAGAAGCGCCGCGGATAGGCAGGGTGCCCGCCGGCTCCGGCCGGCTGGCGATTCCTGTTCCCTGTCCCTTGCCCCCTGTTCCCTGCGCGGCCGCCTCGGCCGCGCTCAGGGATTGAGCGCGGCGATCACCGTGGCGTGCAGTTGCGGGCCGGCGGCGACGATTGACTTGGCCCCGACCGGGTCCTTGCCCTGCCAGTCGGTGATCACACCGCCCGCGCCGCGGATCACGGGAATCAGCGCGGCGATATCCCACGGGTTCATGATCGGGTCGCACATCACGTCGGCCCAGCCGGTCGCGACCAGCAGGTAGCCGTAGCAGTCGCCCCAGGTGCGGACGAGCCGCGCCCGGCGAATGAAGGCGTCGAAGGCCGGGCCGTTCTGGTGCCTCGCCGGCGACAGGAGGTTCGTCGACAACACGGTGGCTTCCTCGATCCGGGCCATCGGGCGCACGCGCACCGGACGGCCGTTCAGCTCGGTGGTGCGCCCGTCGCCGACGACCAGCTGGCGGAGGATGGGCTGATGGATGGCGCCGAGGATCGGCTGGCCGCGGTGCACGAGGGCGATGAGCGTGCCGAACAGCGGACAGGCCGAGGCGAACGACTTGGTGCCGTCGATCGGGTCGAGCACCCACACAAACTCCGCGTCCGGACGGTCGCTGCCGAGTTCCTCGCCGAGGACGCCATGATCGGGAAACCGCGCCGCGATCATGCGCCGCATCAGCTCCTCCGCGCCGCGGTCGGCCAGGGTGACCGGCGTCGCGTCGCTCTTGGTCTCCACCACGAGATCGGGATTGCCGAAGTACGGCCGGATGAACTCGCCGCTGCGCGCGGCGAGCTCGTTGAGGAACGTGCGGTAGGGCGTCAGATCCACGGTACGGTTCAACCACGAAACGCCCGAAACTCACGACAAAAGGCG
>CAZUQB010000475.1:0-1371 GCA_964622405.1 uncultured Opitutaceae bacterium | reverse complement strand
GCCGCGCACTACGCGGGAGTCGAAAACGGCCTCCTGAAGTCGGTGTGGCCCTATCCGCGGCCGTCGCCGGATTTTGTCCGGCCTGGCGAGCGCCTGGCCGAGTGGGGCCCGTGGATTGACACCGCCCGGCTCTACGCGCAGCTCTATCCGCAGCTGGAGTCGGGCCGGCTCGAGCGGCTGGTGGCGGCCTGCGGCCTGCAGGCCGAGCTCGACGACCTGGCCGCGCGAAATGCTCCGGCCGACCGGCGCCGGTACCACGCCGCGCTGTACGACGCGCTGGCGGGCGCGTTACTCCTGGCGGCGCTGGCCCGCGAGCCGCGGCTGGCGGCCCTCACCACGATGCAGCTGCTCGCGCTCAGCACTTTGGACGGCGACAAGCGCGATGCCCTGCAGCAGCGCGACCTATTCTAGCGGGTAGCGCCTCAGGCCGAGTTTCTGCGCGAGGACGCGCGCGACGAATAACGGATTGGTGGCCAGGTAGCGCGGCCCGAGGCGGCGCGGCTCCATTACCAGGCGGAACAGCCACTCGAGCCCGCTGCGCTGCATCCAGCGCGGGGCCTGCCGCACGCGGCCGGAGTGAAAATCGAACGCCGCCCCCACGCCGATCAGCAGGCCCGCAGCGAGGTCGGCGGCGTGCGCCGCCATGAAACGCTCCTGCTTGGGCGTGCCGATCCCGACCCAGATCACGTCGGGTTGCGCGCGCGCGACCTCCGCCTGCAGGGCCGCGAACTCGTCCGCGGTGAGCGGCCGGAACGGCGGGGTGTAGGTCCCGACGACCTCGAGGCCGGGAAAGCGCGTCGCGAGCCGACGGCGGAGTTCCTCCGCCACTCCGGGCGCTCCGCCGTAGAAGTAGTGCCGCAGCCCGACGGCCCGGCCGGCGTCACAGACGGCGAGCAGCAGGTCGGGCCCGTAGACGCGCTCCACGCCCTTCGGTCCCAGCCAGACCAGCGGCATGCCGTCGGGCGTCGTGAGGTAGGAACGGTTCAGGATCGCGCGGAAGCTCGCGTCCGCCCGGGCCTCGCTCACCCCGTGCACGGTGGTGACGCAGACATAGCCGAGGTGCCGGCGACCGCGCGCGGCCACGACGAGCTCGCACGCCGACGCCAGTGTCAGCGCCGAGACGCCGACGCCGAGGACGTTGTATCGGGGAGGGACGGGCACGCGGCGTCACGATGCAGGGTAGGCGGCGGTCGATAAAGGGGAAACGGCGAAGGCCGAGGCGTTCAGGATTGTCACCTTCGTCGCGGCTCCCTCAACGTCGCCGGTTTCCATGGCCTTGGTGAGTCTCCTCGATGTCAGCCTGAGCTTCGGCGGCGCGCCGCTGCTCGACCGCGTCAATCTCCAGATTGACCGCGGCGAACGCGTCTGCCT
>CAZUQB010000474.1:0-2624 GCA_964622405.1 uncultured Opitutaceae bacterium | reverse complement strand
CTGAGGGAGACAAAGTACACGCGGGTCGGCAGGCCGGCGGCGATGAGGGCGGCGATGTTGCGGAGCGACGCGCCGAAGGCATTGCCGGGATACGGGACCGCGGGGCGATACGCTCCGAGGATGCGCTGGACTTTCTGCTCGGTCACGAGGGAGTCCATCAAGGTGTGACGGAGGAAGGAGACGTCGTCGTTCTCGGCGGGGCCCGGCAGGCTGGCGAGCGATTCCAGCAGGCGGCGGTTCTCCTCGTCCTCGCGGCGGCTGCCCAGCTTGGCGCCAAGGCCGAACGTGGGATGTTCGCGCTCGCTCAGGAAGGACTGCGGGAAACTGTTGCCGAGGTGGATGCCAACCGGGTTATGGCCTGCCGGCCGCCCGTCGCAGGCATTGTCCATGAACCGCCCGATCCAGCCATCGGCGAGGAATTCCTGGCTGCTGCTCGCCGTTTCCCAAATCTCGGCCGATCGAAAGTGGCTGCGGTTGGGGTTGGGGTAACCGACGTTCTGCACGATCGCGAGCTGCCCGTCGTGAAACAACCGGGCCAGTTCGGGACAGGACGGATGGAGGCCATGGGAGTCGCTGAGCCGGAGCACGCGGTCCCGGGCAATGCCGAGCGTCGGCCGCAGCCGGTAGTAGTTGGGATCCTCGAAGGGCACGAGGGTGTTCAGGCCGTCGTTGCCGCCGGCCAGCTGGACCAGCACCAGGATCGGCCGGCCGGTCTCGGGGGCGGCCGCGGCCGCCGAGGCGGAGTTGACCAGGAAGGCTGGGGCGAAGCGACTGAAGGCCAGCAGGCCCACGCCGCGGCCGGACCACTGGAGGAATTCGCGGCGGGTGGTCGGACAGGCAGGGGTGGGACCGTTTTCGGGCATGGCGGAACTCAGCAGAGCTGATACTCGGGGGATTGGAGCAGGGTGACGGTGGCGCGCCGCAGCCGCCGAAGCCGATGAATACCATCGGCGTCGTCGGTGGCAAGAAACTGACGAATCTGTTCGTGAAAGGGCTTGGCCGCCGGCAGGGCAAGGAATGAATCGAGCAGCCGTTGAGCCGCGGCGTTCGGGCCGAGCTTCGTCAAGGAGGCGAACCAGGCGGTCTCCACGCGGAATCGGGCCGGTCCGGCGATACGGGCCGCGGCGAGCGCCATCTGCTCATCCGCGTTTAGGTTATCCTCGTTCATGGCATCGAAGAGGGACTCCACCAGTTGCCGCCGCGCGGCCAGCGTGGTGGCGTTGATCCAGCTGCGTCCGCCGACCCAGCCGCGCACATTCGGCGGATAGAACAGCCGCTGACCCATCTGCCGCAAGGGTGCGAGCACGCGCCGAGACAGGGGCGGCACATCGAGCTGCAGGTCCTGGACGAGGCCGAGGTAGAACTGCAACGGACTCTTGAGGTAGTTGCCCCGGAATTCAGGGGCAAAAAACAGCCGGCTGCCAAAGAACGTCTGGGCAAGGACGCGAAGCGAGAATCCGTGGCTCCGCCATGTCGCACCCAGCGTCGCAAGCCAGGCGGGCGGGAGCGGCTCGTCGCTCAGGTAGAATTTCACCAGCTCGTGCGGCAGGAAGCTGGCGGCCGCCGGCTGGGCATAGGCGAGATCGATGAGTTCATCGCCGCCGAACGGGCCCGTTTGGCCGAAGACCGTCTTCAGCCCGGCATCGTGCCTCCGGCGGACGAACCGGAAGACGCCGAACTTTTGGCTGTAGCCCGTGAAGGCCCGGGCGGCCTCCTTGATGTCATTCTCGGTGTAGTGGCCTTCGCCCAGCACAAACAGTTCGAACAGCTCCCGCGCAAAGTTCTCGTTCGGCGTGCCGGGACCGCCCTGGTTGAGGTCGAGGTAGATCACCATCGCAGGCGAGCGCGCGATCGCCTTGGTGAGCGTGGGGGCCGGTCCAAGCCCGTGACGGGCCAGCAAGTCGAAGTGCGGCCAGATGAAGGACGCGTTCTTCACTTTGTCGGCGCCCACGACATAAACATCGCTCAAGAACAGGACCCACTTGGCGAAGGCGGCCTGGTCCGGCTGCGCGGCAAACCGCAGCCACCGCAGGCTCATGTCGTCCAGCGCGAGGTTCGACCGCTCCCGGAGCTCCCGCTGCCGCCGGCGCTGCTCGGCCTCGCTCGGGGCCGACATCACTTCCCGGATCAGGACGGGTGAGTCCGCCTGAAGGCTTGCGACCAGCTCCGGCTCGGGAAACCGGATCGGCTCGGCCGGGAATAGGCGGTCGAGCGTGGCCGGCAATCCTTCCGCCAGCGCACGCTCGACCTCGGCGGGAACCGCGCTCCAGCCGGCTCTGCGCAGCAGGTGGCGGGCGGCGGCGGCATCCCACTCGGCGGTTGGGAGCGGTTGCCAGGCTTCGGCGGCGGCGACGGACGGGCGCATGGCAGAGAGACGCCGTGCGGGGGCCGCCGGTTTCGCCCCGCTGTCAGACCCCCAGTGCCGTGCGGTAGACCCGCGGCACCCGCTTGGTCACCGAGCAGAGCGTCTCCCACGGGATCGTGTCGGCCCAGCGGCTGAATTCGGTGATCGTGATCTCCGCGCCCTGCTGCCGGCCCACCAGCACGGCCTCGTCGCCGCAGGCGGCCTCGGGCACGCCGGACACGTCCACGATGGTCTGGTCCATCGTGACGCGGCCCAGCAC
>CAZUQB010000473.1:0-2633 GCA_964622405.1 uncultured Opitutaceae bacterium | reverse complement strand
AGGGCCTTCAGCGGACCGTAGGTGGCGGCGGCAAGGGCGGCGGCATTCGGACCGGCGGGAACCGGCGCCGGGAGCGGGGCGGCCGGCTCCGGTGGCAGCGCGGCCCGGGCCAGCTGGGCCTGGCTGTCGAGCAGCAGCCCGCTCTCGGTCACGACGCGTTCGCCGGCCTGGAGCCCGGCCACGACCTCGACGGCGTCGTCGCCGACCCGGCCGAGTCGCACCCGACGCTGCGCGTAGGAGCGGTCGGACTGCTCGACAAAGACGATCGGGGCCTCGCCGTGCTGGAGCACCGCCGAGCGCGGCGCCGTGAGCACGTCGGGCACCGTGAGGCGCACGGTGGCGTAGCCGGTCTGCTTGTGCAGCAGGGCGTGGTCGTAGTTGGGCAGGTTGATGCGGACCTTCGCGGTGCGGGTCGCCGGGTCCATGTTCGGGTCGATGAACGTGATGGGGGCCGCGTAGACGCGGCCGGGCTGCGAGAGCACGGTCACCTCGGCCGGCTCCCCGGCGCGCAGCCAAGCGAGGTCGGGCTCGTAGGCGTCGAACATGAACCACATGGTCGTGAAGTCCGCGATCTCGAAGAGCCGGGAGGAACCCTCGGACTTCTCCTTGTTGATCTCCTGACCCTCGTACACGTGGCGCGCGACCACGGTGCCGGACATCGGCGCGCGGACGTTCACCATCGCGGTGGGCTCGAGGGTGTGCTCGAGGATGTCGATTTCCTGGGGCAGGAGGCCGAGGTCGAGCAGATGCTCGCGGGCCGCGGCGCGGTCCGACTCGGTGAAGGCGCCGCCGGCGCGAAACCGCTCCACGTACTGGCGCTGGGCCGTGAGCATCTCGGGGCTGTAGACGATCGCGAGCGGCTCGCCCTCGCGCACCTCGGCGCCGACGTAGTTCACGAAGAGCTTCTCGACCCGGCCGGGAACCCGGGCGCCGATGATGCGATGGCGGGTGTCGTCGTCGTCCACGACGCCCGCGACCCGCAACGTGCGGACGAGCGGGCCGCGCGTGACGGCGGCGGTCTGGACGCCGACGACGCTGGCGCCGGCGGGCGAGAGACTCACGACATTGGGATCGGCAACCGCCTCACCGGCGGCCGGGGTGGCGACGAGGTCCATGCCGCAGATGGTGCACTTGGCGCCGGCGTGGTCGGATTTGATCCACGGGTGCATCGGGCACTGGTAGGTGCCCGTCGCGGCGGCCAGCAGCGAGGCGAACAGCAAGAAAGGGAGGAAAGGGAGGCGAAGGGAGTTCATGACAGGACGAACGGACAGGATCGGACAGGCAGGCGGGCAGTCGCGGGCTCCGATGATCACGACGGGCAAGGCCGGCGGGGATCACTGGAAGTGAGCGACCGCAGACGGATTAAAACGCGCACGGCGAAGCGCACGCGGACCTCGGCGATCGACCGTGGTGCCTTCAGCCGGCGGAGCCGGGACACACCACGGGTGGGAACGTCCCTAGATCAGGAAACTGCAGTGCACCACAAACAGGGGGGCACTCGCAGTCAGCGCGGCCACGGCCGGCTCACACAACCTCGCCGGCGACGCCGGCTTCGCCGCCACGGCGGCATAAAACTTGGTCTCGCGCCGCACGGGCGCAGGCGCGCGGGTCGCCTCTGCAGCCGCGATCCGGGCCACCTGGACAGAAGCGGGGACCGGCCGGGCCGGGGATGCCGGCGGCAGACAGTTGGGCATTCCGCAGGAACCGTCACCGTCGCAGCAGCAGCATTTTGCCTTCGGCGCCTCGTGCGACACCAACGCCGGGACCGGCGCAAACGCGCAGGTCACGAGGGCGAGGAGGATGGCGAGAAAGCGCCGCATGGCGCGATCACGGTAGGCCGGGACCCCGCTGGATCAAATCAGTTCTTCGTCGCGAGCGCTAAGTGCTAGCGGAGACGACGGGTTGCCGTGAAAAATCCGGCGGGGGGCTAGTAGCTAGTAGATGGGAAATGGGAGATGGGAGATGGAAGATGGTAGATGGTAGATAGGAGATGGAAAACCGACTGGCTCCTTCGCCAGCCACGATCCCCTGCCTACCGCATACCGCTTACTGCCTGCCGCTTACTGCCTACCGCCTATCGTCCACCGCCCACCGGCCCTACCGCGCCGCCGGCTTCACGTCCTCGAGGGCGAAGTCACCGTCGCGCGCGACCAGCGTCGCCGTGATCGCCTGACCCTTTTGCGCGGACTGGAGCGTGGCGGCGTCGACCTTGAACAGCATGGTCATGGCCGGCATGTAGCCCTCGATGGCCTCGTGCTTCACGAGGAGCGCGCCCTTTGCGGTCATCACGTCGACGATCACGCCCTTGAGCGCATATCGTTTGCCGTCCGCTTTCCCCTCGCCGCAGTGGCAGCCGTCCTTGCACTTGCAGGGGTCGCAGGTGCAGGCCTTTTCCGCCGCGAATAACGCCGCGGGCAGGAACACGAGGAGGGCCAAAGCAAGACGGAGCGAGAGTTTCATGGAAAGCAGTCGAGCATGCCGGCGGCGCGAGCGCAATGGCACTTGTCACGAGCAATCAGTAGCCACGGGAGAAAGCTAGAGCAGTTTTCATGAAGGTATAGCCGCAAGAAGGCGCAAAAAACGCAGATCGATCCGAACTTGGCTGCGCTGCGGCGGCGAATTCTTGTGCCTTC
>CAZUQB010000472.1:0-2638 GCA_964622405.1 uncultured Opitutaceae bacterium | reverse complement strand
GGCCGCGCCACTGGAGGTCTTCGAGAATGGTCATGCGAGCGAAGAGGTTATTCGCCCCGGGTGGGGCAGGGTCAAGGGGAAGGTGGAGACCGAGTGGGCGACCGCTGAACCTCGAAAGCCCAACGCCGAACGTCGAAGGGGACGCTCAACGCTCGACGCTCAAGGGAGGAGGGTTTTGAGGGTGGAGCGGAGGCACGGGTTGCGTTTGGCGCTTGGGCGTTTGGCGGTTTGGTATTTGTGGGGTTGGCGTTTGGCAGTCTGGCATTTGGAATTTTGCCTCCCGGGGGTCCAGTCCGCCTAATGCGCGATTACGCCTCCATAGAATGGCAGCTTCTTTTGGGAAAAACGGGTTGCCGCGCACCGAGGGCGGGTTCTACGTTTTCGCCTCTCCCGCGTCGCCATTCCGGCGGCGTGAACCTTACAAACCTCAGTCACAAAACCCGCCCATCATGCCTCTCGCCACCGGTTCCAAAGCGCCTGATTTCACCCTCAAGACCAAGACCGCCGACGGCCTCAAGGACGTCAAGCTGAGCGACAATTTCGGCAAGAAACAGACGGTGCTGCTGTTCTTCCCCCTGGCCTTCACCGGCGTGTGCACCCAGGAGATGTGCGACATGAGCGCCGGTCTCGGCCAGTACGCCTCGCTGGGCGCCGACGTGTACGGCATCAGCGTCGACAGCCCGTTCGCCCAGGAGGCGTGGGCCAAGCAGAACAAGATCACCATCACGCTCCTCGCCGACCTGAACAAGGACGTGACCAAGGCCTACGGCGTGCTCTTCCCGATGCTCGCCGGCGTGGGCGACACCTCGGCCCGCGCGGCCTTCGTCATCGGCAAGGACGGCGTCGTGAAGTACGCCGAGCAGACGGCGACGCCGAAGGACCTGCCGAACTTCGAGGCCGTCAAGGCCGCGCTCGCCAAGTGACCCGGCCGGCGCGCCCGAGCGGCGCGCCGCCGTCCCCCCTTCAACCCACCATTCGATGAGTCTGCCCAACCCGTTCAACACGCTGCAGTCGTTCTCCGCGAACGGCGCGTCGCACCAGTTCTATTCGCTCCCCGCGCTCGAGGCGGCGGGCTTCAAGGTCTCCCGCCTGCCGGTGTCCATCCGGCTCGTGCTGGAGTCCCTGCTGCGCAACGCGGACGGCAAGCGCGTGTCCGAGCAGGCCATCCGCGACCTCGCGGGCTGGGGCGCCAAGGCGCCGCGCACGGAGGAGATCCCCTTCGTCGTCGCGCGCATCGTGCTGCAGGACTTCACGGGTGTCCCGCTGCTCGTCGACCTCGCGGCCATGCGCTCCGCGGTCACGAAGCTGGGCAAGAATCCGAAAATCATCGAGCCGCTCGTCCCGGTGGACCTCGTGGTCGACCACTCCGTGCAGGTCGACTTCGCGGGCTCGCCGGACGCGCTGAAGCAGAACCTTGAGCTGGAATTCTCGCGCAACCGCGAGCGCTACCAGTTCCTCAAGTGGGGCATGCAGGCGTTCGACACCTTCAAGGTCGTCCCGCCCGGCATCGGCATCGTCCATCAGGTCAACCTGGAGTACCTCGCGAAGGGCGTGCTCGGGGACGGCCACGGCGTGTATTACCCGGACACCCTCGTGGGCACGGACTCGCACACGACGATGATCAACGGCATCGGCATCGTGGGCTGGGGCGTCGGCGGCATCGAGGCCGAGGCCGGCATGCTCGGCCAGCCGGTGTATTTCCTGACCCCGGACGTCGTCGGCGTGCACCTCACGGGCGCCCTGCGCGAGGGCGTGACCGCCACGGACCTGGCGCTGACCGTCACCCAGATGCTCCGCAAGGCGAAGGTCGTCGGCAAATTCGTCGAGTTCTACGGCCCCGGCGCCGCCGCGCTGCCGGTGGTGGATCGCGCCACGATCGCCAACATGGCGCCGGAGTACGGCGCGACGATGGGCTTCTTCCCGATTGATGCCGAGTGCTCCAACTACCTCCGCGCCACCGGGCGCGACGAGAAGCAGGTTGCGCTGTACGAGGCCTACTACCAGGCGCAGGGCCTGTGGGGCATGCCGCAGGCGGGCCAGATCGACTATTCGCAGGATCTCTCCCTGGACCTCGCCACCGTGGTGCCGAGCGTCGCCGGCCCGAAGCGCCCGCAGGACCGCATCGAGCTGCCGAACCTCCAGCGCGAGTTCTTCGGCGCGTTCCAGCGTCCCGTCACCGAGAACGGCTTCGGCAAGACCCGCGCGGACTTTGCAAAGGCGGTCAAGGTCGAGACCACCGCCAAGAAGAAGGCCAAGCTGTCGAACGGCTCGGTCGTCATCGCGGCGATCACGAGCTGCACGAACACCTCGAATCCGTCCGTCATGCTCGCCGCCGGCCTGCTGGCCAAGAAGGCGGTCGAGAAGGGCCTGAAGGTGAACCCGGCCGTGAAGGCCTCGCTTGCCCCCGGTTCCCGCGTGGTGACCGACTACCTGAAGAAGACCGGCCTCCAGCCCTACCTGAACAAGCTCCGCTTCAACACGGTGGGCTACGGCTGCACCACCTGCATCGGCAACTCCGGGCCGCTCGACGCGAACCTGGAGGAGGCGATCGTGAAGAACGACCTTGTCACGGCCTCGGTGCTTTCCGGCAACCGGAACTTCGAGGCGCGCGTGCACCAGAACGTGAAGTCGAACTTCC
>CAZUQB010000471.1:0-2638 GCA_964622405.1 uncultured Opitutaceae bacterium | reverse complement strand
AACTGGCTGAAAGACTACGTGCAGCTCGACGCTTCCGTCGATGAGCTCAGCCGTGCCATCACGTTTCTCGGCTTCGAGGTCGAGCAGGTCATCCGCACCGGCGCGCCCCAGCTCAGCCAGGTCTTCGTCGGCGAGGTCCTCGTGCGCGACAAGCACCCCAACGCCGACAAGCTCTCCGTCTGCCAGGTCGATGTCGGTCCCGCCGGCGGCGTGAAGACCATCGTCTGCGGCGCCCAGAATTACAAAGTCGGCGACCGCGTGCCCGTCGCCCTCGCCGGCGCCGTCCTCCCGGGCGACTTCGTCATCAAGCAGTCCAAGATCCGCGGCCAGCTCTCCGACGGCATGATGTGCTCCGCCAAGGAGCTCGGCGTCGCCGAGGACGCCGCCGGCCTGCTCATCCTCGACGGCCGCCCGGCCCTCGGCACGCCCATCAACGAGGTGCTGCCCCCCGGCGATGTCGTGTTCGACATCGAGATCACGCCCAACCGGCCCGACTGTCTCTCCCACCTCGGCCTCGCCCGCGAGCTCGCCGCCTGGTTCAGGCTGCCGCTGGTCTACCCGCAGGAGCGTTTCCACGGCGAGTTGTCCGGCGCCGGCCACCCCGAGCTGCTCCGTAACGTCTCCGTCCTCTCGCCCGAGGACTGCCCCCTCTACACCGCCCACATCATCCGCGGCGTGAAGATCGGGCCGAGCCCCGCCTGGATGCAGCAGCGGCTCCAGGCCGTCGGCCTGCGGCCCATCAACAATGTCGTCGACGTCGGCAACTACGTGATGCTCGAGACCGGCCAGCCGCTCCACGCGTTCGACGCGCGCAAGCTCGGCGGCCAGGAGATCGTCGTCCGCCGCGCCGCCGACGGCGAGAAGATCGTCACGCTCGACGGCAAGGAGCGCGCGCTCACCAGCCGCATGCTCGTCATCGCCGACGCCGCCCGGCCCGTCGTCATCGCCGGCATCATGGGCGGCGAGAACTCCGGCGTCAGCGCCGACACCACCGACCTCGTCCTCGAGTGCGCCATTTTCAAGCGCCAGGCCGTCCGCTGGACGTCCCGCCGGCTCGGGCTGTCCTCGGACTCGTCCTACCGCTACGAGCGCGGCGTCGACCCGCACTCGGCGCTTGAGGCCGCCTACCGCGCGGTCGACCTGATCATCGAGACTGCCGGCGGCGAGGTCGTCGGCCCCGCGTACCGCGTGGGCGGCGACGTGCCGTGGCAGCGCGAGGTGGTCGTCACCCACGGCTACATCTGCGAGAAGCTCGGCTTCGAGATTCCCGCGGCCGACATGCGCGCGTCGTTCGAGGCGCTGGAGCTGAATGTCACCCGCGAGGAGCCGACGCCCGCCCGCGGCCCGGCCTGGACCGTCTCGATCCCCAGCTGGCGCGACGATCTCGACCGCCCGATCGACCTCGTGGAGGAGGTCCTCCGGCTCTACGGCACCGAGCGCATCCCGTCGGCCACCGTCCTGTCGCCCGGCCTCGTCGGCGACGACGACCCGGTGGTGCTGTTCAACCGCCGCGTGACCGACTATCTCGTCGGCCACGACTTCCACGAGTGCGTGAACTACACGCTGCGGTCCGCGAAGGAGATCTCGACGTGGGTCTCGCAGACCGCCGCGGCCGAGCTCGGGCTCTCGAACCCCTTCATCGACGACCAGTCCCATCTGCGCCCGACCCTGATCGTGGGCCTGCTCGAGACGCTCCGGCTGAACCAGTCGCGCGGCGTGCCGGTCTCGCGCCTCTGCGAGGTGGGCCGCGTGTTCATCGAGCGCAACGGCCAGAATTTCGAGTGCGCCGCGGTCGGCTTTGTGATTGCCGAGCCGGTCGGCGAGCGCCGCTGGCTGGCGCGCGACGCCGGCGATTTCTATTCCGCCAAGAAACACGTGACCGCCCTGGCCGCCGCCGCGGGCATCGATCTCTCGCGCCAGCCCCTGGTGCCGATCGCGGGCCCGTACTTCGGCTGGCAGGAGGGCCACTCGGCCGCCGCCGGCGAGATGGCCGCGGGCTGGACCGCGCGCTTCGGCCTGCTGAACCTGGCGATGGTCAAGGCCCTCGGCGTCGAGGGCAAGGTCCACGCCGGCATCTTCGCCGTGCTGCCCGAGCAGCTGGCCGGGGACACCACTCGCCGGCGGTATGCCGACTTCAGCCTGCTGCCCGCCGCGCTCCGCGACCTCGCGGTGGTGGTTGACGCCGGCGTGACGGCCGAGGAGGTGCGCCGCACGCTGGCCAAGCTCACCCGCACCGCGCTGAACAACGCGTTCGCGCTGGAGAGCATCGAGGTGTTCGACGTCTACCAGGGCCAGGGGCTCCCCGACGGCAAGAAGAGCCTGGCGTTCTCGCTGGTGTTCCGCTCGGCCGAGCGGACCCTGACCGACGACGAGGTCAACGCGGTCTTCCAGAAGGTGCAGGACGAGGTGACCAAGACCACGGGCTGGCAGATCCGGAAGTGACCATGTCGTCCGCCCCCGATCTCAATCTCGACCACGTGGCCCGGCTCGCCCGCCTCACGCTCACCGCGGAGGAGCGCGCGAAGTTCGCCCAGCAGCTGGGCGACGTGCTCCATCACATCGAGCAGTTGAGCAAGGTCGACGTCACCGGCATCGAGCCGACCGCCCACGCGTTTCCGATCGTGAACGTGTGGGCCGA
>CAZUQB010000470.1:0-2639 GCA_964622405.1 uncultured Opitutaceae bacterium | reverse complement strand
ACGACTTTTTCGGGAGATTTCAGGAAGGCCATGTCATTCGAGTGCGATGGCCCTGCCCCCGCAGCGATGAACCTCTGCGGCAGCTTTGACGGGTAATCGATCCCGAATTCCTTGGCCGCGATCACCGACACACCCGTAAAGCAGCCGATGTGCAGTTCGTCGTTGGGCGGAGATGTGTAGGAAAGGTCGCCCTCCCCAATTGGCGCGAGCTTCTCGCCGGGGAACAAGGCGTGCGCGAGCTTCTGAGTCGCCGACCGGTCCAACGCGGGTTTGGCTGCGAGCGCCTCGCGTGCATCAGAATCTCCAAGTACGAGCATCCAAGTTTTCGCGCCCATAGGTGGGCTCCGGTGGAAGAAGGAGGAATATTGCTGGCAGAAGCTGTCGAGCGCAGGGTAGTCCGACATCCTGCCTTCGTCATGATTCACAAGGGACTGACAACTCCGGCTGGATGTAGATCATTTCGCGTTATTCAACCTTGCGGTACGCATGAAGAAGCGACGGTTGACCTTGTACTCTCCACATCAAACTTATCATGCCACTCGCGATCGGTGAGTTTGGCAAATCAGCGAGGAAGAAGCGGCATTCATATCTCTCAAGAACTGCGCCGGTTGCTCCTGTCGTGGTCACAGTACCAGAATCAATACGAAATGACTCTGGCGGTGAAAAAAACAGAACTTTCACAGCATCGGCTAGCTCTACCTTTCGACTAAAACCGATACGACGAAACGAAGCGTCTTTGCCGAACGTGATCAATTGATACGGCTGGAGCAAATCCTGATAGTCCCTCGGCAGTTGTTGGTGAAGCGACCTAATGGACAATACTTCCCACGTTCCGGGGAGATCGTCAGCTTGGCAAGGCCTCTCCTTGCTTTGTGCTCCCGCCGTGGAATAGACGGCCACCAGAACCGGCATGAGCAGGAGCGAAAGTGCTTTCTTGAGTCTCATTAGTACCATCCTGTTCTGCCTCACACCGCGGAGAACAACCGATGTGCAATTCATCGCCGGGCGGAGATGTATAGAAGAGATCGCCATCCCCAATTGGTTCGAGCTTCTCGCCGGGGAACAAGGCGTGCGCGAGCTTCTGAGTCGCCGACCGGTCCAACGCGGGTTTGGCTGCGAGCGCCTCGCGTGCATCAGAATCTGCAAGTACGAGCATCCAGGTCTTTGCGCCCATAGGTCAGCCCCGGTGGACTAACAGGGTGTTGAAAATATCGGCGTCACCTTCGGTTTCCAGCCCGCTGGAAAGAAATCGACTTTGAAAAGCGCGCGTTTGCCCCGTGATCATGCCGATTCAAGCCGACTTTTCTGTCGATGGCGCTCCCGCAAATCAGCAGCGCTCCTGTCGCCGCAAAGACATGGTTTTTCGTCTACAACTTTTTCCATCCGCAGGGCGCAATCGCGCCCGCGAATCACGGTGCCAGCAAATTGCCCAATCTCGTCAGGTTATAGGCCGAGAAATTGAGCAGCGCATGCGCACCGATTCGATCCAGCCCACGCGCCATCGCATGGCGCAGGGTGCCGATCTCCTTCGCCCAGCCAAAGGCTTCTTCGATCATCTTGCGCCGGCGCAGGCTGACCGCGTAACCGGGGTTGGATTTCACTTTCTCCGGCACCGCGCTGCCTTTGGTCTTGGCCGCAACGTGTGGGGCAATGCCCAGCGGCGCGAGTGCGGCGATGAACTCGGCGGTGTCATATCCCCGGTCGGCAGCCAGCGTCGGCTTGTGCGTCGAGTTGCCCGGCTTGATGCTGCGCTGGGCCATCACCAACGCCGCCTCACGCTCAGCGGTTCCGGTGGCGGTCGTGGTGTGGACATCGACGATCAGACCGTGACGGTTCTCGGCCAGCGCATGGGTGGTGTAGCTCAGATACGCCACGCCACCGCCCTTGCTGGCCAACAGGGCCTGCGGGTCGGTGCGCGAGACGTGGGTCTTGTTCGAGCGTTTCTTCCCTCGGAAATCCACCTCGGGGTTGCGTCCCTGGTCCGGTCCGGGCGGCTCGTCCGATCCATCGCGCGCCATCAGGCTCTTGTGCGAGGCCCACGCGCGCAGCAGCGAATCGTCGACGCTGAAGTGCTCGTTCGACACCAGCTCGGCCCATTCGGCGACCGCGACCACGCCACCGAAGAACTCGCGCATCACGCTCTCCTTGAGGAGCCGCTCGCGATTGGCGCTGAATGTCGAGTGATCCCAGACCGGCTCGTCCAGCGTCAGACCGACGAACCAGCGGAACAGCATGTTGAAGTCGATATGCTCGACCAGTGCGCGCTCCGAACGAATCGAAAACAGGCATTGCAACAACGAAGCCCGCAGCAAGCGTTCCGGCGCAATCGAGGGGCGTCCGCCCTCGGCATACAACGCATCGAAGTGCGCCGACATCGTGCGCAAAACCATATCCGCCAGAATCTTGATCCGGCGCAACGGATGATCCCGGTCAATTCGGTCTTCGATATTGACGTAGCTGAACAAGGCGTTCTGTTTATGGTCGATGCCGCGCATGGGAATAACAGGCATTCTTAATGCAGACGTAATTGTATCGGCTGTAGAAGGTGCGTAGATGCTGGGAAACGAATTAAATCAACACCCTGCTAAGCTGGGATATTGCTCAGCAGCGGTGGTGCGCAGCGCCGTCCATTTCATGCT
>CAZUQB010000469.1:0-2643 GCA_964622405.1 uncultured Opitutaceae bacterium | reverse complement strand
GGCGCTCAGGCCTTGCCGGCCTTGGCCTTCAGCGCGTCCTGGGCTTGCTTGACCAGGGCGTTGAACGCGACGGCATCGCGCACGGCGAGATCGGAGAGGACCTTGCGGTCGAGGCCGATGTTGGCGGCCTTGAGACCCTCGATGAAGCGGCTGTAGCTGATGCCGGCGTTGCGGCAGGCGGCGTTCAGGCGCACGATCCAGAGGCCGCGGAATTCGCCCTTCTTCTTGCGGCGATCGCGGTAGGCGTACTGCCAGGCGTGCTGGACCGCTTCCTTGGCGTAGCGGAACAGCTTCGATTTGCTGCCGAAGTAGCCCTTGGCGTACTTCAGCACTTTCTTGCGGCGCTTGCGCGACGCGGGGGAGTTAGTTGCACGAGCCATGTTGGTGGATTCCTTTGTAGGTTAGTCGCCGGCGGGTCGGCTTAGGTTTTCACCCGCCGGGCGAAGTTTGGGTGGATGAGCGCGACGGAGTTTACAGACCGTGCGGAAGGCACCGGACGAGCGGGGGCGTGTGGGTCTCGGAGAGAACCTTGGCCCGACCCAGCCGGCGCTTCTGCTTGGAGGACTTCGTGCTGGCAATGTGCCGGGTACCCGGCGAACGGTGCAGCAGTTTGCCCCTTGCGGTCAGCTTGAAGCGCTTGGCAACGGACTTTTTGGTCTTTTGCATGGAGGAAGTGGTCGAAAACAGAGGACGCCGCCCCTGCTGTAAAGGGTAATCTTCAGTGCCCCACCACCACGTTGCTCCGGCGCGGGTCGGCATAGCCCGTGACCGTGCCGTCGGCATTGAATTCCACGGCGGTCACCCCGCTAAACTTCCTCCCCTCACCTGCTGGTTCTGAAAGGTTTACCTTCCATCCCAGCCGCCGCAGGCCCTCCACATCCGCCGGGGGCAGAGACTGTTCCGCCTCGACCGCCTCAACGTCACCTTTTCGCCAGGGAATCTCGAAATGAAACCGAGTGTCGCCAATGGCCTCCGCCAGCGGTCGGCCCATGACCAGCCGGTCCAGCAGCACCTGCAGCAGGGAGGTCGGGATCCGCGCCGACCCCGGCACCCCCAGCGCGAGCACCGGCTTTTCCCCTTTCAGCACCAGCGTCGGGCAGATGGTGCTGCGCGGACGGCGGCCGGGCGCGAGCGCGTTGGGATGGGAGCGGTCGCCAAACTCGAAATTGCTCATGGAGTTGTTGAGGACGATGCCCGTGCCGGGCGCGACCACCCCCGCCCCGAAATGCACGCTCAGCGACTGGGTCGCGCAGACCACGTCGCCGGCCGCGTCCACCACGATAAAGTGGGTCGTCGACGCCACGGCTTCCTCGTTGAACGGCAGCCAGACTCCGACCGACGCCGGCTCCGTCACGCCGGCCTTCCTCCGAAGTTCGTCAATCGCAGCCGGGGCCACCAGTCGCTCCAGCTGAAACCGCGATTCCGGGGCATCGCCGATCACCCGGTAGGCTTCGGGCTCGACCAAGCGCCAGACGCGTCCCAGGCGATCAAGCGCCGTCGCCCGTCGCAGCGCACCCTCGGGGAATTCGTCAGACTCGAGCGCCTTCAGGGCCGGTAGGAGCATGGCCGAGCCATTGGTCGGAGGCGGCGCGCAGGCCACCCGGAGCCCGTGGAACGAGATCTCGACCGGTTCGGTGATCCGCGCCTCGTAGCCGGCCAGGTCGCCGGCGGTCAGGCTCCCTTTGCCGGCCGTGCTGGCGGCCACGATCGCGTCCGCGACCGGTCCGCGGTAGAAGCCGTCGCGGCCGCGGGCGGCGAACAGCGCGAGACTGCGGGCGAGGTCCGGGTTGGGCAACACGGTGCCGACCTCCGGGAGCTTGCCACCGGGCAGATAGAGCCGGGCGATCTCGCGGTCGCCGCGACGGAGTTTCTTCGCCTGCTCCTCGAAGAACTGCCGGGACTTCGGCAGCACCGTGAATCCCCGTTCGGCGAGCGTGACCGCGGGAGCGACGTCATCGGCCCACGGGCGGCGGCCCCACCGCTGGTGCGCCAGCCAGAGGCCGGCCGGGAGCCCGGGCACGCAGGCGGCGCCGTAGCCGTAGGAGCGATCCTCGGCGGGACGGCGGGCGAAGGCGGCGACCTCGACGGAACCCGCGGCGTCCATGCCGTCGACGACGAAGATCCGCCGCTGGGCCGCATCATAATAAAGCAGCATCAGTTTCCCGCCGAGTCCGGAACCATAGGGCTCAGCGACGCCGAGCGCGAGCGATGTGGCGACCGCGGCGTCGATGGCGTTGCCGCCCTGGCGCAGGACGGCTAGGCCGGCCTCGGCGGCCTGCGGATGGCCGGCGACGACGACGCCATGGCGGTAGGTGCCGGAACTGATGGCCACCGGCGCGCCGCGGAGGACCGCCGCGAGGACGGCGAAGGCGAGAACGACCGGAAGAAAGGGACGGCGCAAGCGCATGGAAAAACGCGGGGAGCCACTGAGACGGCAACCGCGGGGATGCGCAAGCGCCGGGCGGCAAATCCCGCGCGGGAAAGGGGGCGGCGGCGAGTTGAAGCGCACCTGCTGGACGGCATTAAGCCGCCAGCGAAAAAACTCCCCCTTTCCCGTCGAAATCGCAGTTGACATCAACTGCCGCTTCGTGAGTTTTTCACCTTTCGGTTTTGGCTTCCTAGCTCAATGGTAGAGCAGTTGAC
>CAZUQB010000468.1:0-2645 GCA_964622405.1 uncultured Opitutaceae bacterium | reverse complement strand
GCGCGAGGCGGGCGCTGACCAGCGTGAGCCCGTCGTTCCAGAACTGGCTGATCGCGGCCGCCACCGCGCCGATCGTGAGGGCGCGGGCTGACTGCGCCGCGCGCTGGCCCTTCGAATAGAGCGCCCGGAGCGTCTCGGCGGTCGCGATGCCGGTGGGGAACCGGAGCTGCTCGAGATTGAGCATCTGGCGCTTCATCGGGATGGCCATCGTGACGCCCAGCACCGCGAGGAAGAACACCCAGGCGAGCATCAGGCCCAGCGGCAGCGACCGGTTGTTGATCATGAAATAGGCCGCAAAGGCCGAGACGAGCGTGGAACCGGTGGAGTAGCCCGCCGAGCTCGCGGTGGACTGCATGCAGTTGTTCTCGAGGATCGTCATCGGCGTCCGGGCCCAGCCGAGGCGCAGGAAGATCGACCACGTGGCGTACGAGATGATGCAGGCGGTGATCGCGACCCCGAAGCCCCAGCCGGACTTGAGCCCGATGTAGAGGTTGGTGAGCGACAGGATGCCGCCGAGTGCCGTGCCCATGAGCAGCGCGCGCCAGGTGAGCTGCGGCACGATGTCGCCGCGCCCGAGATAGACCTCGCGGTACCACTGCTGCTCGATCTGCTCCGGCGTCCCGGTGTAGGGCTCCACGCGCAGGGGCGCATCGAGATTGGGATCCGGGGCAGGCGAGGCGGGCGAGGGCGGGCGATCCATGACGGGTGGGAAAGAAGGTCGGCGCGGGCCGAAGGCGGCACGATAGGAAAACCCCGCGGACGGGCGAGGGTGAAATCGTGCGGCGCCGCAAGAATTCGAGCGCATTTCCCGCGACCATGCGCCACACTCGGGAGGACAGTTTTCCGCCACCCCCCCATGACCTCCAAGGACCGCGTACTGTGTGCGCTTGCCCGGCAGCAGCCTGACCGGGTGCCGATCGATTATTTTGCCAATCCCGGCATCGACCAGCGCCTCAAGCAGCATTTCGGCCTCGCCGCCGACGACCACGAGGGCCTCCTCCAGGCCCTGCACGTGGATTTCCGCGGCGTGCAGCCGCCGTATATCGGGCCGCGGCTCCACGCCGACCAGCCGGAGCGCGGCGTGATGGTCGACGACTGGGGCATCCACCGCCGGTGGATCGAGCACGAATCGGGCGGCTACTGGGACTTCTGCGACTTCCCGCTCCAGGAGGCGTCGGCGGACGAGGTCGCGGCCTGGCCGCTGCCGTCGCCCGACGACTTTGACTACAACTTCGTGCGCGAGCAGAGCTGGAAGTACGGCGACCTGGCCGTCTACACCGGCAACGCGGGCCTGCCCGACATCATCAATGGCAACGGCATGCTGCGCACGATGGAGCAGACCCTCGTCGACCTGATCACCGACGACCCCGCCGGCATGCTCCTCGCCCAGCGCCGGTCCGAGATCCTGCTCGAGATCCTGTCGCGGACACTCGAGGCGGCGCGCGGCGGCATCGACTTCGTGTGGCTGGGCGAGGACCTGGGCACGCAGATCGGACCGACCATCAGCGAGACCCTCTACCGCCGACAGCTGCGCCCGTTCCACCAGCAGATGGTCGACGTCGCGAAGTCGTACGACCTGCCGGTGATGATCCACTCGTGCGGCTCGAGCAGCTGGGCGTTCGACGATTTCGTCGAGATGGGCATCGACGCGGTCGACACGCTGCAGCCCGAGGCCAAGAACATGGCGCCGGCCTACCTCAAGCAGCGTTACGGCGACCGCCTCGCCTTCCACGGCTGCATCAGCACCGCGGGCCCGGTCGCCTACGGCACCGCCGACGCGACCATCGCCGACTGCCGTCGCACCCTCGAGATCATGATGCCCGGAGGCGGCTACTGCTTCTCGCCGACGCACCAGCTCCAGGATAATTCACCGACCGAAAACGTCGTCGCGATGTACGAGACTGCCCGCCGCTTTGGACGATATGGCTGAGGGAGCATCAACAAGTAGCGAGTAGCGGGTAGCGAGTAGGGGGCTGGAGCCGTTGGTAAGCAGCGCTGCGATCCCAGCTCCGTCTGTGCGTGCCCCGGCACCGCAAGACCGTCACTCGCCATTCGCCATTCGGAACTCGGAATTCGTAATTCGAAATCTGAAATTCCACTCGACCCCGCACCGCCGCACTACGCGATCGTCTCCACCAAGTCTCCGACCTGGATCCTCCCGCTCTTGGTCTCGTGAATCAGGTTCTGCCCGAAATTCACGTCGGTCGGGTCCTCGGCGTCGCGCCGGTACATCGCCAGTGTGCGCAGCGGTTCCTTGCCGCGCTCGGCGGTCAGTTGGTCGGTCGTGGTGATGATGCAGCGTGCGCACGGTCCGCCCGCGCGGAAGGTCACGGTCCCGACTCGAACCCGCGCCCAGCCATCCTCCGCGAACGGCGTCGCGCCGCCGATCACAAAGCTCGGCCGGAAGCGGTTGACCGGCAGCGGCTCGTCCAGGCGGTCGTTCAGGTCGGCGAGCGAAGCCTCGCTGAGCACCATGAAGGGATAGCCGTCCGCGAAATTCAGCACGTCATCGGGTCGCGCCTTGCCGGGCTTGGCGACCGGGCGACGGAACGCGGACCCGATCCGGACGAGCCGGCAGGGCGCGCGCAGGAACTCCGAGAGCCAGACCGCGACCTCGACGCCGCAGTCCTCGGCGCGCAGGCCCT
>CAZUQB010000467.1:0-2661 GCA_964622405.1 uncultured Opitutaceae bacterium | reverse complement strand
CCGCCAAGTCCGGCGGCTTCTTCGCCTGGCTCAAGGGTCTCTTCGGCGGCAAGCCGGCCGAGCCTGCCCAGGGCGAGCGCGGCGGCGAGTTCCGCGATGGCCAGCGTCACCAAGACGGCGGCCGGCGTCGGCGCCATCGGGGTGGCCGCGGTCGCGGCGGCTTCCAGCAAGGCGGCGGTTACCAGCAGGGCGGCGGCGAGAACCGCGGCCCGCGCGACTTCTCCGGCGAGGGCTCCCACCAGCAGGGTGGCGAGCACGGCGGCGGAGAGCAGCGCTACGAGGGCGGCGGTCGCCGTCGTCGGCGCGGCGGCCGCGGCCGTTACCGCGACGACCGGGGCCCGCGGCCGGAAGGCCAGCAGGGCGGCGGCGCGATCTGATCGCCCCCGCTTCCTCCCCCATTCAAGGCGCCCGGGAACGGGCGCCTTTTTTGTGCCCACCCGCCCCGTTCGCCGGGCCCGCACCCCGCGCGCCTCGCGCCGCCGGTGATCCCCGGGCCGCCACACGGTTCTGGCTTCCAACTTTTCCCGCGGCGCTTTCAACTCCGGCGAATGGCCGATCTCATCGTCAATGGCGGCAAAGCCCTCTCCGGCACCATCACGCCGTCCGGCAACAAGAACTCCGCGCTCCCCATCCTCTGCGCGACGCTGCTGACCGACGCCCCGGTCCGGCTTCACCACGTCCCCGCCATCACCGACGTGGAGAAGCTCGTCACGTTCTTCACCGACCAGGGCTCGCAGGTCGAATGGGACAAGGCGACGGGCACGATGCGCCTCGACCACTCGACCTTCGACGCGCGCCGCATGCAGGGCGAGCTGCCCTCGGGCATGCGCTCGTCGGTGCTGCTGTTCGCGCCGCTGCTGCAGCGGATGAAGAAGTTCGCCGTCCCGAGCAACGCCAAGGGCTGCTCCCTCGGCATCCGCGAGCTCGACCCGCACCTCGAGATTCTCGCCAAGCTCGGCGCGCGCATCACGCACAACGGCTCGCTCACCATGTCGCTCAAGGGCCGGTTCCGCGGGGCCCGCCACTGGCCGGACTACATGTCGGTCACCGCCACCGAGAACTTCGTCATGGCCGCCGCCCTCGCCGAGGGCACCTCGACGATCATCAACGCCGCGAGCGAGCCGCACGTCCAGGACCTCTGCACCGTCCTCGTCGGCATGGGCGCGAAGATCTCCGGCATCGGCACGAGCCAGCTCACGGTCGAGGGCGTGAAGCGCCTCGGCGGCGGCACGTTCACGATCAACACCGACTACCACGAGGTCGTCACCTTCCTCGCACTCGGCGCCATCACCGGCGGCGAGGTCCGCGTGCGCCACTCGCTGCCGCACCACTTCGACCTGATCACCCGCGCCTTCGCCAAGCTCGGCGTCGCGATCGAGCACCAGGGCGACACGGCCCTCGTGCGCCGGCGCCAGCGGCTCGTGATCGAGCCGCCGTTCACGAGCAACCTGCTGCCCAAGATCGAGGCCGCGCCGTGGCCCTACTTTCCCGTCGACCTCCTGCCGTGCATGATCGCGCTGTCGGTCCGCGCGAAGGGCGCGATCCAGTTCTGGAACAAGGTCTACGAGGGCGGCTTCACCTGGATGCCCGAGCTCTCCAAGTTCGGCGCGCACGTCGTGGTCAGCGACCCCCACCGCATCATCGTCTTCGGCGACCGCCCGCTCCGGCCGGCCACGGTCGACGCCCCGTACATCATCCGCGCCGCCGTCGCGCTCTACATGGTGGCCGCCAGCATCCCGGGCCGCTCCGTGGTCAAGAACGCCGACACGATCATGCGCGCCCACCCGCACTTCGTCGAAAACCTCCGCAGCCTCGGCGCCGAGGTCGAATGGCAGTGATCCGTCCTTTCGCCGCGACACCCGCCCAGGCTGCCCGACGTCCGGCCAGGTTCTGAATCACCCTCCCAGTCTCTGCCTTCCTCGCGCTGCGCGGCCCATCCCACTCCATGTCCTCGCCTGATCCCAAGAAGGGTCTCGGATTCATCTCCAGCACGCTCGCCTCGCCGGTCACGCCGGCGGAGGCTGCGCTGCGGCCGCTGACGTTCGCCGACTTCACCGGGCAGGCCAAGACGGTCGAGCGGCTTCAGGTCATGGTCGGCGCCGCCCGCCGCCGCGGCGAGGCGCTCAACCACATCCTGCTTTCCGGCCCGCCCGGCCTCGGCAAGACCACCCTCGCCTTCATCCTCGGCCAGGAGCTCGGCAAGAGCGTGCGCGTCACCTCGGGTCCCGTGATCGAGAAGGCCGGCGACCTCGCCGGCCTGCTCACCAGCCTCGAGGAGGGCGACATCCTGTTCATCGACGAGATCCACCGGATCCCGAAGACCGTCGAGGAGTACCTCTACACCGCGATGGAGGACTTCCGCCTCGACATCATGATCGACCAGGGTCCCAACGCCCGCAGCGTTCGCCTGTCGATCCCGCGCTTCACGCTCGTCGGCGCCACCACGCGCAGCGGCCTGCTCACCGCCCCGCTGCGCTCGCGGTTCACGCTCCAGACTCGTCTCGACTACTACGATCACCCGACGCTCGAGGGCATCGTGCGCCGCAGCTGCGGGCTCCTGAAGGTCGCGATCGACGACGGCGGCGCCCGCGAGATCGCCACCCGCGCCCGCGGCACGCCGCGCGTCGCGAACAACCTGATCAACTTCGTCCGCGACTACGC
>CAZUQB010000466.1:0-2665 GCA_964622405.1 uncultured Opitutaceae bacterium | reverse complement strand
TCCGAATCCCGAATTTCGATCTTCCCCCGCTCGGGTTCGTCGCCAGATTCCGCCCATGACCATCGAAGAGCGGCTGGCCCGTCACCTTTCCAAGTCGGCCGACATCTCCGGCGCGCTGTTCATCGCGGCGAATGCCACCGTGCACGGCGACGTGGTGCTCGGGCCGCAGACGAGCGTGTTCTACGGCGCGGTGCTCCGCGGCGACATCCATGAGATCCGGGTGGGCGAGGGGACGAACATCCAGGACAACGCCATCGTCCACCTCGCCGACGACTACGGGGCCTACATCGGCCGGTGGTGCACGATCGGCCACGCCGCCATCATTCACGCCTGCACGATCGGCGACGAGTGCCTGATCGGGATGGGGGCGACGATCCTGGACGGCGCAGAGATCGGCGCCCAGAGCATCGTCGGCGCGAATGCGCTCGTGCCGCAGCGTTTCAAGTGCCCGCCGGGCTCCATGGTGCTCGGCATGCCCGCGAAGGTTGTCCGGCCGCTGCGGCCCGAGGAGATCGCCGGCCTGAAGCCGTGGGCCGAGAAATACGTCGCGACCGCCAAGGCCCACGCCGAGCGGCAGCGGCGGCTGGGGGCCTGAGCCTCCCGCCGGACCCTTCAACCTTCACCTCCGAAGCGGCGCCTCAAGGCGTCTCGAGGACAAAAAAAGTGTAGCGGTGGTGGGCGTCAGCGCTGTCGCGACGGCTGAGTTCGCGCCAGGGGAGATGGCGCCACTCGGGGAACAGCGTGTCGCCCTCGATGACCGCGTGCACGAGCGTGAGGTGCAGCCGCATGGGCCGGCCAAGCGCGAGGGTTTCGCCGTAGATCCGTTCGCCGCCGCAGACGTGGAGCTCGCCGGGCAGGGTCTCGGCCAGCGCGAGCGCCTCCGCCAGCGAGGCGGCCACCCGCACGCCGTCGCGGGCGAGGCTCCGGTTGCGCGTGACGACGATCGGCCGGCGACCGTCGAGGTTCGCCCGCGTCCAGCTCTCGAAGCAGATCCGGCCGAGGACCACGATCTGCCCGGCGGTCTGCGCCTGGAAATACTCGTAGTCCTCCGGGATGCGCCACGGCAGGCGGCCGTCGCGCCCGATCACCCGGTTCTCCGCGCAGGCGACCTGGAGGTGGAGGAGCTTCATGGTCGGGGCCGAGTCGGGACCCGCCTGGGGCGGGTTTCGAGCCAAATCCGGCCGTCCCGCTCGTCGAAGCGAACTTGCCAACCCGCCCCCGGACCCAAACCGTGGCGCATGCGACTTCCCCTGCGGCTGTTCCGGGTGGCGGCCCTGGCCGGCACCTTCCTGCTCACCATCGCCCGGGCCGACGAGTTCGAGAGCCTTTATCAGGCGGTCCGCGACAGCCAGGGCAAGGCGCCCGAGGCGGAGCGGCTGCATGCGCTGTTCAAGGTGGACTGGGCGTACCACCTCGCCGACGCGCCCGAGGACGCGACGCAGTTCGGCGTGACGGCCTACGACACGCGCTGGACGGACCTCTCGCCCGCGGCGATCGCCGAGCGCCGCAAGCAGGTCTCCCGCGCGCTGCCAGTCCTTGCTACCATTGACCGGTCGAAGCTCGGCGCCGCGGACCAGATCAACTACGATCTGTTCAAGCGCCAGGCCGAGGAAGGCGTGGAAGGGGCGAAGTTTCCGAGCGAGCTGATCGCGGTGCACCAGCTGGCGGGCATCCAGCAGGAGGCCGCGGCGACCCTGCGGATGATGCCGCGGGCGACGGCCGCCGACCTGGAGAACCAGGTCGCGCGCCTCAAGGCGCTGAGCACGCACGTGGACCAGGTGATCGCGCTGCTCAATGAAGGCCTGAAGCGCGGAGTCACGCCGCCGCAGGTGACGCTGCGGGACGTCCCGGCCCAGGTGCTGGCGCAGATCCCGGACGACGCGTTCCAGAGCCCGCTGCTGGAGGCGTTCGCCGAACCGGCGCCGACCGTGGGCGGGGAGGACAGCCTGCGGCTGCGCGCGGCGGCGGCGAAGGCATATGTCGAGCAGGTGCGGCCCGCGTTCCTGCGGCTGCACGCGTTTCTCGTCGACCACTACCTGCCGGGCGCCCGGACGACGATCGCGGCGACGGCGCTGCCGGATGGGGCGGCGTGGTATGCCCACGACATCAAGGTGATCACGACGACCGACCTCACCCCGCAGCAGATCCACGACCTTGGCCTGGCCGAGGTGAAGCGGATCCGGGCCGAGATGGAGCGCGTCAAGGCGCAGACCGGGTTCAAGGGGACGATGGCCGAGTTCTTCACGTTCCTGCGGACGGACCCGCGATTCTACTACACGAGCGCGGACGACCTGATCCGCGGCTACCGCGACATCACGAAACGGATTGATCCGGCCCTGATGCGGCTGTTCGGCACGCTGCCGCGGACGACGTACGGCGTGCTCCCGGTGCCGGCGTACGCGGAGAAGTCCCAGACGACGGCCTACTACATGCCGGGCGCGCCGGAGGCGGGCCGGCCGGGATATTTCTACGCCAACACCTACGCGCTCGACACCCGGCCGAAGTGGGAGATGGAGGCCCTGACCCTGCACGAGTCGGTCCCGGGCCATCACCTGCAGATCGCGCTCGCGCAGGAGATGGGCGACCTGCCGGAGTTCCGGCGTTACGGCGGCTACACGGCGTTCGTGGAAGGGTGGGGGCTGTACGCGGAGAGCCTGGGCGACGA
>CAZUQB010000465.1:0-2674 GCA_964622405.1 uncultured Opitutaceae bacterium | reverse complement strand
CCAGTAGCAGATCTCCGTGAGCGGAATCCGGGGCACCGGCCGCCGCGCGATCGCATCCCGCAGCAGTGTCCGTGAACCCATGGCTCCGATTCAATAGCTGCGCCCCTGGTTCCGGCCAGAGTGAACTGCGTCCGGCCGAAACTCCCGCCCACAACTCAACCGCCCGCGCACGCTGCTCCGTCTCCGTTCCCTCCGTTGCCTCCGGTGCAAAGCCAGCCGCCTGTCCGGGTGCCCAGCACCGAAGTCACTTTCGTTTCTTCGACGTTTGCCCGAACGACCCGGAGAAAGCGTCCATGAAGTAGGTCCAGCCCTGCTTGTGTTTCCGGCCGCGCACGGTGTCGGGCAGACCCGAGTGCACGAGAGTCATGAGCGTGTTCTTGCCCTGGGGAGCAAAAGTCACCCGGACCGTCGACTCCTCGCCATGCGTGTAGGGCGAGACCCAGGTGTGGGTGATGCGGCCGGGCCGCTGGACCTCGGTGAAGCGGCCGTAGTGCGGGGTGCCGTCGACCAGCCAGTAGAAGAAGCCGTCGACCTTGGGGGTGAGCAGGAGCTTGTCGCCCATGTTCCAGGGATTGCCGGGGACCTTGGGATCAAGCCATCCGTCGTAAGCTTCGGTCGGGGAGGCGGTGATCACGCGTTCGAACCGGAACTCGAGGGTTTTCTTGGTGGGTTTCATGAAGATTTCTCCTGTTTTCGTTTGGCTTTGAAGTGCTGCTGGAAGGTGTCGAGGCGGTCATTCCAGAACCGCTGGTATTCGTGGACCCAGTCGGCGACCTCGCGGAGCGGTTCGGCGCGCAGGGAAATGATGACCTCGCGACCCTGACGGCGCCGCTCGATGAGCGCGGCGCGCTCGAGGAGCTTGAGGTGCTTGGTCACCGCGTTGAGCGAGGTGTCGAACGGCTTGGCGACATCGAGGAAGCGGGCCGGGGCCAGCGCCAGCCGCCCGAGAATCGCCCGCCGCGCGGGATGCGACAGGGCCGTGAGAGTGTCGGTCAACCGATCCATGCTGACATTACACCATAAGGTGTAACGAAGGGCAAGGACAATTTCCGAAATTCCGTGGGGATGCCGACGACTGCCTACGCGAATTCGGCACGCGCTTCGCTTTCGCGGCAATCTCCGGTGCCTCCCAGCCCTCAGTAAAACAGGTTGCGGTCCAGACTCCGGTATTGGATCGCTTCGAGCAGATGCGGCGCCGCGATGCGTTCGGATTCGGCGAGATCAGCGATGGTCAGGGCAACCTTCAGGATGCGGTCGTAGGCGCGGGCGGAGAGACTGAGCTGTTCCATCGCCTGCTGGAGGAGATCGCCGAGCGTGGAGTCGATCTCGCAGTGCTGCCGGATCTGCCGGTGGGTCATGCGGGCGTTGGCGGTGACCGGCGTGCCGTTGAAGCGGGCCTGCTGCCGCTGGCGGGCCCGCTCGGTGCGGGCGCGGACCACACCGGAGCTTTCGCCGAGCTGTTCGCTGCGCAGCTCGGTGAGCGACAAGGCGGGCGCGTCGATGTGGATGTCGATGCGGTCAAGGAGCGGCCCGCTGATCCGGGCGCGATAACGCTGGATCTGGGTGGGCGAGCACCGGCACTCGTGCCGTCGGTCGCCGAGGTAGCCGCAGGGGCAGGGGTTCATCGCTGCGACCAGCATGAAGGCGCAGGGCAGGGTGACCTTGCCGGCGCTCCGGGAGATGGTGACCTCGCCGTCCTCGAGCGGCTGGCGCAGCACCTCGAGCGCCGAGCGCTTGAATTCCGGCAGCTCGTCGAGGAACAGCACTCCGTGGTGGGCGAGCGAGATTTCGCCGGGTCCCGGAATGGTCCCGCCGCCGAGCAATCCGACATCGGAGATCGTATGATGCGGGCCGCGGAAGGGCCGGGTGCCCCAGGACAGCTCGCCCTGCAGCGTGCGGCCGGCGGCGGACTGGATGCTGAGGATCTCGAGCTGCTCGTCGAGGGTCGGGGCCGGCATCACCGTCGGGATGCGCTTCGCGACCATGGATTTTCCCGAGCCCGGCGGTCCGATCATGAGCAGATTATGCGATCCGGCGACGGCAACCTCGACGGCGCGGCGGAGGGCGGGCTGGCCCTTGACCTCGGCGAAGTCGGTCGAACTGCCGGCGGCCGGGCGGGCGCGCTGCCGGGCGGCGGCGGACGTCAGCGGGGCGAGGGGCAGCTCGCCCTTGAGGAAGCGCACCGCCTGGTCGAGCGAGGTGATGGGAAAGACCTCGACCCCCTCGACCAGCGCGGCCTCCTCGGCGGACAAGGGCGGCAGCAGCAGGCCGCGCTTGCCGAGCCTCCGGGCCAGGCGGGCCATCGCCAGGGCGCCGCGGATGGGGCGGGTGGCGCCGGAGAGGCTGAGTTCCCCGGCGATGAGCCAGTCGCCGGGCGCCTGAAGCTGCGCCTGCTCATGGGCGCAGAGCATGCCAAGGGCGATGGGCAGGTCGTACATCGGGCCCTCCTTGCGCACGTGGCCGGGCGCGAGATTGATCGTGGTGCGCTTGTTGCCCAGGAAGAAGCCGCAGTTGCGGACCGCGGTGAAGACGCGGTCGCAGGACTCCTTCACGGCCGCGTCCGGCAGGCCCACGAGGTGGATCTTCGGCTCGCCGGCCGGGACGGCATTGACCTCGACAAAGACGGCGTCGGCCTCAACGCCGCGCAGGGCGGCCGAAAGCAGGGAAAACAGCA
>CAZUQB010000464.1:0-2674 GCA_964622405.1 uncultured Opitutaceae bacterium | reverse complement strand
AGATCCGGGGGCGGGCGCCAGAAGACCCGGTAGGGCGGGGCGTCGTCGACACCGAGCAGTTCGAATTGGCCCGGACGTGAGGCCCGGCTCAGCAGGAAGGTCACCTCGCCAATTCCGTCGCCTCCGGTCACCTCCGCGCGAAGCTCCTGCCGGCTGTTCAGGACTTGGCCGTCAACTTCGCGCGAGGTGAAGGTCAGTGTGGCGCCGCCGGTCGGCGCCGCGAGGGTCACGCCGGGAGCACCAGCGGTCGACGGCAGTCTTTCGTCGGCTCGCCACACCGCAAACTCGAGCGGCGGCAGGCTGACCGCGATCCCGCCGTCCGCGCCAACCTTGGCCTCCCTGTCATCCGGCTGCTCTGGCGACTGGGAATCGAACACGCGCCGGAAGGAGGCGCCGGCTGGCTGCGCGGTGGGAATTCTCGCGGTGACGGTTTCCGTCCGGGAATTGTTGAACGCCACCACGTATTCGCGCAGCTCGTCCCGGTTGATGCGGGAAAACGCGAGCACGCGGTCGGAGCCGGTGCCGCGCGGGATCATGGCCCCGGTGCGCAGGGCGGGGGTCCGCGCCCGGAGCGCCGCGAGGCGGGCGATCAGGCGGTAGAAGGGATGCGACGGGTCGAATTTGTCGTCGGCGCCGGTGCGGCGGGTGCCGAGCAGGAGTGCGTCGCGAAAGAGCGGGGCCTTGGCGGCGAACATGTCCTCGCGCGCCCGCTGGTCGTCGCCACCGCGGCCGAGCATGCCCTGTTCGTCGCCGTAGTAAATTACCGGCTGGCCCCGGCTCAGCAGCAGCAAGCCGTGTCCCAGGCGGACCAGCGCGGCTAGTTCGGCGGGCGTGGCGCGGGGATTGTCCTGCAGGAGGTAGTAACCAAACCGGCCGCCGTCGTGATTGCCCAGGAATGTGGCGGACGAGTGAACGTTGCTGTCGTGGTCGGTGTAGAGATCGTCGAGGCCAATGAAGTCCGCGAACGCCCGGGCCGGGCCGCCGCGGGACACAAAGGCCCGGGCCGCGTCGCGGAACGGAAAGTCGAGCGTGGCGTCGAGCGGCTGATTCGTGGAGAACTCGCTCAGCAGGGTCACGTCGCCGAGGTCGTTGGCCACCTCGCCGAAGGAGAGGAAGTCCGGCCGGCCCGCCGCCCGCGCGCGCGCGCGGATGGCGGGCATGAAGCCCTGCCAAAACTCCGCGTTCACGTGGCGCACCGTGTCGATGCGGTAGCCGTCGAGGCCGGACTGTTCCAGCCAGTCGCCGAAGAGCGTGCTGAACCCCTGCACGACGCGCGGGTGCTCGGTCATGACGTCGTCCAGCCCGCCGAAATCGCCGTAGATGGAACTCGGCCCGCGGAAGGTGCTGTGGCCGCGGTTGTGGTAGAGGGTCACGTCGTTCAGCCACTCCGGCTGCTTCAGGTGGCGCCAGGCGGCCGCGACCTCCGGCCGGTAGGGGAAGCTGGTCGCGGCCGACAGGGTGGGAAACGCGGCGGGGTCGCCGAGTCCGTTCCAGGCCACGGCCCGCTCGTCCACCGGGCGCCCGTCGGCGTCGCGCAGCGGGACGTCACGCTGGTCGACGTAGGTGGTGGCGCCGTGCGGATACCGGATGATGTCGCCGGTGTGGTTCACGACGATGTCGACCGTGACGCGCAGGCCGCGGGCGTGGGCCTGGCGCACGAAGGCCGCGAACTCGTCGCCGGTGCCAAGGTGCGGGTCGATGTGCAGGAAGTCGGTGATCCAGTAGCCGTGGTAACCCGCCGAGCCGTTCAGCATGGGCTGGTTGGTGAAGGGCGGGGTGATCCACAGGTCGGTCACCCCGAGGCCCTGCAGGTAGTCGAGGTGCGCGGTGAGCCCGGCAAAATCGCCGCCGTGAAAATGAGAGATGCGCGTTGGGTCGAAGCCGTGGTCGTCGGGTCCGCCGGGCAGGTGACCGGTGTCATTGTCGGTGCGGCCGTTGGCGAAGCGATCGGTGAGGAGGAAATAATAAGTCTGACCGGCGCCGGGGTGCGTGAAGCGGGGCACCGCCGGGTAGGGCTGCGGGGCGGCGACCAGGGTCGCGACGAGGAGCAGGCCGAGGAGGAGCGCCCGGCCGGACGGGCCGATGCGCCGGGCCGGGTGGGGCAGGGCGGCGGGCATGACGGGGAGGGAAGCCGAGCCTGCGGCGGACGCCGGACGAGTCAAAAAAGCCCGGGCGGAGAAAACCTAGGCCGGGCGGACGAAACCTGAGTGCTCGGAAAGCGCCTAAGATTTTTCCGGGTCATCGCGGATTTCTCAACGAGTCGCAGGTGGAAAATTCAGCGGCCGCCCGGTTCCTATGCCCGTGTCGTGTTCGCCCCCAATCGGACCGGCACCCCAGTTCCCCTCTCTTCCCCAAGCTTCGCGCCGGCGTCCACAACCGCCGCCTGCGACCACCCACAGCCCCCACACCATGCACACTGACTGCTCGACACGAACCCAGCGCCTGAGCCGCACCCGGCTCATGGCCGTCGGCCTCCTGACCGTGGCCGCCTCCCTGGCCGGTTACGGCCAGACCGCCCCCGTCGTGGCGGAAGACAATGCCAAGAAACCGGACGACAAAGTCGTCATGCTCGAGGCCGTCACCGTCACCGGCGGCTTCAGCGGCTCGCTCGCCGCCGCCGCCGAGATGAAGCAGAAGCAGACCCTCATCAGCGAGGTGATCCACTCCGAGGACA
>CAZUQB010000463.1:0-2677 GCA_964622405.1 uncultured Opitutaceae bacterium | reverse complement strand
CTGATGTTCGCGCCGGTGCTCGACACCCGCGCCGGCTACGGCCGCATCCAGTCGCGCATCGGCCTCGCCTCCGACGCCCTGCCCCTGCGCGCCACCGACGACCTGCTCGAGGTCATCCGCGCCGAGCACGCCAAGTCGGCCGTCGCCTGCGTGTTCGTCGACGAGGCGCAGTTCATCTCGCCCGCCCAGGTGCGGCAGCTGGCCGAGGTGGCCGACGGCCTGGACATTCCCGTCCTGTGCTACGGCCTGCGCACCGACTTTCAGGCGAAGCTGTTTCCCGGCAGCGCGGAGCTGCTCGCGCTGGCCGACGACCTCATCGAGCTCAAGACCATCTGCCACTGCGGCCGGAAGGCCACGATGAACCTCCGCGTCACGGAGGACGGCACCGCCGTCCGCGAGGGCGCTCAGGTCGAGATCGGCGGCAATGACCGCTATATCGCCGTCTGCCGCCGCCACCACAAGGAGGCGCTCGCCGCCGCCCGCTGACCCGCGCGATGCGCCTGCTCCTCTTCCTGCTTATGACGCTCCCCGCCGTCGCCCGCCCCCTCGCCTTCATCGGCACCTACACGCGCTCGACGAGCCGCGGCATCTACGCCGTGTCCCTCGATCCCGCCACGGGCGCGCTGGGCGCGCCCACGCTCGCCGCCGAGACGCCCAATCCGTCGTTCCTCGCCTTCTCGCCCGACCACCGCTTCCTCTACGCGGTGAACGAGTCCGCCGCGATGGCCGCCGCCTTCGCGGTCGATCTCGCCCACGGCACGCTGCGGTCGCTCCAGCCGCCGCACCCCTCGGGCGGCGTCGCCCCCTGCCATCTCGCCGTCGACCCGACGCAGCGGGCGCTCGTCATCTCCAACTACCACACGGGCATTGTCGCCGCGATCCCGCTCCGCCCCGACGGCACGCTGGGCGAGCCCAACGTGGTTCCGCACGCCGGCCACAGCGTCGATCCCGTGCGCCAGACGTCGCCGCACGTGCACTCCGTCACGTTCTCGCCCGACGGGCGGTTCGTGATCGTCTGCGACCTCGGCCTCGATCGGATCTTCACCTACCGCCTCGACGCCGCCCGGGCCGTGCTGTCGCCCGCCGAGCCGGCCTGGGTTGCCACCGCGCCCGGCGCAGGGCCGCGGCACTTCAAGTTCGGGTCCGACGGCCGCCACGCCTACGCGCTCACCGAGATGGGCAACACGATCACGGCCTACGACTACGCCGCCGAGACCGGCGCCCTCACGCCCCGGCAGACGCTGTCGACCCTGCCCGCCGACTTCCACGGCGCGTCCTCCGGAGCCGAGATCCGCGTGCACCCGAACGGCCGCTTTGTCTACACCTCCAACCGCGGGCACGACAGCATCGCGGTGTTCGCAATCGCCGCCGGCACCGGGTTGCTCACGCCGGTGGAGATCACGCCGTGCGGAGGAAAGAACCCCCGGAATTTCGCGCTCTCGCCCGACGGGCGCTGGCTGCTCTGCGCCAACCAGGGCTCCAATACGCTCACCGTGCTGCGGGTCGACCCGGAGACGGGACGGCTCACGCCGACGGGACATTCCGTCGAGGTGCCGATGCCGGTCTGCGTGCTCTTCGCGCCCTAGGCGCTCAGGTGGCCGGCTCGGCTGCGGGCGTCACCGGCTGCACCCCCTGCATGGCCGTCGCGACGCTGGCATGCAGCTCAGACAGCGTGAACGGCTTCGCGAGCAGCGCGTGGGCCCCGGTCTTGCGCGCGATGTGGAGGTAGCTGTCGCTCGACACGCGGCCGCCGCCCGACGAGGCGATGATGCGCACCGCGGGATGCTTGCGGCGCAGCTCGGCGATCACCTCGAGCCCGTCGCAGTCCGGCATGAGGATGTCGGTGATCACGAGGTCGAAGATCTGCTCGTTGAACAACCGGATCGCCAGGTTGCCGTCGGTCGCCACGAGCACCTCGTGACCATTGCGCTGCAGGAGCAGCTTGGTCAGCTCGCAGATTTCCGCTTCGTCATCGATCACCAGGATTTTCAGTCGCGCGCTCATGGTGGGCGTACCGAAATTGAGGAAAGTCCCCCCGCGCTCAAGCCGAAGCTATCATCCACACAGCACGGTGTTTGCTTACAAATTGCAATTAACCGGGGGATTCACCCGAGGCAGCCCCGATCGAATCCCCCAGACGGGGCCTTGAACGTTCATCAGTGAAATTTGCGGCGTGCTTGCGCGCGGCGGCAGAGTCCGGCACTGGACTGGCCATGCCGAAGCTCGATCTCGACACCCCCTACCCGCTCACGGCCGACCAAATCGCCCAGTTTCGTCGCGACGGCTACATCAAGCTGAAGCGCGTGCTCTCGCCCGAGGTGCTCGACCATTACGGCAAGATCATCACGGCGGAGGTGTACCGCCTGAACACGATGCATCTGCCGATCGAGCAGCGCGACACGTACCACAAGGCGTTTCTCCAGGTCGGCAACATCTGGACGAAGAACGAGACGGTGAAGGAATTCTGCTGGGGCCAGCGCCTCGCGCGTCTCGCCGCGGAGCTGCTCGGCGTGCGCGGGGTGCGCATGTACCACGACCAGGCGCTGTACAAGGAGCCGGGCGGCGGCGTCACGCCCTGGCACGCGGACCAGTATTACTGGCCGATGAGCAACCCGAATTCGATCACCGCCTGGATCCCGCTGCAGGCCGTGCCGCAGGAGATGGGCCCGCTGGCGTT
>CAZUQB010000462.1:0-2678 GCA_964622405.1 uncultured Opitutaceae bacterium | reverse complement strand
GGGCTCGCGCTGCAGATGCGCCGCGTGCTGGATCGGACGGGGAACTGAGCGGCGCGTGGCGCCGCTCAGTTCGAAATTCGGGATTCGGAATTCGGGATTCGAAAGGTGCTGCGCTCAGGCGGGAGGCGCACCGGTTAATTCCAAGCGGGGTGAGGGCACCCCGCCCACATTTTCGGTCTCTTGCCCGTTCGGAATCGAATTCCGAATTCCGAATCCCGAATTCCGATCTGCTGAATCGCGGCCGCCCGGCCGCGGTTCAGCAGATCATACCCTGCTTCGCGCGCAGGGTGTGGCCGGAGGGATTGCTGCCGACCCAGCGCGGGTCGATGGGCTGGCTGGCACGCTGGTAGCGCGTGTCCGAGGACAGGCGGACGATGTCGGTCTGGTTGTCGATGGAGCCGTGGATCATCGTCATGCCGAAGGTGAGCAGGTCGCCCATGCGGTACTCGGACGTGAGCCAGCGGCCGCCCAGTTTCTTTCGGAGCGTGGCCGGATTGGTGGTGAGGTGGCCCGGGTGGCTCCAGCCGCCGCGGTCCCGCACCTTTTCCACCTCGCGCGGGCGGTTCTCGCAGTAGGAGTCGACGTCGACCTCGAGATAATTCCGGAGCCGGGCCGCCTGCCGGTGGGAATGCTCGAGCACCATCAGTCCGCCGATCTCGAGCGAGACGTCGCCATACGGGATCCAGGCGGTGAGCAGCTGGTGGGTGCCGCGGCCCATGTAGACGAGATCGCAGTGCGGCGGGGTCCCCTGGCCGCGGCCGACGGCGCGGAACCACTTGTTGTCGAAGTGGCGCACCGGCTCGCCGAAGAGGCGCGTGTAGAATCCGAGCAGCTCGGGGCCGAACACGACCCGGTCGATCGCGGGATTGTCCTTCGCGAGATCGCCGCGGTAGCCGAGTTCGCGGTCCGGACGTCGCCGGGCCTCGATCGCGGGATACGCGGGATCGAGCGTGCCCTCGGCGGCGAGGCGGTCCGTCACCGCCGCACGCCCGGCCTGGATCAGCTCGCGGTCGAAAAACCCGGGAAGATAGAGATAGCCGTCGTCCGCCAGCCGCCGGTTGAGCTCGGTCACGTCATCGGCGCAGTCCGCCGAGCTCCGGAGCTCGCCAAACGCCTCGGGCGAGAGATCGAGTTCGTGCTTGTGGGAGAAAAGAGGGAGCGTGGAAACCATGGGAAGAAGGTCGAGGAGTCGAGAAGGTCGAGGAGTCGAGGAGGTCGAGGAGTCGAGGAGGCGAGGAGTCGAGGAGGCGAGGGAGGGGGCAGGCTGGGTTCTTGGTACCTGGACACCTGGCACCTGTCACTTGGGCGCAGCCCCCTGCGCCCCTTTCATCTTTTCTGGCCGGGCAGCGGGGTGTCCCACTTGCCGTTGTAGCGGATGGTGAACGGGGTGATGCCGCGCTTGGCGTCCCAGACCAGGTCGGTCTTGTCGTTGCGCGCCTTGCCGACGAGGGCGGCGAGCTGCAGGATGGTGAGGCCGCGGATGGGCACGCCGTTGAGGGCGACCAGGGAGTCGCCGACGCGCAGGCCGAGCCGGGAGCCCATGCCGTCGTAGTCCACCGCGGTGATCTTGGCGTCGAGGATGGGGTCGTTGAGCGGATCGCCGAGCCGTTCGCCGGCGAGCTCGAAGTGCACCTCGATCGACGGGAAGATCTGCTCCCGCACGTTGAACGGCGGGAGCTTCTCGATGGGCCCGGGCGGGGCGGCGTGGCGCTCGCCTCCGGACGCGACGGGTGCGAGCAGGAGGGCGGCGACGAGGATGGAGCCGGGCAGGCGCATCAGGCGGCGGCGGGCGCCGGCAGGGGGAGCGGCGTCAGTGCTGGATCTCGCTCTCGAGCTGGGTGCGGGTCACCTGGCCGTTGCGGAACGTGACGTACAGCGTGTCGGCCGGGAGGTCGGGCACATCGAGCGACGTCTGGGCGGTGCCCTTCTGGCCGGTGGCGGAGAGGCTGGCGGGATTGCGCGGTGAGCTGGAGGAGTCGACAGTGCCGTAGTACTTGCCCCCCGTGTTATCGGCGCTCGCCTGGGCGCTGTACTGCGCCACCGGCGGATAGTAGTTGGAGTAGGTCCAGATGGTCTCCTGGCCGTCGGCGGTCGTGACGATCTTCGACGGCTTGCCGAGCGCCATGTAGACCATGTCGGTGGAAAAGCCGGGGTTCACGAGCCCGGACTGGATGTCGCGCTGTTGCCACGGCTCGAGGCTGTTGAACAGGGCCGACTTTTCCTGGATGCGGGCGGTGACCCCCGAGGATTCACAGCCGGCGAGCACAAGCAGAGCCAAGAGGGCTCCCACTGGGGCGAGGTACTTTTTCATGGGTGGGGACGGCTCAGGATGCAGCAGGTCGGCGGGGTTGAACAGGCCGAAGTTCCCGGGAAGGGTAATATTCACGGCCCTGCCGGCGGCGGCCTGCAACTTTCCGGGCGCAGGCGGGTTCTGGAGGCATGAAGACTTTCCTGAAGATCCTCCTGTTCACGCTTCTGGTGCTGGTGCTGATCAAGGTGTTCCCGGTGCTCCTGGCGCCCGCCTTCCTCGCCGCCGCCGTGATGCTCGTCGTCGGCGCCGTGGCGCTGGCGGGAATTGGCGCAGTGGTCGCCGCCGGCCTGACGGCCACGCTGGTTGTGCTTGCCCTGGTCCTGGTCCTCGGCGCCGTCCTGTCGCCGATCTGGCTGCCGATCCTGGC
>CAZUQB010000461.1:0-2681 GCA_964622405.1 uncultured Opitutaceae bacterium | reverse complement strand
GCCAGGTGCGGCAGCTTCACGTTGAGCAGCGCGCCCTGGAAGCCGTCCATGCGGAAATTACCGCCGACGATGTCGTGATAGTAGCGGCGGTCCGAGCCGTGGACGCGAATGTGCCGCGCCCGGGTGTGCAGCTCCGGCCGGCGGGTGACCAGCGCCCCACCCTCGCCGCAGCCGCCGAGATTCTTGGTCGGGTAGAAGCTGAACGTGCCCACGTCGCCGAACAGGCCGACCGGCGCGCCGCGATACTGCGCGCCCACCGCCTGGGCGCAGTCCTCGATCACGAACAGATTGTGCTGCCTGGCGACGGCCATGATCTCGTCCATGCGGGCCGGCTGCCCGAACAGGTGCACCACGATGATGCCCTTGGTCCGCGGCGTCACCGCGGCGGCCACCTTGGCGGGGTCGAGATTAAAGGTGCCTTCCTCGATGTCGGCAAAGACCGGCTTGGCGCCGACGTAGCTGATGCCCCACGCCGACGAGATGAACGTGAAGGGCGCGGTGATGATCTCGTCGCCCGGGCCGAAGCCGGCCATCATGCACGCCACGTGAAGCGGCGCGGTGCCGCTGTTCATGCCCAACACGGTGGGATAACCGAGGACCGAGCCGAAGTTCTTCTCAAAGTCCTCCACATCCTTGCCGAGGCAGAACCGGGTGGCGTCGTAGGTCGCCGCCAGCGCCGCGAGCGCAGGCTCGCGCAGCGCCTTGTGCTGCAGGGAAAGATCGAGGAATGGGACCTTCATGATGATTCTACTAAGGTAACAGGTACCAGGGAGCAAGTATCAGGAAATCAAAGCCCGGAGATCGGAAAGGCAGGTAACAAGATCCAGGGAGCAAGTATCAGGAATCATGCGGACGCGGGCGTTCCCAGTGTCTGCGCCCTGCCCCATGGCCACCTGCCACCGGCTATTTGGCCTTCGCCAGGGCTTTCACCGTGGCATCCACCAGCGCCTCGAGGCCGGGCTCCTTTGCCGTGAAGTCGACCGGCACGCCGACCAGCTTCATGGTCTCGGAGGTCTGCGGGCCGATGCTGCCGGCGAGCGGGCGCCGGGCATCCTTCGCCAGCTGGAGGGCCTTGGCCTGGTCGGCGAAGGACTGCACCGCGGACGAACTCGCGAACAGGATAGCATCGGCGCCGTGGGCCCGAAAGTCGGCGGCGACCGGATCGCCCGTCAGATCGTGCTTCACGGTCTCGTAAACCTTGAGCGTGTCGACGATCGCGCGCCCCTCGGCCTCGAGCTTCTTCACCAGCGCGTCGCGGTTGAGATTGCCGGTGATGACCAGCACCTTGGCGCTGTCGAGACTGCCGGTGGCGATGAGCTCGTCCGCGAGCGCCTCGGCCGTGGCGGTCTTGGGCTGGCACTCGACGCGCAGGTGCAGGGCGGTCACCGCCTTCGCGGTTGCCTCGCCGACGCAGGCCACGCGCAGCAGCCCGAGGGAGCGGATGTCGTCGAACACGCGGTGGAACTCCTCGAAGAAGAACCGGACGCCGTTCGTGCTGGTGAACACCAGCCAGTCGTAAGAGCCCAGCTCGGGAAAGACCTCGGCGAGATCCTCGTTCTTGACCGACTTCCGGACCTCGATGAGCGGCAGCTCCAGGACCTCGGCGCCGAGCGCGGCGAGCCGGGTGTGCAGCTCCGAATTCTGGTGGCCGGCGCGGGTCAGCGCGACCCGGCGGCCGCGGAGGGACTGGGCGCTCATTTGAGTCCGAGCTCGCGGAGGATGCGGGCGGCGGCCGCGTCGGGCGCGGCGAGATCGGCCGGCGACAGCGGGAGGCTGCGCCGGCCCGTCTGCTCATGGAAGAAGTGGAGACGGTCACCGGCGGCGTGCGCGCCGAAGGCGGTGTGGCAGCCGCCGCCGAGGGCCGTCTGCAGGGCGCGCTCGATGCCCAGCCCGCGGGCGGTGGCCGCGTCGAAGACGGCGGCGAACTTCGCCACGTCGGCCGCGCGGCACTGGATCGCGATGGCGCCCTGCCCCACGGCCGGGACCATCTGGGTGAACTCCAGCGGACGGAATTCCAGCCCGGGCCAGCCGGGGATGCCGAGGCGCTTCAGGCCGGCGGCGGCGAGGATGGTCGCGTCGGCCAGGTGCTGCTCCGCGATCTTCTTGAGCCGCGTGTCGACGTTGCCGCGGATCTCGGTGAACACGACCCCGGGAAACAGCTGGGCGATCTGGAGCCGACGGCGCGGGCTGCCGGTGGCGATCTTCGCGGGGGCCGTGAGCCCCTGCCGGATGACCAGGACATCGCGCGTGTTTTCGCGCGGCATGTAGCCGGCGATGGCCAGGCCCGCGGGCATCTCGCCCGGGAGATCCTTGGTGCTGTGGACCGCGACATCGGCGTCGCCGCGGAGGAGCGCCTGCTCCAGCTCGCTGGTGAACAGGCCCTTGCCGCCCTTCTGCTCGAGGGACCATTCGGTCTGGCGGTCGCCGGTGGTGACCATCTTGAGCAGCTCCGCCTCGACCTGAAGCGAGGCGCGGAGGTGCGCGGCGACCATCTCGGACTGGGCGAGCGCGAGCGGGCTTTTGCGGGTGGCGAGGATGAGCTTGGACATTGCGAAAGGAAAAGGGCGCAGAGCAGTGTCTGCGCCCCGGGGAACTTGGCAACCTTCGGATGCGGGCCGGTCAGGAATAGGCCGCCTGGACGCCCTTGATGTTCTTCTTGGTCATCCAGGGCATCATGCTGC
>CAZUQB010000460.1:0-2690 GCA_964622405.1 uncultured Opitutaceae bacterium | reverse complement strand
GCCCGGTCCGCGTGGCGAAGGAGATGGTGAAGTTCAACGAGCGCTGCTTCGTGCGGCTGCTGGGCGACATGCGCTCCTACAACTATGTCGTCGTGGTGACCCCGGACTTCGAGAGCGCACAGGTCCGCATCCGCGCGATGGATTTCGACCAGCAGTCGTACAACGGCCGGAAGAACTTCTACCTCCCGCAATTCTTCAAGGAGAACTACGGCGTCGTGCGCTACTGCATCAAGCACCTGCACCCCCGGACCGCGCTGCAGTACCAGCGCGAGGAGCAGACGCTGATGCTGCACCGCGCCGAGCTCGCGAGCCAGCGGCTCGGGTTCCTCTTGGCGGAGATGGCCCGCGACCCGATCGCGCCGGCCGAGAAGGTGCACGAGCTGCGGCTCGGCCTCGCCGAGCACTTCCAGCGCGGCGAATACCTGCAATGCGAGACGATGGGCGAACTCGTCCGCGAAAATCTGGTGTCGCTCCGCCGCATCATCGGCGGCGCCACGGCGCCCAGCCCGACCGAGTTCGCGTCCTGACGCGGCGCGCATTTAGGTTGCGCCGCTCGGCGGTGAGCGCGAGTTTCAAACTAGCCCGCCGGCGACAAGAGCCCCGTCTTCCGCCGTGATGCAGGCCGAAACAGCGAAACCGGAGGACCCACGCATGGCCAAGAAGGCAAAAAAGAAAGTGGCGAAGAAGAAACCGGCGAAGAAAAAGAGAAAGTAGCCGCGCCCTCGCCTAGTCGACATGAGCCGCCCCATCCGGGGCGGCTCATTTTTTTCGGCCGCCTACTCGATGCGGCCCTCGTCGAAGTCGATCAGGTCGGGCACCGTGCGGATTTCCCCGACCCGGTCGGCGCAGCCCATCGCGGTGAGCGCCTCCTTGAGGAACTCCTGCCCCGCCGCCGTCAGTCCCTTCTGCGCGAGGTCGCGATTCCACTTGGCCGCGCGGACATCCGCCGGCAGGAGCGTCCGCAGCCTGGCCTCCACCTCGTCGTCGGTCGCCGACTCCATCACAATCTGCTCGACCGCCGCCGGATCAATGCCGAGGTGCAGGCAGAGGAAACGGTCGAGCCCGCGTTTGTAGTTCCGCGCGTAGCTCGCGGGCAGCGCCCCGTGCGCCTTCACGTACCGGCACTTCGCCAGGAACCGCGGCAGGTACAGGAGTCCGGTCGCCGGATGCGGCAGGTAGGGCGACGGCAGGCAGGTCAGGACTTCACCGGTGGAGCCGGGGATGGGCTTGGAAGGCATCGGGGGTGATGGAAAGCAGGCCCGCCGACGCGAGGCAATCCCGGCGAGGCTCAGGCCACCGGCACCGGCCGCGCGCGGTAGGCGTCGTAGTCGGGCACCAGCCGCACGTACCGCCGGTCCATCAGGGGCGACGAGATCATGAAGTCCGCCGAGGCGCGGTCGCAGGCGATCGGGATGTTCCACACGACCGCCATGCGCAGGAGCGCCTTCACGTCCGGATCGTGCGGCTGCGGCTCCAGCGGGTCCCAGAAGAAGATCAGGAAGTCGATCTCGCCGTCGACGATCTTGGCGCCGATCTGCTGGTCGCCGCCGAGCGGACCGCTCTGGAGCTTGGTGATGGGAAAGCCTAGCTCCGCCTCCAGCAGGCGGCCGGTCGTGCCGGTCGCGAACACCCGGTGGTGGGCCAGCAGGTCGCGGTTGAACTTCGCCCACTCGATCAGGTCGCGCTTCTTGTGATCGTGCGCCACGAGCGCGATCTGCTTGTTCTGGTTCATGGGAATCTTCTTGTACGCCATGCCTTCCCTGTAGCACGCGGCGTTCCGTCGCCGCGGGCGGTTCACCCCCGGCGCCCGGAAAAGAGCAAGGCGGGGTCATCGACCCCGCCTTGGAGAAACAACCCCGGCCGCCTTCAGGGCAGGTCGGTCGAGCCCATCAAGTATCGGTCACATTCCCGGGCCGCCGCCCGGCCC
Source organism: uncultured Opitutaceae bacterium (assembly GCA_964622405.1). Taxonomy (GTDB): domain Bacteria; phylum Verrucomicrobiota; class Verrucomicrobiia; order Opitutales; family Opitutaceae; genus Opi-474. The sequence continues at coordinate 763 of CAZUQB010000460.1, read as the reverse complement.
TCGTTGATGGCCCAGACGACGAGGCTCTGGCCGCGGCGGCAGTCGCCCGCGGCGAAGACGCCCGGGATGCTGGTCGCGAACTGGCCGTACTCGGCCTTTACGTTGCTGCGCGGATCAACCTCGATCTTGAGCTCCTTGAGCAGCGCCTGCTCGGGCCCGAGGAAACCCATGGCGAGCAGCACGAGCTGCGCGGGGCGGGTCTTTTCGGTGCCGGGCTGCTCCTTGGGGACGAACTGGCCCTTGTCGTTCTTCTCCCACTTGATCTCGACGGTCACGAGCTCCTTCACCTGGCCCTGCTCGTCGCCGACGAACTTCTTCACGGTCGTGAGGTAGATGCGCGGATCGGCGCCGTACTTGGCCGCGGCCTCCTCCTGGCCGTAGTCCAGCTTGTAGACCTTCGGCCACTCCGGCCACGGGTTGTCGGCGGCGCGCTCCATCGGCGGCTTGGGGAGAATCTCGATCTGGAGGAGACTCCGGCAGCCCTGGCGCATGGAGGTGCCGACGCAGTCGGTGCCGGTGTCGCCGCCGCCGATGACGACGACGTCCTTGCCGGCCGCGTTGATCGGGCTCGGTCCCTTGTTCGCGAGCACGGCCTTGGTGTTGGCGGTGAGGAACTCCATCGCGAAGTGCACGCCCTTGAGGTTGCGGCCCTCGATGGGCAGGTCCCGCGGCTGGGTGGCGCCGGTGCAGATCACCGTGGCGTCGTATTCCTTGAGGAAGATCTGGGGCTCGACGTTGTCGCCGACGTTGGCGTTGCAGATGA
>CAZUQB010000459.1:0-2695 GCA_964622405.1 uncultured Opitutaceae bacterium | reverse complement strand
CATCTGCGTGATCATGCCCGTGCGGCTCAGCTGATTTTCTTCCGCCGGCGGGCTAGGATTCTCCGGCGGAAAGCGTATAGTGAAAGGCCGGCCCGGTCCGCCGGGCCCGATTCCTCGTGGAAATCCCCTATCTCATTCTCGGCGCCATCGTCGTCTCGCTGATCCTCGCCCAGACCAACCAGCGGGTCGGCTCACCCCTGCTGGCCATCGTCGACCGGTGGCTGCGGTGGCTGGTCTTCGCGTTCGGCGGCGCCCAGGTCTGCATCGATTTCCAGCTGATTGACCGCCCGTTCTGGGTGCTCGTGCTCTTCTTTTTCCTGCTGTGGTTCCTCGGCGAGACGCTGCTGAGCTGGCTGAGCATCCACGCCCTGAGCGTGAGCCCGCTGCCGCTGTTTCCACGCTATGCCCTGAACCAGGGCGGCGACGAGTGGCCCACGCAGCCGCGCGCACTGCAGGTCCGCGACTGGCTCCGCCAGAACGGCTTCAAGCAGGTGCAGGCAATGAAGGCGGAGATCGGGGGCGGCATCTACCTGCGCGTCTCGGTCTACCAGAACCTCGACGCCACCATCCGGGTGCAGGTGACGTTCATTCCCCAGGCCAGCGGTGCCGTCACGCTCTGCTTCGCCCTCACCTCTCTCACGGCCGATGGCCGCCGCTTCGTGACGGACAACCTCTACGTGCCATTCGCGGGTTTCTACCCGGAACACTGGTTCGTGGAACGCAGCCCGCTCTGCCGCACGCTCCCGCGCCTGCTCCAGCATCATCGTGATCGCCTGGCGGCCGCCAACGAGGTCGCGGTGCCGTTCACGGTCGATCCCCTCACCGACCTCAACGGCACGCAGGGTGAACTCGATCGCCTCAACACCGAGATGGGCTTTCTCCACTCCCACCACGACCGCGAGGACCTCGGCAAGATCACGCACGAGGGACGCTACCGGGTCTGGAAGGAGATCTGGACGCTGAACTACCTCGGCCGCTCCGCGCGGTACCTCTGAGGACCCGGCTTCCCCGCGTCGGCTGCGACCGGATTGATCGGATCGGAACCTGACGGCCGGACCTCCGGCCGTGTCTGGGCTCGACGCGGGCGCGGGCCGCGGTGAAAAGTCCTCATGGCGTTACCCCAACTGACCGACGAGCAGATCCGCACCTGGACCCGCAGCCAGAAGGACCGGTGGTGGTTTGAGAACGTGTACCGCGGCGACATGCCGCAGCTCACGTTGCGCTCCGCGATCACGGGCTTCCTGCTCGGCGGGCTCCTTGCCGCGACCAATCTCTACATCGGCGGCAAGACCGGCATCACCACCGGGGTCGGCCTGACCTCGGTCATCCTGGCCTTCGCGCTCTACCGCGCGCTGGCGCGGAGCGGCGTGGTCCAGGACTTCACGATCCTCGAGAACAACTGCACGCAGTCGATCGCGACCGCCGCCGGCTACATGACGTCGCCGCTGATCTCCGCGCTCGCGGCCTACATGATCGTCACCGGGAAGATCATCCCCTGGTGGCACATGCTCGCCTGGATGCTGGTGGTCTCGGTGCTGGGTGTGTTTCTCGCGTTTCCGATGAAGCGGCGCTTCGTCAACGAGGACCAGCTGCCGTTCCCGGAGGGACGCGCCGCCGGCGTCGTGCTGGACGCGCTTTATCACGGCAAGGCGGAGGAGGGACTCTACAAGGCGCGGCTCCTGGGCTGGAGCAGCGCGCTGGCCGCCGCGGTGAACTTCATCTCCGGCGACGGGTTCATGCGGCTCACGCAGTTCTCGCTGCTGCGGCTGAACCGGCTGCTCGGCCTGACGGAACCCTGGGTCTGGCCGGAGCGGATTGACACCTATTATTATGATCTCGCGGCGCGGTTTCACCTCTGGACGCCGTCGATCCTCGGCACCGATTTTCGCACCCTGGGGCTCCGGCTCACCCTCGACCTCTCGATGATCGGCGTCGGTGGTCTGATGGGCATGGCTGTCGCGACGAGCTGCCTGCTCGGGGCGTTCATCAATTTCGTGATCCTCGCCCCGATCATGATCCAGCACGGCGACATCGTCCCGCGCGTGGCGGCCAGCGGCGCCGTCATCCCGATCACCCGCGCCGAGATCGTGAACCAGTGGTCGCTCTGGTGGGCGGTGGTGATGATGGTCGTGGGCTCGCTCGTGAGCCTGCTGGGTCGGCCGGAGCTGTTCCGCGGGCTGTTCCGCCGGGCGGAGCGCGCGCCGGCGCCGGGCGAAACCGACGTGCTGAAAGCCATCGAACTCCCGCTGTGGATGTCGGCGGTCGCGGTGCCGCTGCTGACGGTCCTGGGCGCGCTCGTGTCCCACGAGTTCTTCGGCGTGCCCTGGCTGCTGGCGTTCATCTCGTTCCCGCTGATCTTCGTGCTCACGATCATCTGCACGAACTCGATGGCCCTGACCTCCTGGACGCCGACGGGCTCGCTGGCCAAGATCACCCAGTTCACGATGGCGATCTTCGATCGCTCGAATCCGGCCAGCAACCTGATCCCCGGCGGCATGACGGCGGAGATCTCGAGCAACGCCGCGAACCTCCTCTCGGACATCAAGCCCGGCTACATGCTGGGGGCGAAGCCGCGGCAGCAGGCCATTGGGCATGTCATCGGGATCTTCTCCGGAGCGCTGGCCTCCGTGCCGCTGTTTTACCTGCTGTTTCTGCCGCCGGCCAAGGACGGCACGCGCTCGGTGGCGACGCTGGT
>CAZUQB010000458.1:1603-2699 GCA_964622405.1 uncultured Opitutaceae bacterium | reverse complement strand
CGCCTCCGGCTCCTCACCACCGGCGAGGCCACCTACGCGGAGCTCATGCAGCAGATCCGGTCGGCCCGGCACTGCATTCATCTCACGACGTTCATTCTCGGCCGCGATGACACCGGCCGCGCCATCGTCCAGGCTCTGGCCGAACGTGCCCGCGAGGGCGTCAAGGTCCGCCTGCTGCTCGACTCCGTGGGCTCGATGTTCATCAGTGGGAACTTCCTGGCGTCGCTCCGCGCGGCCGGCGGCGAGGTCCTCCGCTTCATGCCCGTGCTGCCGTTCACGTCCCGGGGCTCGGCCAATCTCCGGAACCATCGCAAGATTGCCGTGTTTGACCACACCACCGCGATCATCGGGGGCCACAATCTCGCCATCGAGTACATGGGACCCGTCTCCTATCGAAAGCGCTTCGCCGACCTCGGCGCCGTGATCGAAGGGCCCGCCGCGACGCTCCTGCACGAGGTCTTCATCGCCGACTGGTCCTTCGCCAGCCGCCGCCCTCCTGGCCCCCTCCGGCAGGAATACTCCGCGGTGGGGCTCACCGCCCGCGGCACGGCGGAGCTGCAGGTCGTGGCGAGCGGGCCCGACGTGCCCGGTGACCCGCTCTACGAGGGCATCATCTCCATGATCCAGGAGGCGGAATCCAGCATCTGGGTCGTCACGCCCTATTTCATCCCCGACGATGTCCTCCTGCGGTCGCTGATCGTGAAGGCCCGGGCCGGGCGGGCCGTGACCCTCGTGCTGCCCGCCCGTTCGAATCATCCCGTGACCGACTTCGCGCGACGCCATTACGTGCGGGAATTGCGACGGGCGGGAGGACGGGTGATGCTTTACGGTGCGGGCATGCTGCACAGCAAGGCGCTCATCGTGGATGACCGCATCGCGCTCCTCGGCTCGGCCAATTTCGACCTGCGCAGCCTGTTCGTGAATTTCGAGATCGGCCTCGTGGTGCATTCCGACGCGGAGGTCGTGGCCATCAAGGCCTGGGCCGAGGCCCTCCTCGGCCAATGCCACGAACTCAAGACCGACCCCAACCGCCGCCAGCGCCTGCCGGCCCGCATCATGGAGGACTTCAGCCGCCTCCTCGCCCCGCTGCTCTAGG
>CAZUQB010000458.1:0-1503 GCA_964622405.1 uncultured Opitutaceae bacterium | reverse complement strand
TTTCACGACCGGGCGGGACTTCAAGGCCTCCAGCGCCGGATGCGTCGGCTCAAGGCCTATCGCCGCGCGGATCGTGTCCGGAAACTTTGCCGGGCTCGCGGTCGCCAGCACCACGCTGGTCCGCCCGGGTGTCAGTTCCTTGAAGGCGCACGCCGTGTGCGGATCCGCCACGTAGCCATAGTGCCGGTGAACCCGCTGGATGATGCCGGGGATCTCCGCGTCGGTGCAGCGCGACGCCGAGAATGCGCCGGCCTTCCAGCCTTCAAACCGATACTCGCCCGAGGCCTTGAAGCGTTCCATCACCGCCCGCACCCGCGCCGGGTCGCGGCCGACGGTGTAGTACAGGAACCGCTCGAAATTGGAGGCAACCTGGATGTCCATCGAGGGGGCGAGACTCGGGGCCACCGGCGCCACCCGGTATTCGCCGGTGGTGAAAAGGCGGTACAGGATGTCGTTTTGGTTGGTGGCGATTCGGAACGACGGGATCGGCACTCCCATCTGCTGGAGCAGCCAGCCGGCCAGGACGTTGCCGAAATTGCCGGTCGGGACCACGAACTCGACGTTCTCCCGCTCCGCCGGCGCGAGTCGTAGCCACGCCGAGAGGTAGTATACGCACTGCGCCAGGACCCGGGCCAAGTTGATGGAATTGACCGCCGAGAGCCGGTGGCCGGTCCGAAACGCCTGGTCCGCGAAGATCTCCTTCAGTGCGGCCTGCGCATCGTCGAACGAGCCGTCGATCGCCAGCGCGAACACATTGTCGGCACCGGTGCAGGTCATCTGGCGCTCCTGCAGCGGCGAAACCCGTCCGTCCGGATAGAGAATGAAGATTGCCGTACCCGCCCGGCCAATCAGTCCGTGGATGGCCGCCGCCCCGGTGTCGCCGGAGGTGGCGCCCAGCACATTGATCGACTCACCCCGCACCTGGCACTGGTGGCCGTAGAGTTGCCCCAGCAGTTGGAGCGCGAAGTCCTTGAACGCGAGCGTCGGGCCATGGAACAGCTCGAGCACCTGCAAGTTCGGCCCCAGACGCCGGAGCGGCGCAATCGCCGGGTCGGTGAACCGCGTATACGACCGATCCACGAGCTGCCGCAGTTTCGCCGGCGGGATGTCCGTCGCGAACACCCGCATGAACTCGTAGCAGAGGTCCGCGTAACCGAGCCCCGCCCACCCCGTCAGCTTCCCGGACAGATCCGGCAGCTGCTCCGGCAGGAACAGCCCGCCGTCCGGCGCCAACCCCGTCGCTACGGCGTCCGAGAACCCGAGCGCCGGAGCCTGACCGCGGGTGGAAATGAATTTCATGGGAAGCGGTCAGCCGTAAGCTTTGGGCGCCAGGCGAATTGAGGTCATCAACGAGTCGATTGACTGCCGTCACGCCGACCGCCTACAGCCGAAAGCCTGAGGCCAGTCGCCCGCCGGGCGACTAGGCCTTGTCCAGATTGAACACCGCATGCGCGACCCGGGCGGCCTCGTCGGCGCGGTCGAGGTCGAGCACGATCGAGATCT
>CAZUQB010000457.1:0-2701 GCA_964622405.1 uncultured Opitutaceae bacterium | reverse complement strand
CGAACCAGAGCAGCATGACCGGGCCGAACACGCCGCCGATGCGCTTGGTGCCCTTGTGCTGCGCCCAGAAGAGAACCGCGAGGATGCCGCACGCGATGGCCACGACATAGGGCCGGAATCCGTCGCTGAGATTGAGGAATCCCTCCGCGGCGCTGAGCACCGTGATCGCTGGCGTGATGACGCCGTCGCCGTAGAGCAGCGCCGCCCCGACCAGGATCATGATGACAGCCGCACCCAGGCCGGTGCGCGGGCCGGCCGTGCGCTTGGAATGGATGAGCGCCATCAGCGCGAAGATGCCGCCTTCGCCCTGGTTGTCGGCGCGGGTGACGAAGAACAGGTACTTGATGCTCACCACGACCATCAACGACCAGAAGATCAGCGATAGGACCCCCAGGATGCCCTCGGTGCGGTCGCCGGCCGGCAGATGCGCCATGCACTCCTTGATGGCATACAGCGGGCTCGTGCCGATGTCGCCAAAGACAACGCCGAGCGCCCCGATGCTCAGGGCGGCTTGGGCGCGGGCCGGCAGGTTAAGCGGGGGGCGGGTGGACATGGAACCGGCTAAGGGAAGCGGGGAGGCGGGCGGGTTTCGAGAAAAATGCCGCGAACCGTTGGCCCGCATCGACAAGCCGCCGGTTTTTCCTAACTTCCCGGGCATGAGTCAGCCCACCTGGAAATCGGTCAAGACGTACTCGGACATCCTGTATCACAAGGCCGACGGGATTGCGAAGGTCACGATCAACCGTCCCGCCAAGCGCAACGCCTTCCGGCCCGAGACCGTGGCCCAGATGCACGAGGCGTTCAGCGACGCCCGCGACGACGCGTCGATCGGCGTCGTGCTCCTGACCGGAGCGGGCCCGCACACGGACGGGAAGTACGCGTTCTGCGCGGGTGGCGACCAGAGCGTGCGCGGCCACGCGGGCTACGTCGGTGGCGATGGCGTGCCGCGGCTCAATGTCCTGGATCTCCAGAAACTCATCCGGTCCATGCCCAAGGTCGTGATCGCGCTGGTCGCGGGCTACGCCATCGGCGGCGGGCATGTGCTCCATCTGGTCTGCGACCTGACGATTGCCGCGGACAACGGCATTTTCGGTCAGGTGGGCCCCAAGATGGGCAGCTTCGACGGCGGCTTCGGCGCCAGCTACCTCGCGCGCATCGTGGGCCAGAAGAAGGCCCGCGAGATCTGGTTCCTGTGCCGCCAGTACACCGCGGCGCAGGCGCTCGAGATGGGCCTCGTCAACCGGGTGGTGCCCGTGGCGGAGCTCGAGGCCGAGGGTGTGCGCTGGGCGCAGGAGATCCTCGGACACAGCCCGCTCGCGATCCGCCTCCTGAAGAGCGGCTTCAACGCCGAGCTCGACGGCCAGGCCGGCATCCAGGAACTCGCCGGCAACGCCACGCTGCTCTACTACATGAGCGAGGAGGCCAAGGAATTCCACTCCGCCCAGCGCGAGAAGCGGAAGCCCAACGCCCGCCGGTTCCCCTGGTTGCCGTAGGGCCCGCGGGGCGGGCAGGTGATAGGGGCAGGTGACAGGGGGGAGGTGGCCAAGTAGCAGGTTTGGCTTGTGCGCGCCGCGGCGCGATGGCGGTTGCAATGATGGGGCGTACTCGCGCCATTGCGCCCCCTCTGAATTCGCCTCACGCAGGGCGAGGCCCTGCCGCTGCCTTCCTGGTACTTGAAACCTGCCCCCTGTTACCTGCGCCTGGCGCGCTCAGGCGCGCAAGGCGCCACTGGTCAGCCCGCGGATGAAGGGTTTTGTCGCGTAGATGAAGAGCACGAGGAGCGGGATGCTGCTGATCGTCCACGCCGAGTAGAGCGTGGCCGGGTTGGCCGACATGGTGGATGAGGCCATCGTGTAGATGCCGGACGCGACCACGTGGTGCCGGTCGTCGGTGTTCACGATGTAGGGCCAGAGGAAGTTGTTCCACGTGCCGAGGATGTTCATGATCGTCACGACCGAGAACACCGGGCGCGACAGCGGCAGCACGATGTGCCAGTAGAGGCTCCAGTGCCCGGCGCCGTCGAGGCGCGCCGACTCGAAGAGCTCCTCGGAAAGGCCCTCGAAGAAACTCTTGAAGACGAAGATCGCGAAGACCTGGCCGCCGGCGACGTAGGGCAGGATCATCGAGCCGTAGGTGTTCAAGAGACCGAGCTCCTTCACCAACAGGAAACTGGGGACGAGCGTGAGCACGCCCGGGAAGACCATGGTCGCGAGGATGAACGTGAACACGAACCGGTGGCCGACGAACCGGTATCGGGCGAGCAGGTAGGCGGTGCCCGAGCCCAGGAAGCAGACGCCGAGCGCGGTCAGCCCGGAGACGAGGAACGAGTTCAGGACGTAGCGCCGCAGCACCTCCCAGGCGAGGGTCGATCCGGCCGTCAGGCGCCCGGCATAAAAGCGCGCGGCGTCCGCCCGCGAGAGGGTGTGACGGGCGTCCAGCTCGTCCGTGACCACCACCGGGTCGTGGCGGCCGGCGAGTGCGTCGAGACCCAGCCGCCCGAGATGCCGGACCGCCGCCGGCATGCCAAACGTCCCGTGATAGAACTCGCTGCTGTCGCGGAGCGCGCTGTTCACCATGAAAAAAAACGGAATGAGCGTGAGCGCGAGCATCCCGAGCAGGACCCCATGGATCAGGAACTGGGCGGAGCGCGGCTTCATGACGTGTGGCCCTGGACCTCCTCGGCGGAGCGGAAATACCGGAG
>CAZUQB010000456.1:0-2713 GCA_964622405.1 uncultured Opitutaceae bacterium | reverse complement strand
GGTCAGGTGGAATGCTGCATGGGCTGGTCTGCGCCTTTTGTGCCTCCTTGCGGCTCACACGGGATGGCGGTTTTCGTCGCGGGGGCTGAGCTGATGAGTATTCACGATCCGGCCGCAGGCCGGTGTTCACTTTCGGGCCGGGGCAGTATTGGGTGGTGAACCTCCCCTCATGAGCACCCCTCGACGCCTCCGGCTGGCCGCGATCGGCTGCGGCAGCCGCACCTTCACTTATTTCGAGCAGGCAGCCACGATGCCCGACCTTTACGAGGTCGTGGCCGCGGCCGACCACAACCCCGCCCGCCGGGCCAAGGCGCGGGAGCTGTCGCGCAACCCGCAGTTCCGCGAGTTCTATGATGACGCCGCGATTCTCGCGGAGCCGAAGCTGGCCGACATCATGATCATCGCGACCCAGGACGCGTACCACTTCGCGCACGCCTCGGCCGCGCTGCGCAAGGGCTACGACCTGCTGCTGGAGAAGCCGATCGCGACCAACCTGCCCGAGGTCCTCGCGCTCGATCGCCTCGCGCGTGAGCTCGGCCGCCGCGTGCTGGTGTGCCATGTGCTGCGCTACACGCCGTTTTACCGGAAGGTGAAGGAGATCGTGGCGAGCGGCGCGCTCGGGAAGGTCGTCTCGTTCGAGGCGACCGAGGGCGTCGAGGCCTGGCACCAGGGTCACTCGTTCGTCCGCGGGCACTGGAGCGTGATGGAGAAGTCGACGCCGATGATCATCGCGAAGTCCTGCCACGACACCGACATCCTGTCGTGGCTGGTTGACTCGCCGTGCGAGGCGATCGGGAGTTTTGGCGGGATCATGCACTTCCGCGTCGATCAGGCGCCGGCGGGCGCGCCGCTCCGCTGCACCGACGGCTGCCCGGTGGGCGAAACCTGCCTCTGGAACGCGCTGCGCTACCTCACGGACCAGAAGCGCTGGCTCGACGTAATCTTCGACCGCGCCAAGACCGCCACCGACGACGAGATCCGCGCCTGGCTGCGCACCAGCCCGTGGGGCCGGTGCGTGTACCACTGCGACAACACCGCGGTCGACCACCAGACGGTGAACATGACGTTTGCGAGCGGCGCGACCGGCACGTTCACCATGACGGCCTTCAGCCAGGGCCGCGACCTCGCGATCTTCGGCACCAAGGCGCGGCTGCTGGCCGGCGAGCGCATCCAGCGGCTGTCGGGCAGCGAGATCGTCATCGAGGATCACTTGACGCACGCGATCCAAAAGGTGCCGGTCGACCTCGACGCCGGCGGCGGCCACGGCGGCGGGGATGCCGGGCTGATCCGCATGCTCCACCCGGAAATGTGCAAGCCCCGGGCCGAGGACATGGAGTCGTCGCTCCAGAAATCCGTCGAGAGTCACGTCATGGGCTTTGCCGCCGAAGAGGCGCGCCGGACCGGCAAGGTGGTCAATCTCGCTGAATTCCGGGCCCGTCAGCTCGCGGCACCGGCGCACTGACGCCCAACCGTCATGAACTCGGCAATCCTGGTCACACCCGGTTTCGACGCCATCTGGCCGTTCGCTGCCGACCACGCGCGCGAAAGCTGGCAGCGGAGCGGCCCGGTCGAGTTTCACCGTCTCCGGGCAGGCGACGACCGCGCCGTGGCGGATGTGCTGGCATCGCCGGCGCGGGTGGAGCGGCTGCTGGTGCTCGGCGGCCGGCTCACGCCCGCCTGCGCCTCGCGGCTGACCGCGCTCCGCGAGGTGGCGGTCACGTCGGGCTACCAGTTCGGCGGCCCGGGGGCGGAGGCGCTGGCGGCGCGAGGCGTGACGGTGCACGCGCACACGTCCGAGGGCTTCTGGGGCGAATCGGTGGCGGAGTTTGGCCTCGCGCTCACGCTGTGCGGACTCCGGAGAATCCCGCAGCTCCACCGGCGGATGATCACGGACCAGCAGCCCTGGGATTACTCGCCGGACGGCAAGGGACGCGGGCAGCAGTTTGGCGACGACCCGCGGTTCACGTGCGGCACGATCGCCGGCAAGCGCGTGCGGATCGTGGGGGCGGGCAACATCGGCAGCCGCTATGCGAGCTTTTGCACGGCGCTGGGCGCGGATGTGGCGGCGTGGGATCCGTTCGCCGCCGAGCCGGCGTTCCATCGCGCGGGTGCGCGGCGGGAGCATCATCTGGAACGGCTGGTGGCGGACGCGGAAATCTTCGCGCCGATGCTGCCCCTGACGGACAAGACCGCCGGACTGGTAAACGCGGCGCTGATTGCCGCGCTGCCGAAAGGCACGCTGGTGGTGCTGGTCACCCGGGCGGGCATCTGCGACATGCCAGCGCTGCGCCGCCGTGTGCTGTCCGACGAGCTGGCGCTGGCGGCGGACGTCTTCGATGTCGAGCCGCTGCCGCTCGACGACCCGCTGCTGGGCCGGCACAACGTCGTGCACACGCCGCACAACGCCGGCCGGACCCTTCTTGCAAACGAGCAGTGGGTCGAGATGCTGCTGGCCAAGTTCGCGCCGCGCTGAGTCCGCGGCCGACATGGTTAACCACGAAGCCCAAGCCATCATCCTTCGCGTCTTCGCGTCGTCGCGCTTACCCCGGATTGAACATCCGCTCCGGCCCACCGCCAAGGCCGCCAAGCCCCCCGGACTAGAGCAGGTGGCTTTCGCGGAAGCTGAAGTGTCCGCGGCCGGTGGGATCGGCGGCGGCGCGGCCGATGATCACGTGGTCGAGGAAGTCGATGTCGATGATCCGGGCGGCTTCGC
>CAZUQB010000455.1:0-2719 GCA_964622405.1 uncultured Opitutaceae bacterium | reverse complement strand
GCCGGCCGCCGAATATTCCACGGCGGGTCGGAATTGGCACAGGAGGAAACGGAGGAGACGGAGGGAGAAAACGAAACCACTCATTCACGCTAATCCGCGCCAATGGTCTTGCTCCGGCGCCATTAGCGGAAATTGGCGGGCGTTAGTGGTTCCTCTCCTCCGTTCCCCTCCGTTTCCTCCTGTGCCCATCCGGATCCCCTCCCGCGCCTTGCCATGGGCGGCGCGGCCGGATGGAGTGCGGCCATGCTGACGAAAGCGGAGATCCAGCGCCTCCGGTCCCTGCGCGAGAAGAAGCACCGCGAGGAACTCGGGCGGTTCGTCGTCGAGGGCGAGAAGGTCATCGCCGAGCTGCTCGGCGCCGGCTTTGCCTTCGAGGAGGTCTACGCCACGGAGGGCGCCGCGGAAGAGCTGGTGCCCCGCCAGCGCGTCACGCCCGTCACCGCCGACGAGATGGCGCGCGTCAGCCACTTTCCCACGCCCTCGCGGCTGCTGGCGGTCGGCCGGATCCGGCGCACGCCGCTGGCGCCCGGGGCCCTCGACCGCGGCCTGACGCTGGCGCTCGACGGCGTGCAGGACGCGGGCAACGTCGGCACGCTGCTGCGCGTCGCCGACTGGTTCGCCCTTGATCGCGTCGTGCTCTCGCCCGACTGCGCCGACCTGTTTCACCAGAAGGTGATCAACGCCAGCATGGGCTCGTTCGCGCGGGTCACGGTCCACACCACGGACCTGGCTGCCGCGCTGGCGGCGACCAGCGCCCCGGTTGTCGGCTGCGACCTGGCCGGCGACAATGTCCATGCGCTCCCGGCCCTCGCCCACGCGGTGATCGTGATCGGCCGCGAGGGCTCGGGCCTGTCGGAGGCGGTCAAGGCGCGGGTCACGCGCTACGTGACGATCCCCCGGTTCGGCGGCGCGGAGTCGCTGAACGCGGGCGTGGCGGCGGCCATCGTCTGCGACAACCTCCGGCGGGCGCTCGGCGGCTAGCCGGCGCGCGTCATTCCTTGCCGGCCTTCTTCTTGCCGCCCCCGCCGGTGTGCAGGGCCATGCCGGCAAACACGCCGGCGGCGAACATCGCGAAGAAGATGAGCGCGGCCGAGGCGCGGATCGGGTCCTTGGCCGTCGTGCCGGCGATCGGGAAATGGAAATTGATCGGATCGGGGTTGTTGAGCCCCACGTACAGCATCACGAACAACAGCGCGAGGAACCAGATGGTCTTGAGGACGGCCTTGAAGCTCATGGACCCGCAGCGTGGCGCATCGGCGGCCGTTTGGCGAGCGGGCAAATGACCGCGGACGCGCCGCTACGCGGGCCGGGACCACGCCTGGGTGCGCAGCGCGCGGGGCGAAACGCCGAAGAGCTCGCGCACCCAGCGCGAGAAGTGGAACGGCGTCTGGAAGCCGCAGCGGAAGGCCACCTCGCCCACCGTCAGGCCGGTCTCGCGGAGCAGCTGCGCCCCGCGCCGGGTGCGCGCCTCCCACACGTGGCGGATCGGCGTCGTGCCCAGGTGGCGGCGGAAAAGCTTCACGAGCTGCGCCGGCGACACCCCGGCGTGCCGCGCGAGACCCGGCAGGTCCACGGGCTGGTGTCCCTCCTGGCCGATCCAGTCCAGCGCGCGACGCAGCGCGTCGGTCTCCGCGGGATGCGCCGCGACGCTGCGCTCGCCGGCGAAGAGGTACTCCTGCAGCGCAGCCAGCCCGAGCGCCTCGACCAGTCCCGCGGTCCGGGCCTCGGCGGTCTCCGGCAGCGAAAGGCCGAGTTCCATCAGCTGCTCGAAGCGGCGCGTCACGGGCTGCACCTCGGGCGCCGCCGCGCACGCCGCGGCCAGCTCGCCCGGCACCAGCGAGGGGTGCACCGAGCACCACGTGTGGTGGGTCTTGCCCCGCTCCGACAGCCGGAAGAACTCCCGCCGGCCGGGCCGGAACAACCCGACCTCGCCCGCCGCCAGCCGGACCTCCCGGCCCGCCACGTCCACCCGCGCGTCGCCCTCCACCAGCACCACCAGCTGGAAGTCCGCCTGCACGCGCGGCCCGCACGTGCCGCCCGGCTCGTACACGACGTCGCCGAACAGCACCCGGGCCGAGCGGGCCGAGCGTAGCTTTTTGGGTATGTTTTTTAGAGCCGTATTGCTACCGGCAGCCATGAAAGTGTGCTAATAGGTATGGCGACCCCATGAGTTCTGCAACGCCCGAGTCCGTTTCCCCTTCCCTCGTCACCGTGACCGGCGGCTTCGCCGGGACCCGCCGGAGCGCGTTCCCCGCGGTCCGGCCGCCGGGCTATTTCTCGATCGACGCGGACCCGGCCGCCGTGAAGGCCTTCTACGAGGCCAACGGCTACCTCGTGCTGGAGGACGGATTCTCGCCGGCTGAGATCGCGGCGCTGAAATCCGAGACGACGCTGATCTGCCGGGGTGACCGCGGCGAGCTGCCGGACCACCCGAAGGCCGACCCGGCGGAGCCCGACGACTCGGTGCTGGCGCGCTTCCTCTGCATCCACTTTCCGCACAAGGTCTCGCCCGTGATGCTGGCGGCGATCCACCACGCGCCGACGACGCAGATGCTCACGACGGTGATCGGGCCGAACGTGAAGTGCATGCAGTCGATGCTCTTCATCAAGTCGGCCGGCAAGCCCGGCCAGGCCTGGCACCAGGACGAGGACTACATCCCGACGCGCGACCGCTCGCTCACGGGCGCGTGGATCGCGATCGACCGCGCCACCGTCGAGA
>CAZUQB010000454.1:0-2721 GCA_964622405.1 uncultured Opitutaceae bacterium | reverse complement strand
TCGCGCCGCGGCGCCAGCAGCCCGTCGTGAAAGGTGTCCTGCCACGCGAGTTTCTCCTGCGACGTGCCGCGATTGTAGGGGTTCGGCTTGACCAGCTCCGACGTGAGCGGCGCGAAGTAGCGCGCCGGGATGTCCTTCGTACCCGGCACCCACGATCCCCACTCGAGCAGGTCGGCGCCGGTGCCGCCGGCGAGGTTCGAGCGGAGCCACTGCGGGTAGATCGTCCCGCCGGGAATCGCCAGCTGCACGACGCGGACGCGCGGATTGATTTCCTCGTAGCGGCGGATGACCGCGTCGATGCCCGCCGGCGGGCCGCGCTCGATCTGCCAGTGCGCGATGTAGATCGTCACCGGGCGCCGGCGCCACACCGGCGTCGACCGGGTGAAGACCCACCAGCAGGCCGTGGCGTAGGCCAGCAGCAGGAACCACAGGCCGAGATGACGGCGGCGGCGTCTCATGATCCGCCCTCCTTGGTGAGGTGCTGCCGCACCGCCGCCAGCCGCTCCCGCACCGCGAACGCCCGGGAGTTGTGCGGGAACTCCTGGAGGTAGCGCTCAAAAAACTCCCGGGCCTGCGCCCAGGCGCCGATCTGCGCCGACAACACGCCGATCTGCACGAGGATGTCCTCCCGGGCCGAGCCGTTGATGCCGCCAAACCGGGCCGCGGCCACCAGGTGCGGAAGAAAGCGCGCCACGGGCACCCGGAGCGAAATCCCCGCCAGGCCGATCTGCAGCTGGAGGTCGCGCCGCAGCCGCGGTTCCTCAATCCGCGCCAGCAGGCGCTCGGCTGTGGCAATCCGGTCCTCCTCCTTCGCCGCGCCCGGCAGCAGGTACAGCTCCAGCAGGGCCAGCTTCACCAGGCCAAGCTGCGCCCAGTGGCTGTGCGGCGACCGCTCCGCCAGTTCCTGGTAAAGTCCGGCCGCCCGCACCGGGTCCGGCGTCGCCAGGTGCAGCTGGTAGATCCGCGCCCGCAGGTAGGCCGCCTCCGGCGCGATCCCATCGTCACCCGCCGCCAGCTCCGCCAGGACCCGCTCGGCGTTGAGGAGATTGCCATCCGTCACCGGCTGGTCGCCCAGCTGCGCCGCCGCCCACGCCAATCGCTCGGGCCGCGAGCCCCCGCCCGACGGCAGCGCCCTCAGCACGTCGCGGGTGCGCAGGTTGGCCAGCGAATTCCACGCCGCCCCCGGATCCTCGGCCGCAAGCGCGGCCATGGGGACGCAGCACAGGCACAGACGCAAACACCACGGGGCCGAAAGCACCGGTCCATCGTGGAAATTTGCCCGCACCGGACAAGCGCGGCTTTTGGAATATTCGTCGGTGTTCTTGGCGGTAGGCGGTACGCAGTAGGCAGTAGGCGGTAGGCAGTAGGCAGTAAGCGGAGCGCGGCAGGGCCGCGCCTTCTGGCGGAAGGAGAGACCCCGGATATGAGCCTACTGCCTATCGCCTGCCGCTTAACGCTCCCCCAATTCGCCAGCGCGCGCCAGCTGCAGCTGCATCTGGTAGATCAGCGCCTCGGTCTGGGTCTGCGAGCTCTCGAGGCGCTCGCGCGACTGCGGCAGCTCGCGGTTGGCCGGCTCGCGCCGGGCGAGTTCGCCCAGGGCCGTGATCTGCCCGTCCTGCGGTCGGATCGCGAGGAAGCGATTGCTGATCTCCTTCCGCAGGTCGGTCCGCACCGCCTGCGGCATCACCGCCGTCACTGCCTCCACGAACTTGTCCACGCTGCCCCGCGGGCCGGTCAGCAGGTGGAGGTAGCGGTCGAGCGAGGCCGCGACATTCGAGCCGATGATCGTGTACGGCATGCCAAAGGTGAAGCAGTCGCGGGGCGTGACGTACGCCTCGATCGACTCCGGCACCTTCACGAACCGGGTCGCCGGCAGCCAGCCGCTGTTGTCCGTGAAGAGCTGATTGCCCTCGATGCTGCTCGCGAACCGCAGGAAATCGATCGCCTCCTGCGGATGCGGGCTCTGCTTGTTGAGGTAGAGCTCCATCGAGGTGCCGCCGCCGCCGTCGGCATACGGGCCGAAATAGAATTTTCCCACCACCGGGTCGTCCGGCGTCGGCTGCGGGAACCGGATCACGTCGACCGGGAATGACGCCAGCGACCGCAGGCTCGTGCCGTCCCACGTGCCGGCGAAGATGAACAGCGAGTCCCCGCGCAGGAACTCCTGCGTCGCCGCGTCCCGCATCGACTGCAGGAAGCCCGGCTTCATGTTCAGGCTGATCTCGCGCATCAGCTCGAGGCCCGCGCGCGCCTCGGGCGAGTTGTAGGTCCAGCGTCCCTCGAGATAATGACCGAGCTCGTCCCAGGCGTTCAGTCCCAGCGTGGCGAAGCGGTCGTTGCGCTGGCTCAGCGGCATCATCGCCCCCTGCATCAGGAACTGCATGAGCCAGGTCGCGTTGTCGCGCGAGCCCGCCAGCGTGTACACCGGGCGCCCCGTCCGCGCCGCATAGGCCCGCACCTGGGCCGACAGGGCCCGCAGTTCGTTCAGGGTCTTCGGCAGCTTGGTGCCACCCGTGATTTCCTTCAGCAGGTCCCGGTTGCAGAACAGCCGGGTCGACACCTCGGTCAGGGTCGCCGCGTAGAACTGGCCGGGCACCGGCGCCGTCACCTGTTGCACGATCAGCCCGTCCGTGAAGGTCTCGGACCACGGCACCTTCTCCAGCGGCGTGCCCCGGTTGTAGGGATTCGGCTCGAGCATCTCCTTCGTGATGGGCGCAAAGT
>CAZUQB010000453.1:0-2725 GCA_964622405.1 uncultured Opitutaceae bacterium | reverse complement strand
ACACGGTGAAGACCTTCGTGAAGGACTCCACCGACGCCGGCTACAAGCTCTGACCCACGGCCTGCCCGCCCGCCGGCGGGGAAAATGGCTTCACACTCCCGGCGGTCTCGGTCACTGCTTGGGACTGCGATGAGTTCCGCCGCGCCGTCCTCCCGTCCCGACCCGTCTGACCCGGCCGCGCTGCAGCGCGCCCTCGACGACCAGACGCGGCTCGTCCAGGAGATCCGCGAGGAGCTGATCCGCTCGCAGATCACCGTGCTCGAGCTGCAGGACACCGTGCTCCAGAAGGAGACGGACAAGGCCGACGCCATCTCGATCCTCGGGCAGGCCGAGCACGCGCTCGAGGGGAAGATCAACTACATCGTCGAGCTCGACCGCGTCCTGAACGCCCAGGTCGCCGCCCTCCGGGCCGAGGTGGCCGCGGCGCAGGCCGGCAGCGCGGAGCGCGACCGCATCATCCAGGACCTCGTCCAGAAGCTCGACGCGGCGAACCGCGAGCTCGGCGCCGCGCACGCAATGGCCGGCAACTACCTCCGCGACCTCACCCACGCGCAGGAGGCGCTGCGCCAGGCACAGCAGCAGCTCGCGGCACGGAACCCGGGCTCATGAGCGCCGTCGGCACGCCGGCCCCGCTCCACAGCCTGGAGACGATCCATCCGTTCCAGCCGACGCAGAACTATTTCCAGCTGATCGGCTGGGCGTTCCTCCCCGGTTCCACCGCGCCGAACCACGTCCGGGTCACCTTCGGCGAGCGCCGCTTCGCGCCGGTCGCCCGGATCACCCGGGCCGACGTCGCGGCTGCGTTCCCCGGCGAGGCCGCCGCCGCCGAGAGCGGGTTCAAGTTCATCTGCTACCTGCCGTTCGGCTTCTACGAGGGCTGGCTCGAGGTCTCCACGGACGGCGCCGCGTGGCAGCCGGTCCGCCCCCTCGCCGTCCCGGTCAGCTCGCACCCGATCCTCGGCGCCATCGAGAAGCCGCCCGCCGAGCACGTGATCACCCGGCCCGCGCGCATCGAGGGCTGGTGCTTTCATCCCGAGTTCGCCGTCCGGGAAATCGTCCTCCAGTTCGGCAACGTCGAGGTGCCCTGCGAGTACGGCGTCGCGCGCCCCGACGTCGCCGCGCGCTTCCCGGACCACCCCGCCGCCGCCCGCTCGGGCTTCATCACCGCGGAGAATCTCCCGCGCGGCGCCGGCCCGGTGAAGATCCGCGCGACCACCGAGTGCGGCCGGATCTACTTCGTCACGTCGTCGCACCGCGTCGCCATCGAGCAGGGCTGGATCCCCAAGCCGCCCCCGCCCTCGCCGATCCGCGATCTCTCCACGCTCGCCTGGGCGCAGCCCACCCTCAGCGCCGCCGAGGCCGCGCGCCTCGCCGGCGTCGGCCGCCGTCCCGTCGGCGACCGCAACATCCTGTTCGCCCTCTACGGCGACTTCTCCGCCAACAGCGCCCTGCATGTCGCCAGCCTCGCCAACGAACTGATCGCCGTCGGCTACGACTGCGTCGTCGCCGTGCCATCGCACAAGGAGACGCTCGGCGCCCTCCCCCGCGCCCGCTTCATGGCGCTCCAGTTCGACGAGCTTCCGCACCTGCCCGCCTACTTCAAGGACGGGCGCGGCCCGTGCCTCGTCCACGCCTGGACCTCGCGCGAGAATGTCCGGAAGTTCTGCGGCCGCGTCGTCGACGCCTACGGCAGCGCCGTGTTCGTGCACCTCGAGGACAACGAGCAGGAGATCCTCGAGTCCCGCCTCGGCCGGCCCTTCGCCGAGCTCGCGGCCCTGCCCGACGCCGAGCTCGACGCGCTCGTGCCGGAGGTGCTCTCCCATCCCCGGCGGGCCGCCGAGTTCCTGCGCTCGGCCCGCGGCATCACCGTCATCGTCGAGCGTCTCCGGGAGCACCTGCCCGCCAGCGTCCCCAGCTCCGTCCTCTGGCCCGCCGCCGATGCCCGGTACTTTACGCCTCGGCCCCGCGACGAGCGCCTGCGCGCCTCGCTCGGGTTCGGTCCGCGCGACATCGTGCTCTTTTACCACGGCAATGTGCACACCTCCAACGCGGCCGAGGTGCGCAGCCTGTACGAGGCGGTCGTGATGCTCAACCGGCGCGGCCTGCCGACGCAGCTGATCCGCACCGGGCGCGATTACCCGGATTTCCTGCCCGAGGGCGACGACTGGATTCGCCCGTACCTGGTCCACCTGGGCCACGTGGGCCGCGCCAAGCACCTGCCGGCCCTGATGGCGCTGGCGGACTACTTTGTGCAGCCGGGACTGGCGGACGCGTTCAACAACTACCGCTTCCCTTCGAAGCTCCCGGAGTTCTTCGCGATCGGCCGGCCGGTGATCCTCCCGCGCACCAACCTCGGCAGTCTGGTCCGCGACGGCGAGCACGCGTGCGTGCTGCCGCAGGCCGACGCGGCGGCCATCGCCGACGCCATCGCGGCGCTCCAGGCCGACCCGGCGCGCGTCGAGCGGCTGTCGCGCGGTGCACTCGCCTTCGCGGCCGAGCATTTCTCGTGGCCGCGCAGCGCGCGCGAGCTGGCGGCGTTCTACCGTTCCTTGACCCCGCTGGCGGCGGTCGCATCGTCGTGAGCCTCATCTGATGGACGCCGCACCCCTGACCCAACGCATCCTGCTGACCGGCGGCCGCAGCCGGCTCGCCGGGGTCGTCTACCAGCATCTCACGGGCCGCGGGGCGCAGGTGATCAGCCTCTCGCGTTCCGAGGGCGAGCACC
>CAZUQB010000452.1:0-2729 GCA_964622405.1 uncultured Opitutaceae bacterium | reverse complement strand
TTCTTGCCGATGCCCGGACATTTCGCGAGGGTCGCGATGTCGCCCATGCGGATCGCGTCCTCGAGCAGGGCCAGCGACAGGCGGCTCATGATGCTGAGCGCCATCTTCGGGCCGACGCCCGTGACATGCTCGATCATGAGCCGGAAGAAATCGCGGTCCGCCGCCGCGGCGAAGCCGTACATCGTCTGGGCGTCCTCGCGGTAGATCACCAGGGTGTGCAGCTTCACCTGCGCCCCGGGCGCGGGGAGCTTCTCGGCGGTCGTGACCGGAATGTGCACCTCGTAGCCGAAGCCGCCCACCTCGATGATGGCGTGGAGGGGCGTCGCTGCGGCCAGGGTGCCCTGGATGGAGGTGATCATGCGGTCACTTCAGCCCGAGCACATCCTGCATGTCGTAGACCCCGGCCGGCTGCGTCGCGACCCATTGCGCGGCCCGTAGGGCGCCGCGCGCGAAGATGCCGCGGTCGCTGGCCTTGTGGGTGAGCTCGATGCGCTCGCCGAGGGCGGCGAACATCACGGTGTGGTCGCCGACGACGTCGCCGCCGCGGAGGGCATGGATGCCGACCTCGGAGGGGGTGCGCTCGCCGGTGATGCCCTGCCGGCCGTGTCGCAGGGCGGCAGCGGTCAGCTTCCGCTCCTCGAGAATGATCTCCAGCAGCCGCGCGGCGGTGCCGCTGGGGGCGTCCTTCTTGAACCGGTGGTGCATCTCGACGACCTCGGTGTCGTAATCCGCGCCGAGCACGGCGGCCGCGCGGCGGGTGAGCGCGAAGAGGAGGTTGACGCCGACCGAGAAATTGCCGGCCCAGACACAGGGCACGCGGGCCGCGAGCGCGAGGAGCTCGGCCTTGGCGGCGGCGGCATGGCCCGTGGTGCCAATCACGACGGGTTTCCGGCGCGCGATCGCCAGCTCGAGCAGCGATTTGGTCGCGTGATGGGAGCTGAAGTCGATGACGACGTCGCCCCGGTCGAGCGCGGCGCCGAGATCGTCGCCGACGTCGACGGCGGCGGCGACCGGGAGCTTGAGCTCGGCGGCGGCGGCGGCGACGGCCTGACCCATGCGGCCCTTGGAGCCGTTGATGACAATGCGGGTGGCCATGGCGTTACCTCCGGAAGGCGGCGATGGACTTCACGAGGGCCGGCAGGTGCGCGGGCGTGAGGTCGCAGAGCGGCGGGCGGACGGCCGGCGAGCTGATGATGCCCGCTCGGGCGAGGGCGACCTTGATCGGCACGGGGTTCGGGTCGAGGAAGATCGCCTTGAAGAACGGGTAGAGCTTCCGGTGCAGTTTCCCGGCCTTGGCGAAGTCGTTCTCGAGCGCAAAGCGGACCATCTGGCCGACCTCGCGGACCGCCAGATTGGAAGCGACGCTGATCACGCCTTCGGCGCCGACGGCCATGAACGGCAGCGTGAGCGAGTCGTCGCCGCTGAGCACGGTGAGATCGTCGCCCATGGCCTGCTTGAGCTGGTCGACGCGGTCGACGCTGCCGCCGGCCTCCTTGATCCAGCGGACATGCGGATACTTCGCGCGGAGGCGCTCGACGACCCCGACCCCGATCTCGATGCCGCAGCGGCCCGGGATCGAGTAGAGGATGATCGGGCGATCGGTGGCCTCGGCGACGGCGGAGTAGTGCTGGAACAGGCCCTCCTGGTTGGGCTTGTTGTAGTAGGGCGCGACGACGAGCATGCCCGTCGCCCCGGCCGCGTGGGCCAGCTGCGTGAGCTCCACGGCCTCGTGGGTGGAATTGGAGCCCGTGCCGGCGATGACCGGCACGCGGCCGCGCGCCGCGGCGATGACGGCGCGGACCACGTCCATGTGCTCCTCATGACTCAGCGTCGGCGACTCGCCGGTCGTGCCAACCGGCACGAGCCCGTTGATCCCGCCTTTGATCTGATGCTCCACCAGTTTCGCGAGATCGCGGTAGGCGACCTCGTGATTCTTGAAGGGCGTGACAAGCGCCGTGATGGTGCCGGTGAGCGGGCGGAGTTTCATGGATACAGGCAATGTAGCCTTGCGGAACAGCGCATGGCGAAATAGAGAATCCGCAACGCTATTTTACCCATGGCCACTCCGCACACGGAAATGATGAACGACCTGTTGAAGCTGGCAGTCGACAGCGGCGCCAGCGACATCGTGGTGAAGTCCAACAAGCCCGGCTACGTGCGGCTGTCCGGCCGCCTCAAGCCCGTCGAGATGGATCCCATCACGTGTCCCGAGGCCCAGGCCTTCGTGGATGAGCATGTGCCCAAGATCTTTAGGCAGAAATGGGATACCGACGGCCAGGTGGACTTCGCCTACGCCGCCGACGGAGTGGGGCGCTTCCGCGTGAACGCCTTTCACCAGCGCGGACTCGTGAGCATCGTGATGCGTCACATCAAGAGCCGCGTCCCGACGTTCGAGGAGCTCGGCGTGCCCTCCGAGCCGCTGATCAAGCTCTCGCAGGCGAAGGACGGCATCCTCCTGGTGTGCGGCGCCACCGGCTCGGGCAAGAGCTCCACGATGGCGGCCATGCTGAACTGGGTGAACCAGAACATGGACAAGCACATTGTCACGATCGAGGACCCGATCGAGTACACCTTCCAGGATGAGAAGTCGCTGTTCCAGCAGCGCGAGATCGGCCTCGACGTGCCGAGCTTCGAGCAGGCCATCAAGGCGGTCCTCCGTCAGAATCCCGACATCATCCTCATCGGTGAAATGCGCGACCGCGAGACGTTCGAGACCGCGATCTCCGCGG
>CAZUQB010000451.1:0-2729 GCA_964622405.1 uncultured Opitutaceae bacterium | reverse complement strand
CCGTCAGTTCGAGAGTTCGCCCGCGATGTAGCGGCGGAGCGACTCGGCCTCGACGCGGTGCAGGGTCGCCACCCAGCGCGACACGTCGCCGATCGAGATGATGCCGCTCACCCGGCCGTTCTCCACGACCGGCAGGTGGCGCAGGCGCTTCTCGGTGAAGAGTTCCATCACCTGCTGCACGGTCGCCGCCGGCGTGATGGTGAGGACGGACGCCGTCATCACCTGCGTGATCGGCGTGGTGCGCGGGTCCAGCCCCTCTCCGACCACGCGCCGGAGCACGTCGCGCTCCGTGAAGATTCCCGCGAGCCGGGCTCCGTCCATCACGAGCACCGAGCCGACCTTGCGGGTGTTCATCTCCCGCACGGCTTCGGCCACGGTCACGGCGGCCGGCACCGTGAAGACGGCGCCGCTCTTCTGAGCCAGGAGGGTAGCAATCGCGGTGTTCATCGCGCGATCAGGTCAGCGCCGAAGTTGAATCACTCTCGCGCCGAAAAAGCCAGACCCCATTCCGGATGATCCGCGGCTCCGGCGGATTTCTGTTGTCTCCTCCGGCGGTTGGCGGATGCCTTGAACCACGGCCGCGTGCCTCGCGGGCCGTGCGTCCCATGGCCCCGACCTCCGTCCCGCTGCGCACTTTCACCGCGGAAAAACTGCCGGTCCGCATCTACGCCACCGCGGACGCGCTCGGTGCCGCCGCCGCGGCTGACGCCGCCGCGATCCTGCGCGCGGCCATCGCCGCCCGCGGCCGCGCCCGGGTGATCCTCGCCACGGGCAACTCGCAGCTCGCGTTTCTCGACGCGCTGGTCCGCCAGCCCGATGTCGCCTGGCCGCGCGTGGAGGTCTTCCACATGGACGAGTATCTCGGCATGTCCCGCACGCATCCCGCCTCGTTTCAGCGCTACCTGCAGGAGCGCGTGGCGGACCGCGTGCCGCTGGCCGCCTTTCACGGGATCGAGGGCGACGCGCTCGAGCCGCTGAAGACGATGCAGGACTACGCCACCCGGCTCGCTTCCGCTCCCATTGACCTTTGCTGCCTCGGCATCGGCGAAAACGGACATCTCGCGTTCAACGACCCGCCGGTCGCGGACTTCGCCGATCGCGCGGTCATCAAGCTCGCCAAGCTCGACGAGGCCTGCCGCCGCCAGCAGGTCGGCGAGGGTCACTTTCCGAACCTCGCCGCTGTGCCGGTCTATGCGATCACCCTCACGATCCCCGCGCTCTGCGCCGCCGCGCGCATGATCGCGGTCGTGCCCGAGGCGCGGAAGGCCGCAGCCGTGCAGGCGGCTTTGGAGGGGCCCTTCACGACCGCGTGCCCGGGCAGCTTCCTGCGGCGGCAGGCGCACGCGGTGCTCTACCTCGAACCCGCCTCGGCCGGTCGGCTGGGCTCCTGACGATCCATGCCGACCGAACACCACGACGCCATCGACGCCCGCTCGGGCCAGGCCATCCGCCTGACCAGCACCGACGGCCGCATCGACTCGCTCATTCCCCTGCTCGCCGGCGACCCGAACCTGCCGTGGCTCCTGCCGCCGCTCTTCGACCTCCAGGTCAACGGCTACGCCGGCGTCGACTTCCAGCGGGACGATGCCACCGCGGCGGAGCTTGAGCGGGCCGTGGGCGGCCTCGCGGCCGCGGCATGCCACCGCATTCTGCTCACGCTGATCACGGACCAATGGGACCGCCTGCTCGCGCGGCTCCGCCGGTACCGCGAACTGCGGTCCGCGTCCCCGCGCCTCCGGCGCCGCATCGCCGGCTGGCACATCGAGGGCCCGTTTCTCAGCGCCCGGCCGGGTTTCCACGGCGCGCATCCGCCGGAGCATATGATCGAGCCCACCCCCGAGCGGATGCGCGAGCTGCGCGCCGCCGCGGGCGACGACCTGGTGCTCGTGACCCTCGCCGCCGAGTGGCCCGGCGCCCCCGCCGCGATCGCCGCCGCGCGCGCCCTGGGGTTCCGCGTCTGGCTCGGGCACACCGACGCCAGCGCCGCCCAGCTGGCCGCGGCGGTCGCGGCCGGGGCCGACGGCTTCACCCATCTTGGCAACGGCTGTCCCGCCGAGTGGAACCGGCATGACAACATTGTCTTCCGGGTCCTCGACGAGCCCGGCCTCCGGGTCAGCCTCATTCCCGACCGGATCCATGTTTCGCCGATGCTGTTCCGCCTCGTGCATCGCGCCCTGGGCGATGCCCGCATCTGCCTGACGACCGACGCGATGGCGGCGGGTGGCGGCGGGCCCGGGAGCTATCGGATCGCCGGCATGACGGTTGAAGTCGGCGCCGATGGCGTCGTCCGGCAGCCGGGCCGGACCAATTACGCGGGCTCCAGCCTGGCTCCGCTGGAGGGCGTGCGTCGCGCCGCCGCGATGCTGGACCGGCCGCTCCGGCAGGTGTGGCCGCTCTTCTCGAGCCAGCCGGCGGCCTTCGTCGGCCTCCCGCCATCGCTCGCGCCGGGCGCACCCGCCGATTTCTGCCTGCTGCACGAAACGCCGCCGGAGAACCGCCTCGAGATTCACCTCGCCGGCGAGCAGGTGCGGGAGGCGCGCTGGAGTTCATGAGTGGTCGCAGCGATCGCAGAACCCTGATCGGCGCCTACGGCGAGTGGGCCGCCGGCCTCGCCGCGCCGGGCTCGAGTTCCCTGTCCCTGCAGCATTGTCCGCCAGCGGAATTCGCCGCGCGCCGCCTCGCCGCCCGCCGGCGGGTGATCGAGCTGATGGCGCCACCCCCGCGCCCGA
>CAZUQB010000450.1:0-2729 GCA_964622405.1 uncultured Opitutaceae bacterium | reverse complement strand
TAACGGTCATGCGGCGCCCCGCAAAATCTCCTGCTGCGTTTCAGCTTCCTTCACGAGAAGATGGCGATACATGGAGAGCGCTGTGTCTCGCACATCGCCCCTCATTTTGAATGAGCCGTTCTCAATTCTGGCAGCTAGGTCCTGAGCGCGATTGTGTGCGGCCTGCAGTTCGCGCGTGTCGATCTCGGCCGGCGAAACCTTGTCGTAGAGAATTTTGCATTTTAGCGACCAGGCGTAACCGCCCTCCGCAGCATCACGGCCCATCTTGGATGCGCGCACCTTTTGCCAAATATCCCAAGCGGTAGTGATCTCTTGCGATATCCCTTCCTGGCGTTGTTGCGGGACGCCAAGTCGATCCTTTCTCGCCTGCTTCGCCGCCATGATGAACGCAGCAGGAACAGGCCAGCCACGGCTAGTGTGGGTGTCCCGAACCGCCTGCCAAGCTGCCTTCAAATCTTCCGCTTCAAAATTCTGCAGAGCGTTGACGTACTCCCGGAGGGCAGATTGCTGGTGGCCCTCCTCCATGTTCCTGGGCGGTAAGAATAGGCGTTGCATTGGCTCAAGGATTTCAGTTTGAACGTCTTGTGCGGACATCAGACCACCTTCAAGATTTTTGCGGTTGCAAATTGAGAATTGGAGACCAGTGGTGCACGATTGAATTTCAGGGCGTTACCTCGCCAAGTGCGCCATGCCGCAGACCAATCGGCCATACGGTCACCCTTGCCACGATGGTGGTTCCTGAACGCCTCAACCTCGTCACCCAGCCTTGCGCAAAGGTCTTCCCGGCCACGATCTCGCCAGTATTCAACTGCCGCATCGCGGTCAGTCTGGTTCGGGCAGTCGTCAGGCAATGAGGAAAGAACCTTCCGTTCACGCTTGGGCTTACCGGCGCTTGCGCCGATATCCGAACGAAGTGAGGATTCTTCTGCAGATGAAGATGGAGAAGAAGTAGTAGGGCCGTCACCTTGCCGTTCACCAATGGGTGGGATTGGTTGAACCTTTGGTGATTGCTTTGGTGGCTGGTTGTCCTGGTTGAATTGAGTTCCCGCGCCGCGCCGCGACCTTACCCATTCGTCTCGAACGAACCGGCTGCAGAACCAGCACGGGCCCTGGGTTGCTTCAATTAAGGTTACGGTCTCACCGGCCTTCCCGGCGTGGAATGGGGTGTATTGAAAGCCTGACATGCCAGTATCAGAGCCCTTCAGGACATCCTTGGCGGCAAGCTCCTGCGCCAACCTAGTGCTAACACCAGCTGACCTAGCAACGTCAGCGAGAGGCCAGCGCAAGACGCCGTACTCATCGCTATCGTGCAGAATGCATAAAATATCCATCCAGGCGCCGCGCGCTGCTTCAGAGCAGCGACGAAGTTTCGCATTGTTGCGCCAGTCGGCGGGGTAAAATTGGAAAGATGGCCTCTTCAAGCAGCCTCCTGTTTGTTTGGATGCAATCCATCTACACCATCTGAATCGTCTTTTGCGAAGTCGCACATAGGTACGTGCAAATCGCACACAAGTGCAGCTTGCTTTGCTATCTGCCGCTTCCGCTCCCGTTTGAGACGGACGCGGCACATGCCATCAAAGACCTCCTTGCCCTTTGGTTTGATGGTGATTTTAACGTCTATTAGACCGTTTACGGCCATTGTGCGGATCGTGGCCGGGCCACAGAGGTAACCGAGATCAGCATAGGAGAGCGGGCCATCTATCGAGAGGATGCGCCGCAAAACCTTGAATTTGATTTCGTCATACTTGGTTGTCATGCCGCCACCCGAAAAACCGGGACTAGATCCTCAGTAACAGACTGCCATTTCTTTCGCTGTTTGATCCAACTTACAGTCATCTGACTGCATCCAAATTCCTTTGCGATGCGCGTTTGTGGACCCTCTGCCAAGAAAATTGCCCGCGCCTGCTCGTTAGTAAGCTTCGCGTATCCGTTGTTCTGCCCGCGACCATTGCGCCTCTTTTTGACCATATCGGCGCTATTGTCGGCTTTTGTACCAAGAAACAGGTGATCTGGCCGGAAACACCGAGGCACATCACATTTATGGCAAGCGACCAGGCCATCAGGAATCTGGCCTACCCAGCACTCATAAGCTATGCGATGAGCAGAGGCAGTAAAATTGCCGATCCTGATAGCTCCATAGCCGAACGGGTAAGTCGCTTTATCCCAAAGCCAGCATCCAGTTCCCGGGTCCAATACCATACTCGAGAGTAGGCGATCCTTAAGGTGGTCTTTATCCCAGGGGTTCATGCCGCCCTCTCGACTTGTGCCACAGATTCAATTGTCACGCGGACGCCCTTAACAGCTCCCCATTTCGCATTGATCTCACGCACGATGGATCTATGGTCTCCATCGATCACGCCGTGTTTCACAAGAAGATCAAGCGGGGCTTTCTGCAGATTGTCCAAATCGCGACGGCCGGCACGTTCCTCGAAGACGAAAGAGACTTTCACGGGACCAGGAACGCGGCCAGGCTTATTGGCGCGAATTTCCCAACCCGCTCTGGTCTGCCAATCTTTGTATTTGTCGGAAGTGAAGCGGCCCCTTGAGCCGTTAACAAAAAGATTATTGACGCTGGGTGGAAATTCCAGATCGATCACAATACCATTACGGTGGATCGCGCGCTTCTCAACTGGTACGTCGAGGGAAAATTTCATGGCCGCCTAAGAGTGTGAGTAAGATATCCAGTAACCTTTCCGACGTTTGATGCGCCGTCGTCGGGATTTATCTTC
>CAZUQB010000449.1:0-2766 GCA_964622405.1 uncultured Opitutaceae bacterium | reverse complement strand
AGCAGTACAAGATCACCGAGGAGGACTGGCGCAACCGGGCCAAGTGGCCCGACTATCTCCAGGCGGTCGAGGACCTGGTGGCCCGGACGAGCACCGAGTTCGCCCCCTGGACCCTGGTGGCCGGGAACGACAAGCGGTTCGCCCGCATCCAGATCCTGCGGACCATCGTCGAGCGACTCGACGCCGCGCTGTGAAGCCCCGCCCCGGCTGAAATCCGGAGTCGCGCTCCCGGGCGCGGCCCGCCACCCTCTCCGCCATGCCGACCCCTGCGGCTCCGCCCCTTTCGTCTCCCCGCGCCGCCTGGGCCGGCGAAGTCTGGGGCGGGTTCGCCGCGATGCTCGTCGCCCTGCCGTCGTCGATCGCCTACGGCGTGTCGGTCTACGCGCTCCTCGGGCCCGCCTACGTGGCCCATGGCGTCCGCACCGGCGTCATCGGCGCGATCATCCTCGGGCTCGTCGCCTCCATCGTCGGCGGCGCCTCCCGGCTGATCTCGGCTCCCTGCGCCCCGGCCGGCGCGGTGCTGGCCGCCCTGGCCGGCGGGCTCCTCGCGGCCCCGGGCGAGCCCATGGCCCCTGAGCGGGTCGTCGCGCTGCTCGCGCTGCTCGCCCTGTTGTCGGGTGCGCTCCAGCTGGTCTACGGCCTCATCGGCGGCGGCCAGCTGATCAAGTACATCCCCTATCCCGTCGTCTCGGGCTACCTCAGCGGCGTCGGCGTGCTCATCTTCATCAGCCAGGTGCCGAAATTCCTCGGCGTGAAAACCGCCCAGGTCCTTGTGCCCTCCGCGTGGCAGGTGCCCGCGCTCGTCGTTGGCGTCATCACGATGGCGGCCATGGTGCTCGGTCCGCGGCTCACCAAGGCCGTGCCGGCCACCATCCTCGGCCTGGCGGCCGGCCTGCTCGGCTACTTCGGTCTCGCGCTTCTTCGCCCCGAGCTGCGGCAGGTGGCGGCGAACCCGCTGGTGATCGGCCCGCTGGGCGGCGACGGCGGCGTCTTCTCGGGCCTGCTCGGCGTTTTGCCGGCCCTGGCCGGCCTGCGCTTGGCCGACCTGCAGACGCTCCTCGTCCCGGCGCTTACGCTGTCCGTCCTGCTCTCGGTCGACACCCTCAAGACCTGCGTCGTGGTCGACACGCTCACGCGCAGCCGCCACGACTCGAACCGCACGCTGCTCGGCCAGGGCGCGGGCAACCTGGTTTCCGCCTGCTTCGGCGGCATGCCCGGGGCCGGCATGATGGGCGCGACGCTCGTGAGCGTCGACAGCGGCGGGCGCACGCGGCTCACGGGCGTGATCGAGGCGGGTTTCGTGCTGCTGGCGGCGCTGGTGCTCGGCCACCTGATTGCGTGGGTGCCGGTCGCCGCCCTGGCGGGCATCCTGATCGTGGTCGCCGTCCGGATGGTGGACTGGCACTCGTTTCGCCTGCTGCGGCAGCGCGCCACGATGCTCGACTTTGCCGTCATCGCCACCGTCGTGATCGTGGCGGTGGCCGCGAACCTCATCGCCGCGGCCGGCGCCGGCGTCGGCCTCTCGATGCTGCTGTTCATTCGCGAGCAGATCCACGGCTCGGTGGTGCGGCGCAAGATGACCGGCGGCGCCATCACGTCGACCCAGCACCGCGTGGCGGCCGAGCAGGCGGTGCTGCAGGAGCACGGCGCGCTGACCGTGGTGTGCGAGCTGCAGGGCAGCCTGTTCTTCGGCACCTGCGACCAGCTGCGCACCGAGCTCGAGCCCGACCTGAAAGCCGCGCGCTACCTGATCATCGACCTGCGGCGCGTGACCGCGATGGACTATACCGCCGCCCACCTCTTCCGGCAGTTCGAGACCACGCTCCAGGAGCACGGCGGCTGCGTGGTGTTCAGCCGCCTGCCGCCGCGGCGGGATCTGCAGGAATACATCGCCCAGGTGGGCGTGCTGGGCGGCGACCACGCGGCCCGGCGATTCGCGACGCTCGACGACGCGCTGCAGTGGACCGAGGACCGGATTCTCGACGAGAAGCTCCCCGACCGGCACCAGTCGGAGCGCCCGCTCGAGCTCGCGGAGTTTGACCTGTGCCGCGAGTTCGACACGGACCACACGCTCGGGGCCCTGGCCTCCTGCGCCGTCCCGCGGAGCTGCGTCGCCGGGGAGGTGGTTTTCACCACCGGCCAGGCCGCCGACGAACTCTACCTCGTGCGCAGCGGCGTCGTGCGAGTCTCGCTCCCGCTGCGTGGCGGGACCTACCACAACATCGCCTCGTTCGGCCGCGGCAATTTCTTCGGCGAGATCGCCTTCCTGGACCGCGGCCAGCGTTCGGCCAACGCCGTGGCCACGACCGCCGTCGAGCTGTACGTGATTTCCCGCCGCCGCTTCGACGAGATGTCGCACGCCCACCCGATCGTCGGCGTGAAGGTGTTCGCCCGGCTGGCCCGGACCCTCGCCCTGCGCCTCCGGGCGACCGACGCCGAGCTCCGGGCGACGTACGATGCCTGAGCCGCGCGCGGCCCTCAGGCGCGCAGTTCGCGCAACAGCGAGTTGAGCGCCTCGGTCATGGCCGCGCCGAAGTCTCCCTCGGCCCGGCGGCCGAACAGCCGCGTCGCGGAGGTGCCGGCGGCCGGCTGCCAGGTCATGGCGCCGAGGTCGTCCGTGGTGGCCGCGATGGGGTCGAGGCGCATCGGCCAGACTTCTCCGGTTCCCACGGCGTTCGCCGGTATAAACCGCCAGCCCTCGGGCAGGCGCACCAGTTCGCGTCCGGCCGCGCGGATGAACGAGATCGTGGACCACAGGTTGCGCGG
>CAZUQB010000448.1:0-2766 GCA_964622405.1 uncultured Opitutaceae bacterium | reverse complement strand
CGTCGGCCCGCTCGTTCGTCACGCGGTACGAGCCGAGGATGTCGCCCTCGATGCGGAGGGCCGGGCCCGCGGGCTGCTCGGCGCCATAGGAAACACGGCCGGAGGAATCGGCGTAGCGGATGAACTTCATGACGGGAAAGGGCGGGTTATTTCACGACGGCGACGGCCTCGATCTCATAGTGGAGGACCGCCGGCAGGCAGTTGGTGATGGTCGTGCGCGACGGGTACGGGGCCGCGAAATACTCCCGGTAAAGCTCGTTGTAGCGGGCGACGTTGGCAGGATCGCGGATGTAGTTCCGGGTCTGGATCACGTGCGCGAGGTCGCTGCCCGCCGACTCGAGCACCTTGCGGAGGTTCTCGACCGAGCGGCGGAACTCGCCCTCGAAGGTGTCCGAGATGATCTTGCCGGTGGCGTCCACCGACGCCTGGCCGGAGACGAAGACCAGGTTGCCCACCCGGACGCACGGGCTGAACGGGAGGTGCGACACCGGCGTGTCGGAATTGCGGGGATATTCGATTTTCGTGCTCATGAGAAAATAAACTCCGGCCGTGCGATCGGATCCAGCGGATACACCGGCCGGCGCAGGCGGCGGTACGGGAAGCTCCGGAGATTGCTGGAGCAGGGCCCGGGCGTGTCGACAAAATGCTCCGCGGCGGCAATCGGGTCGTAGGCCTGCCGGTGGGCGACCGCGGCCTTCACCCCGATGATGGTGAAGTCGCGCGGCTCGACGCCCTGGCTGCGGAACTGCCCGAGATCGAACGGCGGGGTCTTCCGGCTGGTCAGCAGGATCGTCACGCCCGCATGCCGCACCACCGCGCACGGCCCCATGTCGATGTGGGTGCCGCTCATCGAGGCCATGTGGCTGTGCACGTCCTCGAGGTCGAACCGCCCGTCGCTCCGCGAGACCAGGGTCACCTCAAGTTCCACCGGGCCCGCGTCCTGCGCCCAGGCATGGCCGCCGATCGCCACGCGCGCGGTCCCGCCCGCGGGCACCGCGGCCAGGCGCTGCACCGCGGCCGGGTCGTTGATCGCCACGAGGCCGCGGGCCACGCCCCGCGCCAGCAGCGCGCGGAGGATGCCCGTGCCGTCACCCGGCGCCCCGCCGCCGATGTTGTCGGCCGGCTCCACCAGCAGCACCGGGCCCGCCGGGGCTGGGCCGAGCTTGGCCAGCACGGCGTCGACGCTCGGGTACTCCACGACGCCGAGGTCCCGCAGCTCCCAGGCGAGCTGCGCGCCGCGCTCCAGCGCCCGCCGCGCCACCGCCGGGTCGCCGTCGGCCACGGCCGCCAGCGTGACACCGCTCTCCGTCGTGTCGGCGAAGGAAAACCCGCCCATCACATTGAACGCCCAGACCTCGGGCACGGTCGCCTCGATCTCGTCGGCCAGCCGGACCAGCGCCCGCATCGGGTCGGAGTGCGTGCCCGTGCCGGGCGGCGCCCACAGGAGCGGCACGCGGCACCAGTGCATGCGCGGCACGCGGCCGGTGGACAGGCAGCGGTGCAGCAGGTTCGCCGCGCGGACGGCCGTCGCCTTCGCGTCGGTGTGCGGGTTCCGCCGGTAGGCCACGAGGCCGTTGGCCTGGGCGCAGACGCGCGCGGTGAGATTGCCGTGCAGGTCGAGCACGCCGAACAGCGGCAGGTTCGCCGCGCCGGGCAGCGCGCGCACCCGCGCCAGCAGCTCGCCCTCGGGATCCTCGACGGACGGGCTGGCCATCGCGCCGTGCAGGACCAGGAAGATCGCATCCACGCCGGCGGCCAGCGCCGGCCGCGCCCGCGGCTCGAACTCGGCCCAGAAGCGCTCCAGCACGCTGTCCTCCAGCGGGCCGCTGGGCATGGCCCTCGCGTCCGCCGTGGGAATCACCTCCCACCCGTGCTGCCGGGCCGCCTCAAGGAAACCGTCGGTCGGGGACTCGTCCCCGCGCTTGCCCAGGATGTCCGCGCCCAGCGTGACGGCGAAGTCCTCCCACCGGGTCGGCACCGGGAGAAAGGTGTGGGTCTCGTGAAAGAGACCGCCGAAGAGGACGCGCGGTTTCATCGGGACGTCCGCGGCGTCACGCCGGCTGCCACGTCGCCGCGTGCCGCGCGAACCCGCGGGCGGAGCGCGCCAGCGCCTCGTCGATGTCGGCGTCGCGGTGCGCCAGGCTGATCGACCAGAGGCCGCGCTCGATCGCGCGCACGCCCTCCTCGAGCAGGCAGCGGCGCAGGTGGGCCCAGCGTGCGGGATCGTGGCGCTTCACGTAGTCGCGATAGTCCCGGATCGGGCCCTCGGCGGCGCCCGGCCGGAGGATCACGGTGTGGAAGACCAGGCCCGGCCCCTGCGGGCGCATCGGCACGCCGTGCCGCCGGGCGAGGTCGGCCAGGCCGTCCATGAGGCGGCGGCCAAGCCGCTGCACGGTGGCGGGATGGTCGGCCCCGAGGGCGGTGATCTGGTCGAGGCACCAGCGGCTGCCGGCCAGGCAGAGCGGGTTTCCGTTGAGGGTGCCGGCGTGGATGACCTCGCCCGAGATGATCTTCGCCATGGCGGCCCGCGTGCCGGCCAGCGCGGCGAACGGCGTGCCGCCGCCGATGGCCTTGCCGAGCACCGTGAGGTCGGGG
Source organism: uncultured Opitutaceae bacterium (assembly GCA_964622405.1). Classification (GTDB taxonomy): domain Bacteria; phylum Verrucomicrobiota; class Verrucomicrobiia; order Opitutales; family Opitutaceae; genus Opi-474. The sequence goes on along the minus strand of CAZUQB010000448.1, from coordinate 171 downwards.
CGGTAGCCGTAGTAGCCCTGGGCGCAGGACGCGCCGAAGCGGAAGCCGGTGATGGTCTCGTCGGAAATCATCAGCATCCCGTCGCGGTCGCAGAGCTCGCGGATCGTCGCCATCAGCCCGGGCACCGGCTCGAGGCAGCAGGTGTTGCAGAGCACGGGCTCGAAGATGATC
>CAZUQB010000447.1:0-2772 GCA_964622405.1 uncultured Opitutaceae bacterium | reverse complement strand
ATCCCCAATGCCGAACGAGGCGGCAGGAATTTCAACGCTAATTCGCCAGCCGCCGGCCCACCCTCCGCGCCTGCGCCTATCAGGGCCGACGCATCGGGGGCAACGGTGCAGACGCAGGGCGGCTTGGGTCCGACGCAGACCGGGGTTCTCGGGAACCACGGATTTCAGGATTTTCAGGGAGACACAAACCGAGGCGGACGGCACGGTCAGGGCGGCGCGCCCCGCCCGTGCCGCCCGCACGGGACGACAATCCGGTCTTGGCACCGGGTCTCCTCCGACCCGTGCCGCAGAGCGGGCGCCGACGGAACAGCGGCGTCTGCTCTGCGGCACATCGCTCGGTCTCCGGGTTGCGATCCCGTAATCCGTGGTGACAGCCGTCCCGCACCCCACCCGGGCCAAGAACAACCACAGCGAAGCCCACCCGCATTCTCGGCCCTAACGGTGGTGCTGCTCGCCGCGGGCCATCATCTCGCGGTTTTCCCGGAGGTCGCGCGCCATTGCGCCAAAGCCCGGAAAATCATGCTCCAGGCGTCGCGGATCGGCGCGGTGGCGCCGGATCTCCTCCGTCGCGCGCTGGATCTCGTACGGCAGGCTCGGACGGTCCGTGCCATACACCCGGAACTTCAGCTCCGCCCGGCTGTAGGGTCGCCGCCCGCTCGTCAGCCCATCCACCCAGGCCGCCTCGGTGACGGTCGGGTCCCGTCCGCAGAGCAGCCAGGCCTCGAGCGCCGGCACCGCCACCCCGACGCAGCGCAGCACGCGCGCCCGCCCGTGCGCCGGCGGCAGCTTCTTGGTCGTCTGGCGGAAGACCGCCCGCAGCTGGCACATCCGGCACTGGGGATGGAAATAGTTCGGGGCGTCGTGCGCCGCGACGTGCACCACCGAGTCGTCCGAGTCGACGGTCACGACCAGCGAGTCGGTGTCCGTGTTGAAATGGAGATGACGAATCACCGCCGGCAGGACCTGGGCGACATTGGGCCAGCCGCGGGCGCGCAGCCCGGCCGAGGTGAAGCGCGGCGCCTCCCGCAGCACGGCCTCGACCAGCTCCCGCAGGACCGCCTCGTCGGCCGGCGACTCGCTCAGCAGCGCGACCTTCATCGCTCGTCCGGCACGCCGCCGAGGATGCCGCTGTACCACATGTCGCCCAGCGACCCCTCCTGGAGCAGCTCCGCCAGGTCGGCCCGGTCCGAAAGCCGCTCAAACACCGACGCCTGCCCGTGCTTCTGCGCGATCACCACCTCCTCCGGGTGGTCCCGGAACAGGTCCAGCAGGTACGGCGAATGGGTGGTGGCGATCACCTGCACCGGCGCACGCTTCAGCCCGAACGACTGCGGGTAGCTGAGCCGGTAGAACGCGTCCCGCACCTCGCGCAGCAGGCGCGGATGCACGCCCCGGTCGATTTCCTCGATGCAGAGCACGGACGGCGGCGCGGGATCGAACGCCAGCACCAGGATCGCGAGCAGGTACAGGGAACCTTGCGAGAGGTTCTCGGCCGGGACCACGCCCTCGCCTTCGCCCAGGACCAGTCCCAGCGTCACCGTGCCGTCGGAGGCGCGCCTGAGGTCGAGGCCCGTGTACTCCGGCATCACGCGCAGCGCCTCCGCCTCCAGCCCGGCGTAGTCGGCCGGATGACGCTCGCGCAGCGCCAGCAGCGTCGCGCCGAGGTTGCCGCCGTTGCCCTGAAGCACCGTGTCGCCGTTCGACTCGGTCGGGGCGCCGCCGGCCATCGCATAATGGTCAAGCAGGTACGACCGGATCCGGGCGATCTCCCCCTGCAGCGCGGGCCAGCCCGGCGTCCCAGCCGGCAGGACCTGCAGGAGATCGCACGCGACGTCCGAGACGCATTCGAGCCGGGCCTCAAGCTCGGCATGCGGGGCGGTGAACTTGAACCAGATCGACGGCCCCCCGGCGCGCCGCGGCGCCTTCGCGGGTTCCTTCACGAGCGGCAGCCGAGCGAGCGACCGCAGCTTCAGCACCGCCTGGATGAGGCTGGTTTTTCCGCTGCCGTTCGCCCCGATGACGAGGTTGAATGGCGCCAGCTTCAGGCTGGTCGCCCGCAGCGCCTTGAACCGGTGGAAACTGACGGAGGCGATCACGGCCCCAACCTAGCCCGCCCCGGCGGCCGTCGAAAGGCGAAAGTCGCGGGCCGGAACCCGCGGTCGGGGCGCTACTCGGCCGGCACCACGACCAGGTCGTCGGCGTGCAGCGCGCAGGCGACGCGCTCTCCGGCATGGAAGATCTCGCCGTAGGCGCTCTCGTTCGCGACCACCACCGAGAGGCGCGTGCCGGTGGCGGTCACGAGCACGAGGTGGTCGGTCGCCCCCTGGAAAATCTCCTCCTCGATCCGGGCCTCGAACAGGTTCGTGACCGTGGCCGCCGGCGACGGGGTGACATGGGCGATCCGCGAGACGTGCACCTTCTCCGGCCGCATCGCGATCAGGGCCTTCATCGCGCCGGCGGGCCAGGCGGCGCGTGGCACGGTGAGCTCGAGGCCGCCCGTGACGGTGACCCGCACCTTCTCCTCGTCCTGCAGGATGAGCTGCGCCTCCAGCAGGTTGGCCTGGCCGACAAAGTCGGCGGCGAAGCGCGTGGCCGGGCGGTGGTAGATCTCGTGGGCGGTGCCCAACTGCTCGATCCGGCCGGCGTTCACGATGGCGATGCGGTCGCTCATGGTGAGCGCCTCCTCCTGGTCGTGGGTCACGAACACGAACGTGATCCCGAGCTGGCGCTGCAGGCGCTTGAGCTCGAGCTGCATGGCGCGGCGGAGCTTGG
>CAZUQB010000446.1:0-2772 GCA_964622405.1 uncultured Opitutaceae bacterium | reverse complement strand
CCCGTGGTCGGCAATGCGGTAGCCGTGCTCCTCCGGGTGGATCTTGATGCCGACGCAGTGCGGCGCGCGCAGCATCGTCCGGGCCTGATCGTAGGTCGCCGGCTGCAGCGGATTCACGATCACGTACTGCAGCAGGCCCGGCACCTTGGGCACCTCGCGGAAGGCCGCCTCATTGCCGGCCACCGCATCGGCGCGGAGGCGCGGCAGCAGGCCGGCCAGCGGCGAGGCGATGGTCCAGGCCACGCCACAGGCGCGCGCGCGGGCCACGACCGCGGCGGCGGAGGCGCTCATGAATTCGTCCACCAGGGGGTCGCCTTCGTCCCGGAGGTAGGTTCCGTAGTGGGCGTGGACGTCGATGGCGGGGAGCGGGGCCGGGTTCATGGGACGGGCGGCGGACAAAAGGGTCACGGTTGGTGCGCGGCCGCCTCAACCGGCGGGTAGCTGAAGGTGCATTCGCCGGACTCGGCGCCAAACTTCAAATAGTCGCCAGTCTCGTAAAAGACGAACCCGTCAAACCGGCCGTCATCCCGGACCCGCCTCAGTTCGGCGGGTAGCTTCTCCCCGGGCACCGTGACGTAGCGGTTCACGACCACTGGCAGGCCGCGGTCGCGGCAGTGGGCGATCATGGCGGTCGCGACGGCATCGTCCCACAGGGCGGTGAACGGCAGGCCGAAGCAGCGGAGCACCACGCCGTCGAGCAGGCCCTCGTCGACCCAGCGGCGCCACTGGAAGTTGATGTTGGCCGGATAGGCCAGCAGCCGGCTGGCAGGCGGATCGGGACGGTAAAAATCGATCTGCAGGTTGTAGCGGAGGGCCTTGCCGGCCCGTTTCACCCGCTCGCGGCAGGCCCGCACGAAGTCCGTGTAGGCGTCGCCGCGCACGGCGGCGATGTTCGCGCGCAGGTCGCCCGGGCGCTCCCGCGCGAGGCGGAGCACGACGTCGTTGTAGCCGTAGTCCCCGGGGTGATCGGTGTGGGTGCTGTGGCCCTCGTCCCGCAGGTCGATGCCGTCGACCCCGGACGCGAGGATCTCGTCCACGTTGCGCAGCCAGAATTCCCGCACGGCCGGCTCGGTCTCGCAGAGGGCCCCGGGCAGGTACGCGTTGCGCCCGCGGGTGAAGGCGATGAAGCCCTGGCGGCCATTCGCCTCCGCCGCATCCATCGGCAGGGCGGCCCCCACGCTCCGGGTTTCCCGGTCGTTGGGCGCGTCGAGCACGACCGGCGCCGCGCCCCAGCCGTAGTCGAACACCAGGCCCTTCGCCCGGAAGTCGACGAGGTTGGCCGCCCAGATGGTGGCGCCGGACGCGATCGTGCCGGGGATCTCGCGGCCCGCGGCGTCGAGCATCGTCACGAGCGCGAGCCCGGAGTTCGCAAAGTCCGGCGGGCCGTCGGTGAAGTCGGTCGTGACCAGGATGTACCGGTCGTCGAGCGCCAGGCCCGAGAGCGTGAGGACGCGCACCGGCGCGCCAGCCTTCGTGAGCAGCCCGCCCTTCTGGTCGCGCACTTCGCGCCGCGCGGGCTCGACGGTTTCCTTGACGGTGAACTTCACGTCCTTCCGCTGGTACTGGTGGTTGTTGGCGCTGGTCCAGATCTGGAGATGCTCGGCCGTCACGCGCGTCGGCGCGTCGTTGTGCTTGGTGAGGCGGATCGAGCAGACCTTCGCGGACTCGACGTCCGCCGGCAGATCATCGGTGCGGCGTTTGATCCGCAGCTCGGGGTGGTCGCGAACGAACGGGTCGAGCCAGGCGAGCCGGCCGCCCACGCAGTCGAGCAGGCCCCACTGGTCGGCCTCCGGCGTGCCGGTCGGAAAGATGACCCCGGGGCCGGTCTCGTAGGGCTTGTAATAGGCGTAGACCTCGAGGCCGTGCCGATGGCCGGCCTCGACCGCGACCTTGAGCGGGTTGCCCAGCTGCCGGTACGTGGTGGCGTAGTTGCCCCAGTCCGACCGGAAGGTGGCTTGGTAGGGGTTGGTCTCAACATAGCCCGAGGGAATGAGGTACCCGCCGCGGGCGTCGGCGTAGTAGGCCCAGGTCACGCGCTTCACCCCGAGCGAGGCGAGTCGCATCATCATGGTGTCGATGTCGGCGGCCGTGATCGGGCGCGTGGCGGCGACCGCGTCGTCCGGAAAATCGACGAGGGCCTCGGTGTGGAACGGCCGCGGCGCGGCCGCGCCGAAGGCCCATGCCGGGCACAGCACGGCGCACAGGGTCAGGCAGCGGGACAGGGCATTCATGGGCGGGAGGGGTCAGGTCACGCGGATCAGGACATACCGGATGCCGTGGCCGGAGGGCTGCAGGCACCACAGGGTGACGAGGATGTTGCCGTCGTGGAGCACGGTGGCGGACGGTTCGCCGAAGGCAAAGCTGGTCCAGTCCGCGAAGTCCGCCGAGCGGCCGTCCTGCGAGGCGATCTCGGCGGCCCAGACGCGCTCGTTGAGCAGGAGGCCAAAACTGTCCGGGCTGGGCCGGGCGATCGCCATCCACACCCCGATGGCGCCGTGCTTGCGCTGGTTGTAGACGAAGGCGACCCGGCCGTCGGGCAGCGCCGCCAGGCCGGTCGACTGACCGAGCGTGCCGGTGGAGCCGGTCGGGGACCAGGTCCGGCCGCGATCCTGCGACAGCGCATAGGCGTTGGGCCGGTTGCCCTCGGGGTGCACGTGCCAGCCCGTGCCGAGGAGGCGGCCGTCGCTGAGTTCGACGACCCAGGCCTCGGCGCCATTCGACTCGGGCTCGGGAAACCGGAGCATCGGGCGGTGCGACCACGTCCGGCCGCCG
>CAZUQB010000445.1:0-2779 GCA_964622405.1 uncultured Opitutaceae bacterium | reverse complement strand
GACTCCTTCGGGTTTTGATCCCGCGTCCACTGTCCGTCAAATCAGGGCAACCCTAGTCTGACCCCCTGCCGGCCTGATCCCGACCTCACGGTGTGGCCGCACGTCCAGGCAACGCCTCAGACCACACATCACATACTCTGACCCGTTACTTCGGCCGTGACGTCTTGTTTTTTTGAGCTTCACCTTCCCTCAAGCATTGCCCGGGTGTTCTCTCCGTCTATTGCATCCGCAATAATTGCGACTGAATCAGCTATCACCTCCAGCGTTTCGTCATGAAAAGTCGCAATCCAGTGCTTCTTCATTTGGCCATGAAGCCGATCCGATCCGCGAACTTCATAAAATCCATAGAATCCTAGCCCAGCGGAATAGAGGGGATGCTCATGTAGGCGTTCATCGTTCGGTGCTCCGAAGTGATATTCTGAAACGCCATCGAACCGGAGGATCACGCCAGTCGCTTCGGGGTCACGGCGCAAATAGGCGACCCAAAGGCGATCGCCATCGGCACGAACGGATGGCAGCGGCGCGCCGACATCCATTTGCGGTGGTGCTGACCATTCGTGAACGCTGGCGCTCATTTGTCTGACTTCTGAACGCAACCACGCCACGCAGCCGTCCTTGGTTGTGAAACCTGATTCAAGCTTTTCATCTTCGCAGGCTCATATCTCTTCGACGTGCAGGGGAACGATGACCGAGTCTGGCAGTTTCTCGCTTCGACCAGGCCAATTTCCCCCAAGTGACTCGAATGGGAAATTCGCTGCCGCGACAACAAACATTTAGGGTGTCACCCACAACCGCAGGTTTTCCTTCAAACAGATTCTCAGTCGGTCGCAGTTCCCGCTCTGTGACGATCTCTCCGGATTTCAAAGCGATGCGTTTGACCCAATATTTCATATGAGGGCACAGGTAAGGGGTCAGGGTATGTGATGTGTGGTGTTTCCGCGAACCATGCGCGCCCTGCAGGGGGTCCAGGCTTCGATTCCTTGATTGCACATCTTTCTGCCGCGCCGCGGCGCTGGGTCGCCATCGTTTTCCCGCACTAATCAGAAAACGGCGGTCTGACCCCCTGCCGGCCTGATCCCGACCTCACGGTGTGGCCGCACGTCCAGGCAACGCCTCAGACCACACATCACATACTCTGACCCGTTACTTCGGCCGGGTGCTGGCCTTCGAGCGCTACCTGAAATCCGGCTCCGGTCACGTCTTTGCGAGCAAGCGGCTGTGGTGACGGAGAGAGCGCTGTCAGTAACCTGTCCCAAGAGATGGACTTGGCGAACTGCGCGAGGCCCGGGCTGTTTCAGCGCCTGGCTTGAGTAGCGGGTAGGCGGAGCCCGATGGTCTTCTACATTGATGCGGACCATCTGCCGGGCCAAATCCTCGATGGTGATTTTGGCTGCGCTAGCTGTTTCCGGAGGCGCAACCTGGGTCAACGCGCAGTCTTCTCCCACGCCAAGCTCCATCCCGGCAGGCCGCGTTCGTGAGAACGATGTGGTATTGCCGGTGCTGACCAGTGCGACTTCGGTCAGCGGCGCGATCACGAAGAGCCTCCTCTATCGGGTCACCTTTTCCGGAAACCCGGCGTATATCGCTGTCGACGGCTTGCCGACCGGGCTCCGCTTCTCCTCAAGCACAAATGAGATCTACGGCACCCCGACTGAGATGGGGACTTTTCAGGTCTCCGCCACGGCCACCAATGCTGCAGGTTCCACGACTGCATTGCTCACCATCTCCATCGGTCTGCCGGGACGCCTGACCAACCTGTCGGCCCGCTCTTTCGTTGGGACCGGTGAACGGATGGCCATCGTCGGCATGGCGGTTGGCGGGAGGTTCACTAGCGGCTCAATCCCGCTGCTGGTGCGGGGCGTGGGACCCACCATGGCAGGCTATGGCGTGGGAGGGGTCCTCTCCGATCCTCGCCTCGTGCTGCGCCGCCAGGACACGGGAGCGATCCTGGCCGAAATCGATGACTGGGCCGGCGATGCCGCGGTGAGCGCAGTCGGTCTCGCGACGGGCGCCTTTCCCTTGGCCAGCGCGGCAAGTCGCGACGCCGCCCTCACGGCCAGCCTGGGCAGCGGCGCGTACACCGTCGGAGTGTCGCCGGCCAGCGATGCGACGGGCATCGCGTTGACAGAGATCTACGATGCCCATGGCGACAACTACACCCCAAGTTCCGCGCGGCTCGTCAACCTGTCGGCCAGGGCGTGGGTCGGGACCGGCGCCGATGCGCTCATCCTGGGATTTGTCATCAGCGGCAGCACCCCCGTTAACCTGGTGATCCGGGGGGTGGGACCCGAACTGGCCCACTACGGCGTCAACGGCTATCTGGCTGATCCGCAATTGGTGATCAGCCAGAACATCAACGGCGCTCTTGTCACGGTGGCGACGAACGATGACTGGCGTGGCAGCAAGGAAGTCGTCATCGCCAGTGTCCTCGCCGGTGCGTTCCCTTTGCCCAGCATCGACAGCAAGGACGCCGCGCTCACCATTCAGCTCGGTCCGGGCGTGTATTCCGTGACCTTGACCGGGGTGGGGGGAACGACCGGAGTGGGGCTCCTGGAGATTTATCAGGATATCCGGTTTGATTCGAACTAGGGTTCACCGGCGATCCAACCTCAGTCTGCCTGACGCGGCAACAACCGGTCAGGCAGGCAGCCAGGCAGGAGCGGGTGTGACCCGACCTTTGCTCCGGCCTCAGCTTGTCCCTGCTTGGTGCGAGTCCTTCCGCGTCGCCCCGGTCGCTGTCTTCCGGCTTGAAGCGGCTGGCGGCTGTGCCCTGCTGCGG
>CAZUQB010000444.1:0-2788 GCA_964622405.1 uncultured Opitutaceae bacterium | reverse complement strand
TTACTTCTTCTTCTCGTCGGCGATCGCGGCCTGGGCGGCGGCGAGGCGCGCGACCGGGACGCGGTAGGGCGAGCAGGAGACGTAGCTGAGGCCGAGCTTGTGGCAGAACTTCACCGAGTCCGGATCGCCGCCGTGCTCGCCGCAGATGCCGAGCTTGATGTCCGGGCGGGTCGTGCGGCCCTTGGCGATCGCGATCTGCATGAGCTGGCCCACGCCGGTCTGGTCGATGCTGGCGAACGGGTTCTTCTTGAACACCTCGGCCTCCTGGTAGGGGGCGAGGAACGAGCCCGAGTCGTCGCGCGACATGCCGAGGCAGGTCTGCGTGAGGTCGTTCGTGCCGAAGCTGAAGAACTCGGCGGTCTGCGCGATCTCGTCGGCGGTGAGCGCGCCGCGCGGGATCTCGATCATGGTGCCGACGGCGTAGGTGAGCTTCACCTTGCGCTCGGCCTGCACCTTGGCGGCGACCTCGTGCACCAGGTTGACCTGGAGATCGAGCTCCTTCTTGAAGCCGACGAGCGGGATCATGATCTCGGGCACGGCCTTGACGCCCGCGGCCTTCGCCTCGGCGGCGGCCTCGAACACGGCGCGCGCCTGCATGGCGGTGATCTCGGGGTACTTGATGCCGAGACGGCAGCCGCGGAAGCCGAGCATCGGGTTGAACTCGTGGAGCTCATGGACGCGGTGCTCGATCTTCTCGACCGGGATGCCGAGCTTCTTGGCGAGGTCGGCCTGCTGCTCGGGCGTGTTCGGGAGGAACTCGTGGAGCGGCGGGTCGAGGAAGCGGATCGTCGCCGGGAAGCCCTTCAGGGCCTTGAAGATCCCGAGGAAGTCCGCCCGCTGGTAGGGCAGCAGCTTGGCCAGCGCGGCCTCGCGGCCCTCGAGCGTGTCGGCGAGGATCATCTCGCGCATCGCGTCGATGCGGTTGCCCTCGAAGAACATGTGCTCGGTGCGGGTCAGGCCGATGCCGATGGCGCCGAAGGCGACCGCGATGCGGGCCTGCTCGGGCGTGTCGGCGTTGGTGCGGACCGACAGGCGGGTGGCCTGCGCGCACCACTTCATGAGCTGGGTGTAGCTCTTGAACTTCTCGGTGGCCTTCGCGGCTTCGTCACCGTTGACGAGGCCGGCGATGATCTCGGACGGGGCCGTCTTGATCTGGCCGGCGTAGACCGTGCCGGACGTGCCGTCGATCGAGAGGTAGTCGCCCTCGTTGAACACCTGGCCGGCGATGGTCGCGGTCTTCTTCTCGTAGTCGATCACGACGCCGGAGGCGCCGCAGACGCAGACCTTGCCCATCTGGCGGGCGACGAGCGCGGCGTGCGAGGAGACGCCGCCGCGGGCGGTGAGGATGCCCTCGGCCGCGATCATGCCGCGGAGATCCTCGGGGGAGGTCTCGACGCGGACCAGCAGCACCTTCTCGCCCTTGGCGGCGGCCTGGACGGAGCGGTCGGCGTTGAAGTAGACGCGGCCGGTGGCGGCGCCGGGGCCGGCGGGGAGGCCGGTGGCGATCGCCGCGGCCTTCTTCACCTCGGCCTGGTCGAAGATCGGCGCGAGCAGCTGCTCGAGCTGGTCGGCCGGGTTGCGGAGCACCGCGGTCTTCCAGTCGATGAGCTTCTCCTTGACCATGTCCATGGAGAACTTGAGCGCGGCGGCGGCGGTGCGCTTGCCGTTGCGCGTCTGGAGCATGAACAGCTTGCCTTCCTGGATCGTGAACTCGATGTCCTGCACGTCCTTGAAGTGCTGCTCGAGGATCTGGCGGACCTTCAGGAGCTGCGCGTAGGCCTCGGGCAGGTGGTTCTTGAGCTGGAGGACGGGCTCGGGCGTGCGGACGCCGGCGACGACGTCCTCGCCCTGGGCGTTGATCAGGAACTCGCCGTAGAACTCGTTGACGCCGTTGGCCGGGTTGCGGGTGAACGCGACGCCGGAGCCGGAGTTGTCACCGGTGTTGCCGAACACCATGGCCTGGACATTCACGGCGGTGCCCCACTCGGTCGGGATGTTGTACTTGCGGCGGTAGACGATCGCGCGGTCGTTCATCCACGAGCCGAACACGGCGCCGGCGGCGCCGCGCAGCTGCTCCCACGGGTCGTTGGGGAACACGTGGCCGGTGCGCTCCTTGACGAGCGCCTTGAAGCGGTTGACGAGCTCCTGCTGGTCCTCGGCGGTGAGCTTGGAGTCCTCGATGTTGCCGTGGTAGCGCTCGTGCTTGAGGTTGTGGATCACCGTCTCGAACGGCTCATGGTCCTCGCCCTCGCGCTTCTGCACGCCGAGCACGACGTCGCCGTACATCTGGATGAAGCGGCGGTAGCAGTCCCACGCGAAGCGCGGGTTGCCCGTGGCCTTCTCGAGCGCGATGACCGTCTGGTCGTTGAGCCCGAGGTTGAGGATGGTGTCCATCATGCCCGGCATGGAGTCGCGGGCGCCGGAGCGGACGGCGACGAGGAGCGGGGTGCCGTCGGTGGCGCCGAACTTCGTGCCCATGATCTTCTCCATGTTGGCGATGCCGGCCGCCATCTGGGCCTGCAGCTCCTTCGGGTAGGTCTTCTTGTGCTGGTAGAAGTAGGTGCAGACCTCCGTGGTGATCGTGAAGCCGGGAGGCACCGGGAGCCCGATGCGCGTCATCTCCGCCAGGTTCGCGCCCTTGCCGCCCAGCAGCGGCTTCATGCCGCCGTGGCCGTCGGCCTTGCCGGCGCCCCACGTGTAGACGTATTTGTGCGCCTTGGCGGCGGGTTTCTTGCCGGAGGACTTCGCCTTCGCGGCGGACTTTTTCACTTTGGATTTAGCGGCCATG
>CAZUQB010000443.1:0-2794 GCA_964622405.1 uncultured Opitutaceae bacterium | reverse complement strand
GCCTCCGACGCGTGGAAGGTGTTGCCGTGGAAAAACAGCGCGCTGCCCGCGGGCGCCTCGCAGTATTTCACGCCGAGCCGCTCGATCACGGCCTGCACGCGCTCCTGGTCCGCGCCCGCTTGGTGACCCACGCGGCCATGGTCGAACCGCCCGAGGCGGTGCGAGCCCGGGATCACCTTGAGGCAGCCGTTCTCCCGCGTCGCGGGATCGAGCGCGATCATGCACGAGACCATCTGCGGGTAGAGGCAGCCGTCGCCATACCAATAGCCGTAGTCCTGGTGCCACTCCCACGCCCCGCCCACGCGGGCGAACTTGAGCATGACCTTGCTGTGCCAGTGGTAGACGTCCTCGCGCAGCAGCATGCGCACGCGGTTCACGATCCGCGGGCTGGTCGTGACCGCGCCAAACACGTCGTCGCTGATGTCCGCCCAAAGCGAGAGTTTGCTGGATCGCCCCGCCGCATCGGGCATGTCGCCCTGGTGCTTCGTGACGCGACCGTCCTGCGTGACATGGGTGAGGAGGATCTCGATCTCGCGCGGGCTGAAGACGTCCGGGATGAGGACGTAGCCGTCGCGATCAAACGCCTGAGCCTGTTCCGGGGTGAGCATGGGTAAAAGGGGTGACTCCGACGCGCGGAGCTTGGTGGCTCGAACCGCGGCGGCAATCCGCTAATGGCGGCCGGCGTTTGACACCCCCCGCCGCGGCCCGGCAGGTTGGGATCCCGTGAGAACCCCGCCCGCGCCCATCCTCGTCCTGCACGGCGAGCCGCACGATCTCGGCCGCCAGCACGGCGCCGCGCTCCGCGGGCAGATCCACGCCAACGTCGCGGCGCTGCTCGGCGGCTACCTCACCGGCGACCAGGGCCCGCCGCGGGAGCTGATCCAGGCCTGGCAGCAGCGCCTGCGAACCTTTTGCCTCGACCACTGGCCCTGGCTGGCCGGCGAGATCGCGGGCATCGCCGAGGGCGCCGGGATCGACCTGGAGCTCGCCGAGCTCCTCAGCTTCCGCGCCTGGCAGTACGAGGCCTATCACGCCGGGGCGTGCTCCAGTTTTGCCGTGGCCGGACCCGACGGCCGCATGGTCACGGGCGGCACGCTCGATGATCCGCGGTTTCTCTACGCGATCGCGCAGGTGCAGCCGCGCCAGGGACTCCGCTACCTGAGCTTCCCGCTCGCGGGCACGGCGTGGGCCAACCGCGGGCTCAACGAGGCCGGGCTCGCGCTCGGGATTTCCTCCCTGCTCTGCCCCGGGGTGAAATTCGAGCTCGGACGGCTCGTGCCGGTCGACCTCGTGTTCCGTGACATGCTGCAGTTCTGTGAGACCGTCGCCGACGTCGAGGCGCGCTGCCGGAAGTACGATTTCTTCTGCAACCTCGTCGCCGTCGACCGGCACGGCGGGGTCTTCGCCAGCTCCAACTACTGCGGCGCGCACACCTCGTATCCCTCGACCGGCCCGGTCGCCCTCACGAACCACCCGCTCGAGCCCGCGGCCACTGCGCTGCGCGAGCGTGGCTATACCGGGGTCGAGCCCGGCGCCTACAGCCCGGAGCGGCTCGACCAGCTCACGCAGTGGCTCGGCGTCCACGCCGGTCGCGCGACCGTGTCGGACGTCCGCATGCTGCTCGGCTCCGGCCGGCGGTTCGGCTGCGTCACCAATCCCAACACGGCCTTCGCCACGATCGCCGTGCCGCAGGCCGACCCGCACACGCTCTGGATCGCGCAGCAGCCCGTCACGTCCGACGCGTTTTATCCGTTCGACGTCCGCACGGGCGCCCGGGCTGGTTGACGGGAACCGTCCGCCGGGGTCGGACCGATCACGGCCCGACCTGTTTCGAAAGGTCGATGTACTCGGCGAAATCGGCGCCGTCCTGCGGCGTGGCAAAGTACGGCAGCCAGGCATCTGGATTAGGCGGGTTCTTCCCATCATGCGCCGCCTTGATGTAGCGACCGCGCCCAAGGCCGAACCGAACAAAATCTCTCGGACGATCCTACCGGCCGCCCGCGGCGCGCAGCAGCGCGGCAAGCTCGGTGTTGCCGGCCTGCAGCGCATGGGCCAGCGGGGTCACGCCCTGCTTGTCAGGCAGGTTTGGGTTGGCGCCCGCCGCGAGCAGCAGACGGGTGATCTCGGCGTGCTTCGGGCCCCGGCCCTTTTTCATCACTGTCTCCATCAGCGCGGTCCAGCCGAGGTTGTTGACGTGGTTCACGTCGACCTTCGTCTGCAGCAGCACCTTCACGTTTTCGACGTGGCCTTTCTCGCACGCGGGGATCAGCGCGGTCCCGCCAAAGCGGTTCGTGCTCGTGAGGTCAGCGCCGGCGGCAAGGGTGAGCTTGAGGATCTCGAGCCGGCCCTCGGCGCCCGCGAAGAGGTACGGGCTGTCCTGCTTGAGATCCATGGCGTTGACATCGGAGCCGGCCGCCACGAGTAGCGCCGCTGTCCTGACCTGGTTCGCGTGAGTCGCGGCGAGCAGCGCGGTCCGGCCCTGCTCGTCGCGGGCCCCGAGCTGCGCGCCGCGCGCGAGCAGTTCCTGCACCTGGGGCACGTCGCCGCGCTCCGCCGCCGCGACCAGCTGGTGGTCGATCAGCCGCGGCTCCGGGAACCAGCCGCGCAGGAACTGCTCCAGCGTGCCGCGATATTCGGCCTCGGCCAGGAACTCCGTGCCGACCTGGTCGCCCCACGAGTAGAACATCACGAGGCGGCCGTCGTGCTCGCAGAAATCGAGGTCCGAATTGTTCAAGTCGCGCGCCGCCGCGATCTTCTCCCGCTGCGCTGCCGTCAGGCGCGGGTTCCGGATCAC
>CAZUQB010000442.1:0-2812 GCA_964622405.1 uncultured Opitutaceae bacterium | reverse complement strand
GTCGCCGCCCCGGGTGTGCCGGCCGGGGCCAGCGCGAACACCGCGAGCTGCGAATTCCGCGGCCGCGGCATGCCCGAGTCCAGCACGTCCAGCGGGCCGGGCGCCTCGCCCTGCGCCGTGAGCAGCGCCAGGACCTTCGCCTGGTCCGCGACGCTCCAGCCCGGGTAGCCGGGACTGTAGTGCGGCAGCAGCACCTCGCCGCGGGCGTCGGCCCACGCGCAGAGCCGGCCCCGCGCCTCGGCCACGAGGGCCTCGACCACGGCGGACGCATACGACTCCAGGAAGTAATACCGGTCGGGCTCGTCATTCTCCCAGCAGCGTGTGGCCTCCGCCTCCACTTCGGGTCCGGCGCTCGCGGCGACCACGACGGCGCCGTGGGCGTGCCGGAAGCGCCGCGCGAGTTCGCGGCTGGTCAGCGGCTGGCCGCCCAGCGTGGTGACCTCGCCCGCGACGGCGCATTCCTGCACTGCGCCCGCCCAGAGCCAGGGCCGGCCGTGCTCGGCGAACCACCGTTTCACCCAGGCGGCATGCTCCGCCATCTCGTCCTTGAAGGCGAAGTCCGGCGGCACCTTCAGCAGGCGCTTGAACTCCGCCTCGCGGACCACCGGGTGAAAACTACGCTCGCTGAAGATCATGGTCGGATGGCGACAGGGCCCCCACTCGGCGCACTTTCCGCCCCGAGGTCAAACGTCCAGCACAGGAGGCTACCTGACCATGGTGGAGCGCATTGTCCCAATGCGCTGATAGCTTCATTCGGACCTTGGGGTTGAAAGGAGCCGACCAGCGCGTTGGGGGACAACGCGCTCCACCGGGTTCAGGCTGACCGCTCAGCTGTTGAGCCGCTGGTACGAGACCGTGGCGCGGACCTCGGTCTGCACGTGCCGCTCGACGCTGGGCTTGCGGGAGCCGCCGTTGGCCTCGCCCCAGACGAGCGTCACCTCGGAGCCGTCGGCGACGGACTCGTCGATCATCGCCAGCGAGAACCAGCCGTGCACGTTCACGGTGTAGACGGTGTACGTGGACAGCCCGACCAGTCGGCCGCCGACCAGCACCTTGTCGAAGGGCAGGATCGAGTAGTAGGCGTTCGGCATCTCCATGTGCTTGTAGCGGGGGCCGCCGCCCAGCTGGCTGGCGTAGATGCGGACCGCGTCCTCGTCCTTCCAGCGCAGCCACACCTTGCGGCGATGCGGCTGGTCGGCGAGCCGCTCGAGCGCGGCGCGGCCCGTAAAGTCATGGTCGAACTTGATGTGACGCCCGTAGCCGAGGTCCCACGGCGTCTGGTAGTAGTCCTCGATGCGCGGCGAGTCGAAGCTGCCGCCGAGCGAGGCGTTGGCCTCGAAGCCCCCGGCCGGGAGCCACTCCCGGTAGGCCTTCATCCGCTCGCCGGCGTAGATGGCGGGCGTGGGCGAGGGAATCCAGCCGCTCTCCGGCGAAACCGTCGAGTAGGCGCGGCTCCCGCCCTGCAGCAGGCCGAAGCGCGGTCCGGCCGCCAGGATCGCCGCCAGCACCGCCTCGCCGTCGTCCACGGGACCGTGCAGCTCGAGTCCGCCCATGCGGGACATGTTGTGGTTGAGTGCCCGCACGCGCCGGCCGGCGATCTTCAGGTCGCCCAGCTGGAAGAACGGGATCTCGGGGAACGGGCCCTCGTGCACGCTGCGCAGAAGATCCAGCGCGTTGGGTCCCTGGATCTGATAGCGGTAGATGAGCCGCCGGCCCTGGTTGCTGACGGTGCGCTCGTCGCGCGTGACCTTCACGTCGTACCGCCCGGTCTGCGCGCGAAACTCGACCCAGTTGGGCACCGACGGACGGCCGACGACGCTGACCTTGTTCTCGGCGTGGCCGAACAGAATCGCGTCACCGATCACGTGACCGTCGTCGTTGCAGGCCACGATCTGCTTCGCCCGGTTCGGGCCGAAGTTCTTCATCGTATTGACCGCCACGTCGGACAGCAGGCGCATCACGTCCGGTCCCTCGAAGTAGACGTCCTTCATGTGGAACGACTGGTCGAACAGGACGACGCTGTTCTGCCAGGACTCCTGCTCGTCGCGCCAGTTCGTGAACTCGGGCGTGAAGGGGAACTGGTAGCCGCCGACGGGGGCGTCGCGCAGCATGGCGACGGGGCTGGGGTACTGCTGAAGCTTGGCTTCGAGGCTCGTGGGTTTGGATGTGCTCATGGTTGGGTTGAAATTCACTGGGGCTGAACCGGCGGCGGCGGTACGTGGGCGAGGTGATCACGGCCGAGCCACGTGTTGGCCCAGCTGGACGTGCCGCGCAGGGCCTGGTCCTGGATGACGGGGGGATGGGCGAGCAGGTCCAGGGCGCGCCCCTCATGACGGAGCCGGTCGTAGGCGCGGGACCAGATGCATTCGAAATCCTCGACCTCGCACCGGCCGTCGCGCGTGCCGCCGCACGGGCCGTTGCGCTGGTTCTTGGCGCAGGCCGACTCGGGACACAGGAAGGCCGTCTCGGGCAGCGAGCAGTCGCCGCAGTCCTGGCAGCCGAACATCAGCGACTTGCCGGCGTGCTCCGCCGCGCGCAGCAGCGCGGGTCCCTGCGCTGAGTCCTTCGCCCCCCGGCACAGCCGTTCGCCGAGCCGCCACAGGCCGCGTTCCGGCGTGAACATCAGGCCGTGGACAAACTTCGAGAACCGGTAGCTGTAGGTGACGTTGGCGGTCTTCGGCCGCGTCACCTGGTTCGCCTCATAGGCCGGATGCAGGCGCGTCTCGTCCGCCAGGCCGGTCGCCGGATCCTCCGCGAAGGTGAAGAACTCGCCGGGCCGCGAATACCGGATCCCGCGGGCAAACTCCCGCCA
>CAZUQB010000441.1:0-2813 GCA_964622405.1 uncultured Opitutaceae bacterium | reverse complement strand
AGGGCGACCAGGGCAGCGCCGTGCACTACCCCTATCTCGTCGAGTTTCGTCCGACGGTGCCCAACGGCGCGGCGATCGTGGTCTGCCCGGGCGGCGGTTACGTCAATCTCTCCCTCGACAACGAGGGCACCAAAGTCGCCGAGCGTTTCAACCGGCTCGGAGTGCGCGTCTTTGTACTGCACTATCGTCTCAAGGAATACGGGCAGCCGGCGCCGCTGCAGGATGTGCTCCGCGCCATCCGGTTCGTCCGGTCCAGCGCCGCCGACTTTGGCGTCGACCCGAATCGCATCGGCGTCCTGGGCTTCTCCGCCGGCGGTCATCTCGCTGCCACGGCGGCCACGCTGTTCGATGATCCCGCGGGCCGCACCGGCGCCCCGCTCGATGCGGTGAGCGCCCGGCCCGATTTCGCCGTGCTGGTCTATCCGGTCATCACCATGGACGGCTCGGCGCTGGCCCATGCGGGCTCGGCCCTCTCGATCCTCGGTCCGTCGCCGTCCGCCGAACTGCGCGCGCATTACTCGCTCGAGCGGCAGGTGACGCCCCGCACGCCGCCGGTCTTTCTCGCGCACGGCCAGGATGACCGCTCCGTGCCGGTCGAGAACAGCCTGCGCTTTTACGCCGCGCTGCGCGCCGCCGGGGTGCCGGCCGAACTCCACGTCTGGCCGCATGGGGCGCACGGCTTCGGGATGCATCCCGACGCGGGCCCGGCGGCCGCGTGGCCCGACCTCTGCGCCGACTGGCTGCGCGCGAATCACTTTCTCCCCGCCCTGGCCATGACCACCGCCCCAAAACCACCCCTGCCCTCGACGGTCCTCGACTGGACCAAGCTCCCCGTCCAGCCGACCAAGGTCGGGGAACGGCGCGAGCTCTTCGATGCCCCGACCGCGACCTTCGGCAATCTCGAGGGCCATGTCACCACCGTGCACGCCGGCGAGATCCCGCATCCGCCGCACCAGCATCCCGACGAGGAAATGATCATCGTGAAGGCGGGCACCCTCGAGGTCACGATCAACGGCCGGACCGAGACCGTCGGTCCCGGCTCGGTCTGCTTCATCTCGTCGCGCAACCCGCACGGGCTCCGCAACCCGGGCCCGGGTGACACCACCTATTACGTGCTGCGCTTTGTCACCGCCGCCACCCCGGCGCCTTAGGCCTCACTCGATCTTGACCACTTCGAGCTCGGTCGCGCCGCGCGGAAACTTGAACGGCACCTTCTGGCCGAGCCGCGCGTTCATGAGCGCGCGCGCGATCGGCGAGAGCCAGCTGACTTCGTTGCGGTCGAAATCCGCCTCGTCGACGCCGACGATGCGGTAGAGCGAGGTGACTCCCTTGGAGTCGCGGACGGTCACCGTCGAGCCGAAGGCCACCTGGTCGGGCAGCGTGCCGGTGGGCGGGACGATCTCCGCGGTGGAAAGGCTCTGCTGGAGGTAGCGGATGCGCTGGTCGAGCTGCGCGAGCTCGCGCTTGGCCTCCGGATCGGTCGCGGCCGTGCGCGCCAGCGCCGGGCGTTTCTCGTCGAGCATGGCGGCCAATTCGGTCCGCAGGCGCTTCGCGCCCTCCGCGGTCATGTAGTTCTTGGCGCCGGGCGGCAGCGGTGAGACGAGGGTCGGCACGACCGGTTCCTCGGTCTCGTCGTCTTCGCGGGTGAATGCCTTGCTCATGAGCATACCTTAGCGTTTTTTCGCGCCTCCTTCAATCCGGCAAACGCCGGCGCCGCCCGGAATTCAGTGGCGTCCCCGGCGCGGTCCGGGCACGCTGCCGCCTTCCCTCCCGCCGAACCATGTGCGCCCAGATCGAGATTCCCGCGGCCCTCAAATCCGACCTGCCGTCGTCCCGCTGGGGCAAGATCCTTGCCTCCACCCCCATCGTCATGACCGTGATCGCCACCGCGCTGGCCGGCCTGTCGTCGAGCGAGATGACCCGGGCGCAGTACGACCGGTCGATGGCCGCCCAGCTGCAGTCGAAGGCCGGCGACCAGTGGAGTTACTTCCAGGCGAAGCGCCTCCGGGCCGCGCTGCAGCGCAACACCCTCGACGTGCTTCGCGGCACCACCGGAGCCCGGGCTCTCGATGCCGCGGCCCTCGCGGCCCGGTTGGCTGGTACCCCGGTCCAGGCCACCCTCGCCGGGCCGGCGGGCACCGCCGCCCTCGGCTGCCTGACGCACGGTAGCCTCCCGGCGGCCGGTCCCGACCAGCCCGCGGGCGAAGGCATCGCGGCGGCGCTCGCGGCGGTCGACGGCGGACAGCCGGAGTCCGAGATCAAGCGCCTCCTTGCGAACGTGAAGGATGCCCAACTGGCCGGCGCATTCGCGGACGCGACGCAGCGGGTGCGGGCCTTCGACGCAGCACTCCGGCCGGTCACCGGCGTGGTCGACGCCATCGAGAAGGAACTGGCCCAGCGTCCGGCCGACGAACTCGCCCGCGACTTCACCCAGGCGCGGCTCGTCTTCGCCGGCCAGCGGTACGACGCCGAGTCGCGCCAGAACCAGCTGGTGGCCCAGCTGCTCGAGCTGCAGGTTCGGAAGAGCAATCTCTCGGCCGAGCGGCATCACGCCCGCAGCCAGCGCTTCTTCTACGGCATGCTCGCAGCCCAGCTGGCGGTGATCATCTCGACCTTTTCGATCGCCGCCCAGAAGCGGAATTTCCTGTGGGCGCTGGCGGCCGCAGCCGGCGGAGCCGCGGTGGCGTTCGCCGCCTACGTGTACCTCTACGTCTAGCCGCCTGCGGCGCGGCGGGCGGCGGCCCGGCACCACCGCCGGCAGAAATTGCCTTTGACCGTCCCACGGCGCGGCCCTTACGTGCAGGCTGCCTCGC
>CAZUQB010000440.1:0-2813 GCA_964622405.1 uncultured Opitutaceae bacterium | reverse complement strand
CGATTGAGCATCCCGAGATCGACGTCCGGTGCAGACCCGGACTTCAGCGCCTGCCTGGTCCCTCCGGGCGGCCAAGGGCCGCGGACGATTTTGGCGCTTGGCAGATCGGCGGATTGGTTTCCAACCCCTAGTTTTTTTCGATCCCGAACTTCCGCGGCTCGAAGCCCCGGGCGCGCAGGGCGGCGGCGAGCGCGGCCAGGTCAACCTTGGCCCCCGGCCGCAGGCCCTGGCCGTGGTACCAGCCCTGGTTCATCTCGAGCGCGAACTGAAGCTCGGTCCCGCGGGACCGCACCGTGCGCTCGTCAAACGGCAGCAGCGGGTAGATCTCCATGAGCTCGCCGGCCGGGCTGAAGAACCCGATGTCGAGCGGCGTGGGGGTGTCGTGCATCCAAAACGTCATCACCTGCGGCTGCTGGTAGACGAAGATCATGCCCTGGTCGGGGCCGAGGTCGCGCCGGCCCATGAGCCCGTGCTCCATCTCGGTGGGCAGGACGGCCACCTGCATCTGCACCACCCGGTCGCCGACCTTGATCGGGAAATAATCCGCGACGGTCTTCGGGGCCGCCGGCGCGGCCGTTTCCTTGGCGCCACAGCCCGCCGTGAGAAAGAGCGCGAGCCAGCAGCAGGTCAGAGAAACCAGATTTGCGTTTTTCACAGACTCGTTGGGTAATCCCCCGCGCCGACGTTTTCAACCTCTCTCCCACCGTGGCCCGTTCTCCCCTGCCCCCGCTCCTCTACGCCGACACCGGCACCAGTTCCGACCAGCTCTACTTCAGCGGGGTCGAGGTCCACGACCCGTTCATCGCCTTCGGCGTCGGCCGGAAGCGCGTCTCGGTCCAGAGCGCCCTCGAGTTCGGCCGGGTGCGGAAGGCGGGCACCTTCGACACCGTGCTCCCGCTCGAGGAGTGGCGGTCCCGCGCGCAGGCCCGCTGGCCGCGCCGCGCGGTCGGCGCCGCCGAGATCATCGCCGAGGTCACCCGGGCCCACCGGATCCGCGCCTTCCGCGTGGCGGACGATTTCCCGGCCAATCTTTACCTCAAGCTGCGCGCGCTGGGCCTCCGCCTGGAGCTAGCCGACGGCCCGCTGTTCCCCGAGCGCGAGGTCAAGACCCCCGCCGAGGCCGCCGCCCTCCGCGAGGGCAACCGCCTGAGCGCAATCGGGCTCGCCGCCGCCGAGGAGGCGATGCGCGCCGCGCGGCCCAAGGGCCGCTATCTCGTGACCCGGGGCCGCCGGCTCACCTCCGAGGACGTCAAGTTCGCCGTCGAGAGCGCGATCCTCCGCGCCGGCGGCATCTCCCTGCACACCATCGTGGCGGGCGGCGACCAGGCATGCGACCCGCACGACCGCGGCTCGGGCCCGCTGCGCGCCAACGACCTCGTGGTCGTGGACATCTTCCCGCGGGTGGTGAGCACCGGGTATTTCGGCGACATGACCCGCACCTTCCTGCGCGGCCGCGCGAGCGACGCGCAGCGGAAGCTAGTGGCGGCGGTCCGCGCCGCGCAGCGCGCCGCGCTCCGGGCGATCCGCACGGGCGTCGACGGACGCTTTGTCCACCAGCAGGCCGCCGACACGCTGGTGGCCGCCGGCTACGAGACGCGCCGCACCGAGCAGGGCTCCGTCGGTTTCATCCACGGCACCGGCCATGGCGTCGGTCTCGCGATCCACGAGCCGCCGCGGCTCAGTCCGGCGGTGTCGATGAAGCTGAAGCGCGGCACGGTCGTGACGGTCGAGCCGGGACTCTACTATCCCGGCCTCGGCGGCTGCCGCATCGAGGACGTCGTGCAGGTCACCGACCGCGGCACCAAGCTGCTCTCCAACTACCACTACGAATGGGAATTTCGCTAAAAGAGGCGTCCGCCCTGCTGCGGAAGATCGCGAAGCTGCGCATCCTCGTCATCGGCGACGTGATGCTCGACCGGTACGTCTGGGGCGACGCCACGCGCATCTCCCCCGAGGCGCCGGTGCCGGTGATCGACGTGGATCGCGAGACCTGGACCGCCGGCGGCGCCGGCAACGTCGGCCTCAACATCGCCGCGCTCGGCGCCCGCTGCACCGTGGTCGGCTACTACGGCCATGACGACGCCGGCCGAAAGCTCCACGCCACCCTCGCCTCCCACCACATCCGCCCGGTCACGACCCCGGGCTCGGGCCAGACCATCGTGAAAACGCGCGTTATGGTGCAGCACCAGCAGCTGTGCCGCATCGACCGCGAGTCGCCGCCGGCCGCGTACCAGTTCGATCCGGACCTCGCGACCAAGCTGTTCAAGAAGGAGATCGCCGCCGCCGACGCGGTCATTTTGTCCGACTACGCCAAGGGCATCCTCACCGAGGAACTGGTCGAGCGCGTGTCCGGGCTGGCCCGCGCCGCGGGTAAGTTCGTGGCCCTGGACCCGAAGCCGCGGCGCCCGCTGAAGTTCCGGGACCTCGACCTGATCACGCCGAACAAGCGCGAGTCCCTGCAGCTGGCCGGGATCGAGCTCCCGCCCCACACGCCGTTCCCGGAAGCGGAGGTCTGCGCCCGGCTCCACGAGATCTACCGGACCCGCCATCTCGTCATCACCATGGGCGAGGGCGGCATGCTGCTGAGCGAGCAGGGCCGGATCAGCCGGCGGATCCCGACGGCGGCCCGCGAGGTGTTCGACGTGTCGGGCGCGGGCGACACGTCGCTCGCCGCCCTCGTGCTGGCGCTGGCCGCCGGCGCCCGGCTCGAGGCGGCCGCGCATTTCGCGAATGCCGCCGCCGGCGTGGTGGTCGGCAAGCTGGGCACGGCGACGGTGACGCCCGCCGAGCTGCGGGCCTACCTCGCGCACGAG
>CAZUQB010000439.1:0-2822 GCA_964622405.1 uncultured Opitutaceae bacterium | reverse complement strand
GCGGACTCGTGGGTGGTGAGCTCGATCCGCGCGATGGCGTCGAGGCGGTCCTTCACGTGCGGGTGCAGCTGCAGCGCGCACTCGACGGCGGTCTGGGCGTGGAACTCGGCGGGGAAGGAGATCTTGAACAGGACATGCTCCATCACGTAGCTGCCCAGCGGGCGGGCCAGCTTCAGGGGCTGGCCGCGGAAGGAGACATCCTGGAAGCCCCAGGTCTTGGCCGTGAGCACGGACGGATAGCCCATCTCGCCCGTGAGCGCGATGAGCGCGAGTCGCACGGCGCGACTGGTGGCGTCACCCGCCGCCCACGACTTCCGTGAGCCCGTGTTGGGCGCGTGGCGATAGGTGCGCAACGCCGAGCCATCGAGCCACGCGTGCGAGATTGCGTTGATCACCTGGTCGCGGTTGCCGCCCAGCAGGGCAGCCGTCACGGCGGTGGAGGCGACGCGCACCAGCAGGACATGGTCGAGGCCCACGCGGTTGAAGGAGTTCTCGAGGGCGAGGACGCCTTGAATCTCGTGCGCCTTCACCATCGCGACGAGTACGTCGCCGACGGTGAGCCCGGGCTTCACGTTGGCCAGCTGGGTCTGGAAAGCGGCGGGCGTGACGCCGGCGGCCTGGTGTCGCGACAGCCAGTCGGCCGTGGCGAGGATGGCGCCGAGATTGTCCGACGGGTGGCCCCACTCGGCGGCCAGCCAGGTGTCGTTGAAGTCGAGCCAGCGGATGATCGCGCCGATGTTGAAGGCGCCCTGGACCGGATCGAGCTCGTAGCCGGTGCCCGGAACGCGGGCGCCCCGCTCCATGACCAGGCCCGGCACGACCGGCCCGAGCAGCTTGGTGCAGGCGGGGAAGGCCAGGGCCATGATGCCGCAGGCCAGCGTGTCCGCCAGACACCAGCGGGCGGTGTCGAGCGCCTCGTCGCTCCGGATGGCGGCGCCGAGCGCATAGTCGGCGAGCTCGGCGACGAGCGCGTCGGGAGGGGGGCGAACATTGCTGATGGGAGAGCTCATGACGGAGGAAAACTCGGGGGAAAAGCCGACACTCGGACCGAAAGACGAAACTCGGCTGGGGCGAGCCGGCTCAGCGCCGCTGCGCCAGCGGCACGAAGGGCCGCGGCTCCGGGCCGGTGTAGTTGGCCCCGGGCCGGATGATCTTGCCGTCGGTGCGCTGCTCGACGATGTGGGCGGTCCAGCCGGCGGTGCGGGCCATCACGAAGAGCGGCGTGAACATGAGCATCGGAATGCCGAGGCGGTGGTACGCCACGGCGCTGTACCAGTCGAGGTTCGGGAACATCTTTTTCTCGTTCCACATGAGGGTCTCGACGCGCTCGGCCACCTGGTAGAGCTCGAGGTGGCGGTCGTCCTCGGAAAGCTGGCGGGCGATGGCCTTGATGATCGCGTTGCGCGGGTCGCTGATGGTGTAGACCGGGTGGCCGAAGCCGATGACGATCTCCTTGCGGGCGAGGCGGGCGCGGATGTCGGCCTCCGCCTCGTCAGGGGTGCGGTAGCGCTGCAGGATCTCGAGGGCGATCTCGTTGGCGCCGCCGTGACGCGCGCCGCGCAGGGCGCCGATCGCGCCGGTGATGCACGAGTGGAAATCGGAGCCGGTGCCGGCGATGACGCGGGAGGTGAAGGTCGAGGCGTTGAACTCGTGCTCGGCGTAGAGGATGAGCGAGCGGTCGAGCGCGCGGACCTGCGCCGCGGCCGGCGGCCGCTGGTGGAGCAGATGGAGAAAATGGCCGGCAATCGAGGGATCGTCGGTCTCGACATCGATCCGCCGCCCGCTCTTGGCGAAGTGGTGCCAGTACAGCAGCATCGACGGGAATGCCGCGAGCAGCCGGTCGCCGTAGGCGCGGGCGGCGGCCACGGTGGAGGCGTTGGCGCCCGTCGACGGCAGGGTCTCGGTCTCGAGGTTGCCCAGCATCGAGCAACCGGTGCGAAGCACATCCATCGGGTGGGCGCCGGCCGGGATCTGTTCCAGCACGGCGCGGAGCGGCTTGGGCAGCGCGCGCAGGCGCTGGAGGCGCGAGCGATAGACCCCCAGCTCGACGTGGTTGGGCAGGGTCTCGTGGACCAGCAGGTGGGCCACCTCCTCGTACGTGGCCTGCTCCGCCACCTCGGCGATGTCGTAGCCGCGGTAGTGGAGGTCGTTGCCAGTGTGGCCGACGGTGCAGATGGCGGTGTTGCCGGCGACGACGCCGGACAGCGCGACGGATTTCTTGGCCTTGGCGGCGGGGGTGGGGTCGCTCATGGGGTGCCTCGTTCAGGACTTCGGCCGGTAGCCGAGGGTTTCGTAAAGGTCGGTGCGGGTCTGCATCGTGCCGGTCACGGCGGCCTGCGTGCCGTCGCGACGGATCGCACCGTACACGGCCAGCGAGGCGGCGGCCGCGGCGCGCGAGGCGGACAGGGGATAGAGGACCAGGGCGATGCCGGCCCCGCGGAGCTGCTCCACGGTGAAGTACGGCGTCTGGCCGAACTCGGTGAGATTGGCGAGCACCGGCGCCTTCACGGCGGCGGCAAATTGGCGGTAATCCTCGAGCGTGCGCAGCGCCTCGGCGAAGATCATGTCGGCGCCGGCGGCCAGATAGGCCTGGGCGCGGGCGATCGCGGCCGCGATACCCTCGTTGGCTGCGGCGTCAGTGCGGGCCATCACGACAAAATCGCGGTCGGGCTTGCCCGCCACGGCGGCGCGCACCCGGTCCGCCATCTCGGCCACCGGCACGAGTTGCTTGCCCGGGAGATGGCCGCAGAGCTTGGCCGGCACCTGGTCCTCGAGGTGAACGGCCGCCACGCCGGCTGCGCCCATGGCGCGCACCGTCTCGG
>CAZUQB010000438.1:0-2823 GCA_964622405.1 uncultured Opitutaceae bacterium | reverse complement strand
ACGGCCGCGGCGCGATGTGGCGCGTCTCCGAGGCGCACTGCATCAACTACTACGACGCCCAGGTGTTCTGGAGCACGCTCGAGGTCCACACGGACCTGGAGAACGGCCGCTACCTCGTGATCGGCCTCGATAACGAGGGCCCGACCTACAACTTCAACCTGAAGCGCACCCCGGCCGACTACAGCCCGGACACCCTGCGCCGCGAGGGCATCCGCTGATCGCCGACCCGGATGCGGTTGCCATCCCACCAGTGCTAAGCGAAAAGGCGGGCGGCCCGTGCCAGCCCGCCTTTTCCATCTCATGAAGTCACCGTTCCTCGTCCGCGTGCTCCTCCTGGCCCTGGGCCTGGGCTCCGTCGCGCGTGCGTTCGACGCCCGGAATCTGCTCCTGCTCGACGGCGCCACGGCCGGCCCGGCGATCGTGGCCGTCGGCGAGCGCGGCACCATCCTGCGCTCCACCGATGGCGCCCACACCTGGACGCCGGAGGCCTCGGGCGCCGCCGCCACCCTCACCGGCCTGTCGTTCGCGGCCGACGGGCGCCATGGCTGGGCCGTGGGGCACGACGCGCTGATCCTCGCGACGACGGACGGGGGCGTGACGTGGACGCGGCAATGGCAGGGGACAAATCTTGAGGAGTCGTTTCTCGACGTCCTGGCTCTCGATGCCCGGCACGTGATTGCGGTCGGCGCGTACGGGCTGTACGTGTCCACCAGCGACGGCGGCCGGACCTGGGAGCGCCGGCGCCTCGGGGAGGACGACTACCATTTCAACCGCCTCACGCGCGGCCCGACCGGCACGCTCTACCTGGCCGGCGAGCGCGGCACCCTTCTCCGCTCGCGCGATGCCGGTTTGAACTGGGAGCGCATCGATTCCCCCTACGACGGCTCTTTCTACGGCATCCTCCCGCTCGGCGAGCGCGAGCTCCTCGCCCATGGGCTGCGCGGCCGGATCTACCGGTCCGTGGATGACGGCGCGACCTGGGCGCTGGTGCCCAACGAGCAGCGCGTGCTGGTCGCCACCGCGGCCCGCCTCGGCCCGGGCACCGTGGTCTTTGGCGGCCAGTCGCGCGCGCTGTTCGTGAGCCGCGACGGCGGCCGGACCGTGTCGGCCTGGACCCCCGGATTCACCACGGCCGTGGCCGAACTCCTGCCGCTGCCCGACGGGCGCGTGCTCGCGCTCGGCGAGGCCGGAGCGACGATCCTGCCCGCCCCCTGATCCCGCCATGCTCGCGAAATTCGCCACCTGGATGTTCCGGAACCGGTTCCCGCTGGTGGTCGTGATCATCGTCCTGACCGGCGTCATGGCCGCCTTCGCGACCCGGATGCGGGTCGACGCCAGCTTCAACAAGTCGCTGCCGACCGGCCACCCGTACATCCAGACCTTCGTGAAGTACCAGTCCGAGTTCGGCGGCGCGAACCGCGTGCTGGTCGCACTGATGGCGAAGGACGGCGACATCTTCACGCCCGAGTATTTCGCCCAGCTCCGGCAGGTCACGGACGAGGTCACCTACCTCCCGGGCGTCGACCGGCCCCAGGTCCAGTCGCTCTTCACGCCGAACGTCCGCTACATCGAGGTCGTCGAGGACGGCTTCGCCGGCGGCAATGTCATTCCGGCCGACTTCCGGCCGACGCCGGAGAACTTCGCCAAGGTCCGCGAGAACATCATCAAGTCGGGCAAGCTCGGCCAGCTCGTCGCCGCCGACTTCTCGGGCGCGATTGTCAGCGCCCAGCTCCTCGAGGTGGACCCGCGCACCGGCGCCAAGCTCGATTACATGCGCGTCGCCAAGGGGCTCGAGGCGATCCGCACGCGCGTCGAGCGCGAGAGCCAGGGGCGGATCACGGTCCACATCATTGGCTTCGCCAAGGTCATCGGCGACATCAGCGACGGCGCCCGCGGCGTGCTCGTCCTGTTTGGCATCTCGATCTTCATCACGGCGCTGCTCGTCTGGAACTATGCCGGCCGCTGGAAACTCGCGGCCGCCCCCATCGTCTGCTCGCTCGTCGCGGTGGTCTGGCAGCTCGGCGCCCTCACGGCGCTCGGCTACGGCATCGATCCGTTCTCCATCCTCGTCCCGTTCCTCGTCTTCGCCATCGGCGTGAGCCACGGCGTCCAGAAGATCAGCATGTTCCGGAACGAGATGTTCAAGGGCCACGACGGTCCCACCGCGGCGCGCTCCGCGTTCATGCAGCTGATCGTGCCCGGCGTGGTGGCGCTCATGACCGATACCGTCGGTTTCATCACGATCCTCGTGATCAAGATCCCGACCATCCAGGAGCTGGCCATCATCGCGAGTCTCGGCGTCAGCGTGATCATCGTCACGAATTTCTTCCTCCTGCCGATCCTGCTGTCCTACCTCCACCTCCCGCCCACCTACGGCGCGTGGGTCGCCGGCCGCCGGGCCCGCACCGACCGGATCTGGGCCCGCCTGGCGCGCGAGATGAAGCCGCGCCCCTCGCTGCTCATCATGCTGGTCTGCTTCGGCTGCGGCGCGTGGGGCTACTGGAAGGCCGAGCAGGTGCGCATCGGCGACACCCAGGCCGGCGTGCCGGAGCTGCGCCAGAACTCGCGGTACAACCGCGACACGCGCGTCATCACCTCCAAGTTCAGCATCGGCGTCGACATCCTCTCGGTCATCGTGGAGACGGTCCCGAACGGCTGCGTCGACCACGGCGTGCTCACGCTGATGGACCAGTTCGAGGGCACGGTGCGCGCCGTGCCGGGGGTCCAGTCGGTCATCTCGCTCCCGGCGATGGCCAAGATCGTCAACGCCGGGTTCAGCGAGGGCTCGCTCAAGTGGCGCGTGCTCCCCCGGAACCAGCAGGC
>CAZUQB010000437.1:0-2834 GCA_964622405.1 uncultured Opitutaceae bacterium | reverse complement strand
GCGTGTGGATCAGCGCGCACGCCAGGCCGAGCTTCTGCTTCATGCCGCCCGAGAGATTCCCGGCGAAGCGGTTCCGGAACGGGGTCAGGTTGCTGAACCCGAGCAGCTGCTCGGTGCGCGGGCCGCGCTCGGCGGCGGGCACGCTGTAGATGTCGGCGTAGAAGTCGATGTTCTCGGCGACCGTGAGGTCCGGATAGAGGCCGAACCGCTGGCTCATGTAGCCGATGTGCTCCTTGAGGTGCTCGCGGTCCGCGGCGATGTCATGGCCCGCCACCTGCGCGGTGCCGGCGCTCGGCGGCAGGATGCCGGTGAGCATGCGCATCGTCGTGGTCTTGCCGGCGCCGTCCGGGCCGACCAGGCCGAAGATCTCGCCCGGCGCGACCGTGAGGTCGAGGCCGTCGACGGCGACCAGGTCGCCGAAGGCGCGGCGCAGGCCGGCGGCGCGAATGACGGGTTCAGGCATGATGGCGCGGGCCCGGTGCGGTCAGCCAGCAGGCGGCAGGATCACGTCGGCCGGCATGCCCGGCTTCAGCTCGTCCTTGGGATTCTCGACGTCGACCTTGATCCGGAACACGAGCTTCACGCGTTCCTTGGGCGTCTGGACCGTCTTGGGCGTGAACTCGGCCTCGGAGGCGATGAAGCCGACCGTGCCCGCGAAGTCGCGGCCGGGAAAGCTGTCGGTGCGCACCACGACCTTCTGGCCATGCCGCACCCGGCCGAGGTCGGGCTGGTTGACGTAGGCGCGAACCCACATGCGGGCGGTCTCGGCGACGGTCACGACCGGCGTGCCGGGCGACACGAACTCGCCGGGCTCGATGTGGTGGGCGAGGACGGTGCCGGTGAGGGGGGACACGACGCGGGTGTTGTCCAGCAGCGTGGTGGCGAGCGCGACGGCGGCGCGGGCCTGTTCGAGGCGCGCGCGGGCCTGGCGGATCGTCTCGGCGCGGGGGCCCTCCTGCACGAGCTTGAGCCGCTCGGCGGCCTCGGCGGCGCGGGCCTCGGCGACCTTCAGCTGGGCGTCGATCGATTCGAAGTCGCGGTCGGAGATGACCTCCTTGGCGCGAAGCTCCTTCTGCCGCGCGTGGTCGAGCCGGACGCGGTCGCGCTCGGCCTCGGCGCTGCGCAGCGTGGCGGCGGCGGCGGCGATCTCCTGCGGGCGGGAACCGGCCTCGAGCTCGGCGACCACGGCCTCGGCCGCGGCGAGCTCGGCCTGGCGCAGCGCGAGCTGGGCGCGCTGCTCGGCGTCGTCGAGCCGGGCCACCAGCTGGCCGGCGGTCACGCGGTCTCCCTCGGAGACGAGCCGTTCCACGAGGCGGCCGGCGGCCTTGAAGCCCAGCTGGGCGTCGCTGACCTCGAGGTTGCCGGACAGGACGAGGTCGCCCCGGCCCGCGCCGGCGCGGGAGCAGGCGGGCAGGAGCAGCGCGACCGCCAGTCCGGCGAGGAGCGCGGCGGGGCGGAGGAGATCACGGGTGGAGGTGCTTTTCATGGTCTTTGCGTCCGGCGGGGGTGAGCAGGCCGCCGAAAAAGAGGTTGATGGAGCGGGCGAACATTTCGTCGGGCGTGAGCTGCAGCCGCTCGAGGGTGTCGGGGTGCATCAGCGCCTGGATGGCGGGCCGCCAGAATTCGATCGCGAAGTCCGGGTCGATGTCGTCCCGCACCATCTTTGCCGCCTGGCCCTGCCGGATCAGCCGGCCGAAGATCAGGGGGATGTTCCGGTGCCGCAGTTCCTCGATCTGGCGGTACATGTGCGGCGCGGAGCGCTGGAGGTCGCGGAAGATGTGCGGGTTGATCCGGAGGCGCTTCGTCATCACCTCGCTGAACCGATGGAGCTTCACCGTGAAGCTCAGCGAGGTGTCGCCAAACAGCGCCTCGGCCGAGGCGCGGATTTCCGCGACAAACCCCTGCAGGATCTCGCCCACCAGGTCGTCCTTGCTCGGAAAATGGACGTAGAGCGTCTTCTTGCTCATCCCCAGCTCCGCCGCGAGCTCGTCCATCGTCAGCGCGGTGTACCCGTACGCGAACAGCTGGGCGCGCGCCGCCTGCAGAATGCGGTCACGGATGGCGGCGGCCGGCTGGGCGGCGGGGGAGGAGGCGGTGGCAGGCATGGGAGTCGTAGGAAACTAAAAGAGTATCTAAAGTTTCCGAGCAAGAAAAAAAGTTTTGCCCGGCCGGCGGTGGGCCGCCGGCAGAGGGTTACAAATGCCGGCGCGCCATCATGGAGGTTGCCTCGGACGACCGCGCGCCCAGCATCCCGCCCATGCCGGCCGAGACCGCGAACCTGAAGGCGGAGATTTCCGCCCTGATCAGCAACAAGGACTTCCAGTCCCTGAAGCAGAAGCTGGCGCCGTGGCTGCCGTCGGACCTGGCGCCGATCCTGGCCGAGCTGCCGATCGAGCAGCTGGCGGTCCTGTTCCGCACCAGCTCGAAGGAGCTGGCGGCGGCGACCTTCTCCTACCTGGAGCACGGCGCGAAGTACCGGGTCCTGAAGATGCTCACCCAGCCCCAGGTGGCCGTGCTGCTCAACGAACTCTCGCCGGACGACCGCACCGCGTTCCTCAACGAGCTGCCGCTCGACCTCGCGATGCAGATGCTCGGGCTGCTCACGCCGCAGGAGCGGCAGGTCGCGCAGTCCCTGCTCGCGTACCCGGAGCACAGCGTCGGCCGGATGATGACCCTGGACTACGTGGCGGTGCACCCGGAGTGGACGGTCCGGCAGTCGCTCGACTACATCCGCGAGCACGGCTACGACCGCGAGACCCTCAACGTGATCTTCGTCGTGGACGACAAGGGTCACCTGATCGACGACATCCGGGTGCGGCGGTTCCTGCTCTCGC
>CAZUQB010000436.1:0-2840 GCA_964622405.1 uncultured Opitutaceae bacterium | reverse complement strand
CCTCCGGCAAGAAACAGATCCAGCAGCTGTCCCGCCAGTTCTTCAAGCTGAGCCTGGTTGACGGCAGCCTCTCCGCCGAGCGCGTCGCGGGCGTGCTCGCGTACCTCGAGAAGCACCGCCCGACCGGCACGCTCGCGATCCTCAAGGCCTATCACCGCCTGGTCGCCGCCGAGATCGCGCGCGGCCAGGCCGTGGTCGAGCACGCCGGCGCCGTCAACGACGCGATGCTCGCGTCGATCGCCGCCGCCATGGCGAAGAAATACAGCCGCAAGGTGACCGCCGTCGCCAAGTCCAACCCGGCCCTCCTCGCCGGCCTGCGCGTGCGCGTGGGCGACGACACCTACGAGTCGTCCGTCGCCGGCCAGCTGGCCGCCCTCGCCGCCGCCGTCTGATCCCTTTTCCCAACCACTGACCCCAATCCGCGTTTTCCGATGAGCAACGTCCTCGACCAAATCGAACAGCAGATCGCCAAGCTCTCCAGCAAGGCGGTCAAGAAGAACACCGGCACCATCCGCACCGTCGCCGACGGCGTCGCCAAGATCGACGGCCTGTCCGACGTGATGTACAACGAAATGGTCCAGTTCCCGGGCGGCGCCATCGGCATCGCGCTCAATCTCGAGGAGGACGAGGTCGGCTGCGTCGTGCTGGGCGACGTCTCGACCCTCAAGGAGGGCGACGAGGTCCAGACCACCGGCCGCCTCCTCTCCGTGCCCGTCGGCAAGGCGCTGCTCGGCCGCGCGGTCGACGCGCTCGGCAATCCCGTCGACGGCAAGGGCCCGATCGCCTCGACCGAGGCGTTTCCCGTCGAGAAGATCGCCCCCGGCATCGTCGTCCGGAAATCCGTCTCGCAGCCCCTCTTCACCGGCATCATGGCGATCGACTCCATGATCCCGATCGGCCGCGGCCAGCGCGAGCTGATCATCGGCGACCGCGGCACCGGCAAGACCACCATCGCCGTCGACACGATCATCAACCAGGCGAAGATCAACAAGGTCGGCCTGGCCTCCGGCGACCCGAAGTTCCGCCCGGTCTACTCGATCTACGTCGCGGTCGGCCAGAAGAACTCCAACATCGTCCGCACGATCTCGGCCCTCGAGGCCGCCGGCGCGCTCGAGTACACCGTGATCGTCAGCGCCCCCGCCGCCGACAACCCCGCCAACCAGTACCTCGCGCCGTTCTCCGGCGCGGCGATGGGCGAGTGGTTCATGGAAAACGGCATGGATGCGCTGATCGTCTACGACGATCTCTCCAAGCACGCCGTCGCCTACCGCCAGATCTCGCTCATCCTCAAGCGCCCGTCGGGCCGCGAGGCGTACCCGGGCGACGTGTTCTATCTCCACTCCCGCCTCCTCGAGCGCGCCGCGCGCCTCGACGGCAAGGGTTCGCTCACCGCGCTGCCGATCATCGAGACGCAGGCCGGCGACGTCTCGGCGTACATCCCGACGAACGTCATCTCGATCACCGACGGCCAGATCTTCCTTGAGACCGACCTCTTCAACCAGGGCATCCGCCCCGCGGTGTCCGTCGGCCTCTCCGTCTCGCGCGTCGGCTCCGCCGCGCAGATCAAGGCCACCAAGCAGGTCGGCGGCAAGCTGAAGGGCGAGCTCGCGCAGTTCCGCGAGCTGGCCGCCTTCGCGCAGTTCGGCTCGGACCTCGACGCCAAGACCAAGGCCCAGCTCGAGCGCGGCGCCCGCATCGTCGAGCTCTTCAAGCAGCCCGCCTTCAACCCGGTGCCGATCGAGCTCCAGGTCGCCGTCCTCTTCGCAATGCAGCGGAATTACTTCGACCCGATCGACGTCAAGAAGGTCGTCGCCGCCGCCACGTCGCTGAAGGAGTTCTTCTCCGCCCGGAAGGACGCCCTCCTCACCGAGATCCGCACCAAGGCCGCCCTCGACAAGGACCTCGAGGCCAAGCTCCAGGCCGCGTGCGACGAGTGGAAGACCACCTTCACGGCCTGAACCCAGCAGCGAGCATCGGGGAGCGAGCCGTGAGCATCAGGACCTTCCCGCTCCGCCGCTGACCGCCCCTCGCCACCCACCTCCCGCTTCCCGCCACATAATCCATGGCTTCCACCCGCGACATCCGCCGCCGCATCAAGTCGGTCAAGAACACCCGCCAGATCACCAAGGCGATGGAGCTGGTCGCGGCGTCGAAGATGAAGAAGGCCCAGCAGGCGGCGCTCGCCGGCCGGCCCTACGCCGAGCTGATGGCCCAGATGCTGGGCGCGCTCGCCGAACGCGTCGAGGAGGCGCAGCACCCGTTCCTCGTGAAGCGCGAGGTGAAGGTCCGCGGCATCATCCTCATCACCTCGGACAAGGGCCTCTGCGGCCCGCTCAACGCGAACCTCTTCAAGCTCGTCACCGAGATCAAGACGCCCGCCAAGTACGCCGTCATCGGCCGCAAGGGCGCGCAGTTCATCGCCCGCACCCGCCGCGACCTCCTCGCCGACTTCCCGGCGAGCGACCGCGCGACGTTCGCCGACATCAAGGTCGTCGCCGAGTTCATGGTGAAGCAGTTCCTCGAGGGCAACGTCGACACCGTTGAGGTCATCTGGCCGCGGTTCCGCAACACGCTCGTGCAGGTCCCGACCGCCATGACGCTCCTGCCGCTCAGCAGCGTGCACGACGTCGTCAACGACCTCCGCCACGACGCCGGCCTCGCCGCGGCCGCCCCGAAGGCCGCCGCCGGCCCCGACACGCAGATGCTCTTTGAGCCCGACGCCTCGTCCGTGCTCGAGTCGCTGCTCCCGCTCTATCTCAACCGCGAGGTCTTCCAGCACGCCCTCGACGCCAAGGCGTCCGAGCACAGCGCGCGCATGGTCGCGATGAAGACCGCCAAGG
>CAZUQB010000435.1:0-2844 GCA_964622405.1 uncultured Opitutaceae bacterium | reverse complement strand
CGGATCTTCTCCGGCAGTCCGTCGGCATCGCAATACGCCCCCGTGGCGCGGCACCACTGCTGCACGCCAAACAGGAAGAGCAGCAGCGAGCTGTCCCACTTCTCCACCCCGTCGACCGCGAGCCGCACCCGCGCCGGATTGAGCGCCCCGCGGATCTCGTCCCAGGAGGGCCGCGGCTCGGTGATCAGCCAGGTGCCCGACAGCTCGACCTCCAGCACGTCCCCCTCGGCGAGCGCCGAGACGAGGGCACGGGACGGGACAGGCGAGTCAGCCATGGCCCGACAGTTCACGCACCTTCCGCCTCCGGGCCAAATCAAAACTGGCTTTGCCACGAAGGACACGACGTAGGCGAAGCCGCCGGCAAAGTAGTGAGTAGCGGGTAGCGAGTAGCGAGCATGAGGTGAGACCCGGGCGAATCAGGGAGGGCCGCCTGGGCTTCTGAAACTTCGTGGTGTGCTTCACCGCCGCCGCGCGCGCGGTGTTGCCATGGCTGACGGGCCCGCGCATGGAGATGGGTTCCATGGCCCGCTTTGCGACGATCCTGATCGACCTCGATGGCACGCTGGTGGACGCGTTCACCACCATCCACCGCGCCTACGTGCACACGCTGCCGCAATTCGGACGACCGGCGCCCACGATGGAGCAGGTGCGGCGGGCCGTCGGCGGCGGATTGGCGAACGCCATGGGGCATTTCCTGCCGCCGGAGCTCATCGCCGAAGCGATCAAGGTTCATGTGGCCTACACCCACCAGATCCTGCTTGAGGACGTGAAGCTCATGCCCGGCGGTCTGGAACTCCTGCGCGCCCTGCACGCCCGCGGGGTGAAACTCGGGGTGCTCACCAACAAGCAGGCCGAGGCCTCGCGGCGGATCTGCGAGCACCTTGGCGTGACCCCGCTGCTCGGCGGCATCTTCGGCGCGGGCGACACCCCCTGGCTCAAGCCCCAGCCCGAGTTCACCGCCCACGCGCTCCAGACGCTCGGCGCCACGGCCGATTCGGCGCTGCTGATCGGCGACTCGCCCTTCGACGTGCAGACCGCGCACAACGCCGGATTCCCCTGCTGGGCCGTCACCACCGGCACCCACGACGAGGCGCAGCTCCGCGCCGCCGGCGCCGATGACATTTTCCCGAGCCTCGCTGCGCTCGGCGCGAAGCTGTTGGGGCGGTAGGCTGTAGGCGGTAAGCGGAAGGCTGTAAGCTTTAGGCTGTAGGCGACGGAGTGGAGACCGGGGCATGGGCACGCGGCCAGAAGTCCCGCTCACCGGCGCCGCCTTCGACCTACCGCCTATCGCCTACCGCCTATCGCCTAAAGCCTACCGCTTTAAGCCTACCGCTTTAAGCCTTCAGCGAATTTTCCCCGAGAATCCGCTTCACTCCGGGCGGGCTTGCGGCAAGGTGACGGGGCGGCCCGCCCCTTTCGGCCGCCTCCAGGTTCAACAATTCCCCATGACGCTTGCCCTGATCGACTGGATCATCGTTGTCGTTTACGTCGTTGGTTGCCTCTCCGCCGGCCTGTGGATGCGGCGCTTCATCCGCGGGGTCGAGGACTTCACGATCGCGGGCCGCGAGGTCCACGTGAACCTCGGCATCGCGTCGCTCGCGGCGACCGAGATGGGGCTCGTGACCGTGATGTACACGGCGCAGCTCGGCTTCGAGAAGGGCTTCTCCGGCGAAATCATCGGCGTGATCATGGCCGCGGCCTTCCTGGTCGTCGGCATGACTGGCTTCGTGATCAAGCCGCTGCGCGATGCCGGCGTCATGACGATTCCCGAGCTGTTCGAGAAACGCTTCGGTCACAAGGTCCGCTGGCTCGCCGGCGTCTTCGTCGCGCTCGGCGGCCTGCTCAACATGGGCATCTTTCTCCGCCTCGGCGGCGACTTCCTCGTCCACGCCACCGGCATGCCCGCCAGCTGGCTGGAGAGCGTGATGACCGTGCTCTTGATCCTCGTGCTCTTGTACACGGTCCTCGGCGGCATGCTCTCCGTGCTCGTGACAGACTACCTGCAGTTCCTGCTGGTCGGCATCGGCATCGTGACGACCTCGATCATGGTCCTCGTGAACATCGGCTGGTCGAACCTGATCACCACGCTCCAGAAGACCTGGGAGGCGAGCGGCGGAACGGCGCCCCATCCGTTCAACCCCGCGCATCCCTCGAGCTTCGGCTGGGGCTACCTGATCTGGATGTTCATCTTCCAGCTGGCCGTCGTGACGACCTGGCAGACCACGATCAGCCGCGTGCTCGCGACGAAGGACGCGAAGACGGCCACCAAGATGTACCGCCGCGTCTCGTACTACTTTGTCGGCCGCTTCCTGCTGCCGGGCATGTGGGGCATCGCGGCGTTCGTCTATTTCCAGCAGCACGGCGGCCTGCCGGCCGGGTTGAACTCCATGACGGCGATGCCGCGCTACCTCAGCGTCGTGCTGCCGGTCGGCCTGATGGGCATCCTGGTCGCGGCGATGATCGCGGCGGAAATGTCCACGATCAGCGGCTACATGCTCACGTGGGCGACCGTGATCTACAACGACATCATCACCCCAGTCCTGCGGAAGCCGCTCTCCAACTCGGGCCGAATCCTGCTCACCCGCGTGATCCTGCTCGGCATCGCGATTTTCCTCCTCTTCTTCGGCCTCTGGTACCAGCTGCCCGGCGACGCGTGGACCTTTCTCGCGGTCACCGGCAACATCTACCTCGCGAGCGTGTTCACGCTGCTGATCGCCGGGCTCTACTGGCCCCGCGCGAACTCGGTCGGCGCTTACGCCGCGCTGGTGCTCGGCGCGATCGGGCCGCTGACCTTCCTCGTCGTGGCGCAGGTCTGGCCCGACCGGCAGATCCCGGCCGAGGTCG
>CAZUQB010000434.1:0-2846 GCA_964622405.1 uncultured Opitutaceae bacterium | reverse complement strand
GACTCGAGCAGCGACTGGTCCTATTTCGGCCGGATCGAGGGCAAGGCCCTGCCGATCACCCTGAACGTCGCGGGCGAGGCGCGGCTCCCGGTCGCCTACGAGGCCCCGTACGGGCTGGCGGCGGTTGACGAGGAAGGCCGGCGGCTCGCGCTCGCGCCCGCTCCGACCATGGTCGAATTCGAATTGCCAGCCGACGCGGGAACGGTGAGCGGCGACTTCCGGATGCTCCGCAGCAGCTGGGCCCAACCCCAGGGCCATACCGCGGGGGTCGATTTCATTGCCGAGCTGGTCGAAGCCGACGGCCGGGTCACGACCGCGTGGCGGCAGCGCCTCGAACCTGCCAGCCGACCGGAGGACCGCGGGCTGCATCATTTTTCGTTCGCGGTCGGATCCCGCCCGCCGCTCCGCCTCCGCCTTCGCTCGGCGGCGGCCCATCCCCCGGACAACTCCTTCGGCGACGCCGCGTGGGGCAACCTGACCGTGGAAAGAGCGGGAGTCGAACCCAAGGCAGACGGCGGCAAGGCGGAGTGAGGCCAGACCGGTGGAGCCGGCGCTCCCGCCGCTGCCCCCGACCCTCGTTTCCCGTGGCGCGCCCGAACTCTCTCTTCCCGGTTTCCCGTCCGTCCTTCTTTCTCCTCCCGCCCCTGCGCTTCTGCTTGCGACCCCCTCCCGCAGCCTTTTGCTGGAGGATTACCGGATGAGCGCCCACATCAACGAGAACGAAGCCTATCTCTTCAGCGTCGAGCAGCCGGTGGACTGGACCCTCAAGCCGGAGCAGTTCTGGATCACGGGCTGGTTTGTTTCGAAGAACGGCATCCGCTACAACGATGTCCGGGCCTTCATCGACGACGTCCCGATCATGGGCCTGTTCGGCCTGCCGCGGCCGGACATCGAGGCGACCTACGCCCATTGGACCCAGGGGGCGCACGCGGGGTTCTCGTTCCGGCTCGACCCCTGGCCGGGCGCCAAGCTGATCCGGCTGGAGATCCTCAACGAGAACAACCACTGGGCCGAGTTCTGGCGGGTGCCGATCCGCGTCAAGGGCCCGGGCCCGTGCCGGCGCCTGCACGCCGAGCTCAAGCCGGAGCTGGTCAAGCCCATGCTCCTGGAGCTCCTGAAGCTGACCCGGCTCGACGCCCCGCAGATCCGCGAGGACCACACCCTGAAGCTCGTCCGCGAGCGGTCCGTCATCCCGCTCGAGACGCTCCCGGTGCCGCCCCTGCACGGCGTGTTCGAGGGCCCGCACCTCATCGGCCACACCCAGTACGACAAGCTCCACATCGGGGGCTGGATCTTCCACGCCGCGCAGCCGATCCGGCAGCTGGTCGCGACGACCGACAACCGGACCCAGAACAATCTCATCCACGGCCTCGAGCGGGAGGATGTCGCGGCGCTGTTCCCCGACAACCCGCGCGCCAAGGCGCCGCTGTTCCGCGGCAATGTCGACCTGCCCGCCGGCCTCGCCGAGCCCGTGTGCCTGCGCATCTTCGCGATCCTGGAAAACGGCCGGAAGGAGCTCGCCTTCACCAAGCGCCTCTACGCCTGGACGTCGCTCGCGAAGGAGAAGCCGCTGCCGCCCTACTCGCTCGCGAACTACCGCGACATCGTCCGCCGGGTCCTCCGCGCCTGCCGCCAGCTCAAGGTCCGCACCGGCGGCCTCTCGTTCTGGCGGACCGTCGCGGCCGTCCACCGGATCTACCGCACCGAGTCGCCCGAGCCGCAGCCGTGGTTCGCCTGGCAGCTGGCGAAGCCCTACGCGAGCTGGCTCGCGCACAACTCGCTCGCGCCGCGCCTGCGGGAGGCGCTCGGGCAGTCCGCCGCCCGGCTCACCGCCGACGACGGCCCGGGCTTCGCCCTCGTCGTCGACACGCGCCTGGCGGGTCCCGGCCATCTCGAGCGGCTCGT
Organism: uncultured Opitutaceae bacterium; assembly: GCA_964622405.1. GTDB lineage: Bacteria > Verrucomicrobiota > Verrucomicrobiia > Opitutales > Opitutaceae > Opi-474. The sequence goes on along the minus strand of CAZUQB010000434.1, from coordinate 941 downwards.
CGCCTCCGTGCGGGCGCAGCTCTACGGCCGCTGGCACCTCGGCCTGCTCCAGGCCGCCGACGCCCCTCCCGCCGTCGCCGCCGAGCTCGCGCGCCTCGCGGCCGCCGATGAGCGCATCCGGGTGATCGTCGCGCCCGACGCCAACCACGCCGCCGCGCTCAACGCCGCCTCGCACACGCTCAGCGACGACTGGCTGGCCTACCCGGAGCCGGACGGCCGGCTCGCGCCCGACGCCTTGCTGCGCGTGGCCGAGGCCATCGCGGCGCACCCGGCCACCGAGCTCGTGTACACCGACGAGGACCGCATGGACGACGCGGGCGTCCGCTCCGACCCGGTCTTCAAGTGCGGCTGGAACCCCGCCCTGGTCGTGTCCGGCGTCCAGCCCGGCAACCTCCTGGTGCTCCACCGCCGGCTGTTCATGCGCGCCCGGGAGTTCATGCCCGACTACGCGCCGGCGCTCGCCTTCGACCTCGCCCTGCGCGTCGCCGAGCACGTGACCCCGGCGCAGGTCCGCCACGTGGACGCGATCTGCTACCACGCCGCCCCGGCCCGCGCCCACGAGGCGGGCAGCCCGCTCGTCGAGCAGACGCGGCACGCCCTCGAGGCCGCCATCATCCGCCGGCAGCTCCCGGCCCGCGCCTTCCAGCCGCCGTGGGCCCGGCAGCGCGGCCGGCTCCACCATCAGCTCTACTGGGACAGCAGCTTCCTCGCGGCCCACCCGGTGACGATCGTCATCCCCACCCGCGACCGCGCCGACCTGCTCGAGCGCTGCCTCGAGGCGCTGATCCTCAACGTGGACTGGCGCCACGTGAAGCTGCTCATCATCGACGACTTCTCCCGCGACGAGAAGACGGCCCGGCTGCTCCGGCTGCTGCCGACGCGCCGCGAGTTCAACTGCCGCGTGGTCCGCCCCGACGTGGACCCGATGAAGCCGTTCAACT
>CAZUQB010000433.1:0-2848 GCA_964622405.1 uncultured Opitutaceae bacterium | reverse complement strand
CCTGGGCGCGTGCCTGCGCCGCGAGACCCCGGTGGAGCGCGGCATTCGCGAGCAGGTGCTGCACCAGAACGTCGCGGCCGAGCCGAGCACGCTCGATCCGCAGTTCCTCCACTACAATTCCGATTTCAACATCATCATGGCGCTCGGCGAGGGGCTGGTCGGCTACGACCCGCAGGACCTCCACCCGGTGCCGGGCGTCGCGGAGCGCTGGGAGATCTCCGCGGACCAGCTGACCTATACCTTTCACCTGCGGGCCAACGCCCGCTGGTCGAACGGCGACCCGGTGACGGCCCACGACTTCGTGTTCAGCGCGCGCCGGATCCTGTCGCCCCGGCTCGGCTCGCCGTTCCGCTACTACCTGGACGACGTGCGCGGCGCCCAGGCCTACTCGGCGGCGGCGCGACCCGACTTCGCGCAGGTCGGCATCCGCGCGCTCGACGACCACACGCTGCGGATCGAGCTGCAGCACCCGGCACCCTACTTCCTCTTCCTGCTGGGCAACTGGTCATGGTACCCGCTGCACCGGCCAACCATCGAGAAGTTCGGCCGCTACGACGAGCCGGACACGCCGTGGACCAAGCCGGGCAACTTCGTCGGCAACGGCCCGTTCCTCCTGGAGCAGTGGCGCGCGGGCCAGTTCGTCGTCGTGCGCCGCAACCCGTACTACTGGGACGCCGCCCGGGTGCGCCTGAACGGCATCTACTTCCATTTCGACGACAACCTCGACAGCGAGGAGCGCTCGTACCGCTCGGGCCAGCTGCACCTCACGGAAGGCGTGCCGGTCAGCAAGCTGCGCGACTACGCGCGCCGGCCCGGCAGCCCGCTGGTCATCGCGGACAACTACTCGACCTATGGGTACGCCTTCAACGTGAAGCTGGCGCCGTTCAACGACCCGCGGGTGCGGCAGGCCTTCGCGCTGGCCATCGACCGCGAGCGCGTGGTGGCCAGCCAGGCCGGCAGCGGCCTCCGCGTCGCCCGCTCGTTCACGCCGCCGACCGACCGGTACCGGTACGCGGGCCCGGCGGCCACCCGGTTCGACCCGGCCGAGGCGCGGCGCCTGCTGGCCGAGGCCGGCTACCCGGGGGGACGGGGCTTCCCGCCCGTGGAATTCGCGTCGAATCTCGGCGCGCGCCACCAGGAGATCGCCGAGGTGATCCAGCAGATGTGGCAGCAGAACCTCGGCGTGCGGGTCGGCATCCGGCTGATCGAGGGCAAGGTCTACTTCTCCGACCGCCTCAGCGGCCGCCTCCCGCTCTTCCGCCTGGCGTGGAGCGGCGACTTCCTCGACCCCTACTCCTACCTCACCGTCTTCCTCACCGGCGGCGGTCAGAACTCGGCGGATTACTCGAATCCGGAGTATGACCGGCTCGTGCGCGAGGCGGTTTCCGCCCTCGACGAAAACGCCCGGCTGGCCGGCTACCAGGCCGCCGAGACCCTGCTGCTCCGCGACGCGCCCATCACGCCCCTCTTCTACGATTCCACCCGCCATCTGGTCCACCCCGCCGTCCGCGGCCGCTACCCGAACCTGATGGACTTCCACCCCTACCAGGGCATGTGGCTGGAGGCGCCGTGACGCCGGGCGCGGGCGGCGCGTCGCGCCTTGCCAACCGGCGCGCGCCGCCAATCCTGCATCTCGCCGCATGCTTCGCTTCATCGCCCGCCGCCTGCTCGAGACGATTCCCGTCCTGCTGATCATCATCACGGCGACGTTCTTCATGATCCGTTTCGTGCCGGGCGGGCCGTTCACCGCGGAGAAGGCGGTGCCGCCGGACGTGCTGCGCAACCTCGAGGCGCACTACGGCCTCGATCGCCCGCTTTACCAGCAGTACTTCGACTACGTCGGCAACCTGCTGTGCGGCGATCTCGGGCCGTCGTTCAAGTACGCCAACCGCTCCGTCAACGAGATCATCGCCGACACCCTGCCCGTCTCGCTCGAGCTCGGCGCCTGGGGCCTGCTCGTCGCGCTCGGGGTCGGGCTGCCCCTCGGCATCATCGCGGCCAGCCGCCACAACCGGTTCCTCGACCACCTGTGCAGCGCGTTCGGCCTGATCGGCATCTGCGTGCCCGCGTTCGTCCTCGGCCCGCTCCTCGCCCTGTCGCTCGGCATCTACCTGCGCTGGTTCAATGTCTCGGGCTGGTACGGCCCCACCGACCGCATCCTGCCCGGCGTGACCCTGGGGATGTTCTACGCGGCGTACGTGATGCGGCTGGCGCGCGGCGGGATGCTCGAGGTGCTGCACCAGGACTACATCCGGACCGCGCGGGCCAAGGGCGCCTCCGAGGCGCGCATCATCTTCAAGCACGCGCTTCGCGGCGGCCTGCTCCCCGTGGTGTCGTTCCTCGGGCCGGCCATCGCCGGCATCCTCACGGGCTCGTTCGTGATCGAGACGATCTTCCAGATCCCCGGCCTGGGACGGCAGTTCGTGAACAGCGCGTTCAGCCGCGACTACACCCTGGTGCTCGGCACGGTGCTGCTCTACGCCGTCCTGCTCGTCGCGCTCAACCTGGTCGTCGACATCGTCCAGGTCTGGCTCAATCCCAAGCTGAAGTTCGACTAGGCCCGCGCCCTGCCCGATGACCCGCTCGCCTGACACCGTCGCCGCCCCGGTCGCGCCCGATCCCGTCGAGCGCGGCTCGTCGCCGGGCCGCGACGCGTGGGTGCGGCTGAAGAAGAACCGGCTCGCGGTGGGCGGGGCGCTGGTGCTGCTGGCGCTCGTCCTGCTCTGCGTGTGCGGCCCGTGGTTCGCGCAGAGCTACCAGGACCAGAACCTCGACCTGGGCGCGACCGCCCCAAGCGCGGCGCACTGGCTCGGCACGGACACGCTCGGCCGCGACCTGTTCGCCCGGA
>CAZUQB010000432.1:0-2851 GCA_964622405.1 uncultured Opitutaceae bacterium | reverse complement strand
AGGTGACCCTGGTGGAGATGCTGCCGCAGATCCTGCCCGTCGAGGACGAGGAGGTCGCGCGCACGCTGCACCGCGCGTTCGAGAAGCAGGGCATCGCCATCCATGTCGGGACCAAGTGCGAGAACTTCCGCGTCGGCGCGGGCAGCGTGAAACTCAACCTGGTCAAGGACGGCAAGTCCGAGGAGGTCGAGGCGGAGACCGTGCTTTCGGCCATCGGCGTCGTGGCGAACCTCGAGGGCGTGCTGTCGCCGAAGGTCCAGCTCGAACTGGATCGCAGCTACGTGAAGGTGGGCGACGACTACCAGTCGAGCGTCAAGGGCATCTACGCCGCGGGCGACATCATCGGGCCGCCGTGGCTCGCCCACGTGGCGACCTACGAGGCGATCAACGCCGTGCAGGGCATGTTCGGCTACGCGAAGCCGAAACGCGTGAAACACTTCCCGGGTTGCACGTATTGCCAGCCGCAGGTCGCGAGCACCGGCCTGACCGAGAAGGCCGCGAAGGAGAAGGGCCTGGCCTACAAGGTGGGCAAGTTCCCGTTCACGGCGTCGGGCAAGGCGGTCGCGTCGGCGGAGGCCGAGGGTTTCGTCAAGCTCATCTCTGACGCCAAGACCGGCGAGATCTATGGGGCGCACATCATCGGATCCGAGGCGACCGAGCTGATCGCCGAGTACGGCCTGGCCGTGGAACTCGAGGCGACGGTGGACGAGATTCATCACACCATCCACGCCCACCCGACCCTGAGCGAAGCGCTGATGGAGGCCGCGGCCGCGACGCAGGGCCAGGCGATCCACATCTAGTCCGAGGAGGGCCTCCGGCCTCCCGTCGGACGATCAGCTGGCCAGGCAAGCGTTCGGCGCGGTTTCGAGCCGGCGACTTTGGAGCAAAAAAAAGCCCCGACTTTCGTCGGGGCTGGGAAGGGACGGGATTCCGTTACTTCGCGAAACGGCGGCGCAGCAGGGCGAGGCCGACGACGGAGGCGCCGAGCAGGCCGAGGGTCGAAGCGGAGTCCGGAGCCGAGGCCTGACGCGTCGTGCCGCCAAAGCCAGGGTTGTACTCATTGTTGAAATCGCGGGGACCCTGATAATAGGCACCATCGCCGTAGGAATAGGCGAACCAATCGAGCGAAACGGGAGCCTCGCTGTCGGTGATATGAACCGAGAATCCGCTCAGAGTGTCGCCGAAGTGAATTCCCTCGCCGGAATACAGGCCGAAGTTGATCCAGTTATTATTGAAATCGATATTCGGCCCGGAGCCGCCGTACAGGGCCGGATTCCAGATCGCCCAATAGGTCGAATCCCAGCCCGCCGGCGAGTCAGAGATACTGCTGCCGCTCAGTTTCGCCCCGAAGAAGTAGATCCGCTGGTAGGAATCGATATTGTTCGTAACGCTGAAATTCAGGGTGTAGTTGCCCGACGTTCCGGTGACGTTGTAGGACACATTGACCGGGTCGGCGCGCAGGCCGACGTAGGTAACAAGCATGAGGCACGCCGTCAGGAGTGCGTTGCGTGTGATCGATTTCATATTTGGCTGGATGGAGGTGGGGGAAAAAGTGGCGCCGGAGCCAACTCGGGCGTCGGACTTTACTTAGCATCAGCTGGACCTTGTGAGCTGATAAAATTGTAAGCATAAGGAGCATAACAGTATAAAAATTTCATGGACGTTTTCATGGTCCGCTGAGCGACCCAAAACCTGTAAGAAAAGCCGGCGCTTTGGCGGCTGCTTTACACTGTTCCGGTGCAGGTACCTGCGGAACTCGTCGGCACGAATGTCTGGTCTTGGCGCCCGATGCGCGCATGGGCGAACGTCGAGCATGGGTTTGCTCAGCGCGGTCTCCGAGGCGCGCCAGGCTGGTCGGACCCATGGAGCAGACACGGCATCAAGGGACTGGGAGATTGTCCCGGCGGGCTTTTCACTGGGCCTTACCCGGAGCTGTAAAGTTCTGCTGGATCCTGTCGGAAAGCCTTACGCAACTGGGGCATGGAGGCCTGAGCGGAACTGCGTACGCCGGGTATTTAAATCTCACAACCCACTGATGGACAATGACCGGATTTGCCTGCGAGAGCGTCGGTCTGGGAATTGCTCTCATGTTGGCATCAGCAACCCATCTATCGCATGAAAAACCTCCAAAAACTCCTCGCTGTTGCGGCCGTCCTTCTGGGTATCGCTTCGACTGCTTCCGCGGACACGCTGGTGCTCTCGCAGGACCTGACGAACTACTCGGTGGGCAACGGTGGTGCGTTCATCATCAGCTCGTTCACTGGCCCGCTGTCGCTGGCCAGCTACGATGCCAAAGCCAAAGGCGATGGCGGCTTCCTGACGTTCTGCATTGAAGAGAACGAGTACTTCAATCCGGGCTACACGTACAACTATTCGCTGAGCTTTGGTGCGCACAACGGCGGCGTGAGCGGCCAGACCTCGACGAACTACGATGGCGTCTCGAACGCCACGGCCTGGCTGTACTCGCAGTTCGCGATGGGTTCGCTTTCCGCGGGCGGGTTCTCCTACACCCACGCCAATCTGGGCGATCTGCAGCAGGCGATCTGGTTCCTCGAGGGCGAGGGTGGCACCAACAACTACCTGGTGGTTGCCGCCAAGGCTCACGAGGGCATGAACTGGAACTCCGACAACAACGGCGCCTACGGCGTCTACGCGGTCAACATCAACTACCTGAACGGCGCGAACTCCCAGGACCAGCTCTACTTCAAGCGCGTCCCGGAGGGCGGCCTCACGATCATGCTGCTCGGTGGCGCGCTGCTCGGCCTGTTCGGCCTCCGCCGCAAGTTCGGTCGTCGCTGATCCCGGCCAAGTCCAGACTTCCCAGCCCCGGCCTCGCGGCCGGGGCTTTTTT
>CAZUQB010000431.1:0-2870 GCA_964622405.1 uncultured Opitutaceae bacterium | reverse complement strand
CGGATGTTCTGGTTCTCCGCGAGGCGGCGCACCTGCTCCTGGAACAGGTCGGCGGCGCCGAAGTAGAGCTCGCCCTCGACGTGGATGATCGAGATCTGCGGGTGGACGCGGCGGGCGGGATCGGAAAGCTCGGCGAGGGCGCCCTCCTCGTTGACGGTGTACTCGGCCAGCGTCGGGGTGCTCGTCTTCTGGAGGAACAGGGCCAGGGCGACGCCGATGCCGACATAGATCGCGGTGTCGAGCTTGAGCAGGAGGCAGGAGCCCAGGGTGATGACGAAGACCACGGCGTCGGAGCGGGTGGAGCGGCAGGCGACGCGGATCTGGTGCAGGTTGATCATCTTCACGCCGACGCGGATCAGGTGCGCGGCCAGCGCGGCGATCGGGATGAAGTTGAAGACCGGCGTGGCGAACAGCAGCACGAAGAGCACGACGACACTGCTGAGCATCGAGGACAACTGGGAGACGGCGCCGCTCTGGTAGTTCACGGCGGAGCGGGCGAAGGACGACGAGCCCGGGACCGCCCCGAACAGGGCGCAGGCCAGGTTGGCCGCGCCCATGCCGATCAGCTCCTGGTTGGGCTCGATCTTCTGGCCGCTCTTCGCGGCGAGCGACTTGGTGATCGAGGCGGCCTCCAGCATGCCGAGAATCGAGATCGCGACGGCGGTGCCCACGAGATCGGGCAGCAAATGGAGCTTGCGCGGGCCGAAATGGAAGCCGGCAAACGCCGGGATCACCGCCTGCAGCGCCCCCTCGTCGCGCACCATGCGGAAAGGCGAGCCGGTCGCGAAGAGGGTGAAAAGCTTCGCCGCGATGCCGAGCAGCGCGAGGCCAATGAGGGCCTCGGGCCACGTGGGACGGAAGCGCCGGACCGACCAGAACACCAGCAAGGTCACGAGTCCCAGGGCGACGGCCCACACGCTGACCTCGAGCTCGGCCAGATGAGTGACCGCCTGCCAGACATTGACGAGAAACGTCTGGCCCGAGCCCACCTCGTAGCCGAGGAAATTGTGGAGCTGGCTCGCGATGAGCAGAATGCCGATGCCGGTGCTGTAGCCGATCACCACGGAGCGGGAGATGAACTTGGTGACCTCGCCGAAGTTGAGCAGGCCGGCGAGGCACTGGATGAGCCCGATCAGGAAACCGAGGTAGATCGCGAGCTGGAGGGGCTCGAGCGGGCTGCCGGAGTTGGCCGCGATGGTGGCGGCGACGATCAGGCTGATTGAGCTGGTCGGGCCGAAGACGTGGTGGTGGGAGGAGAAGAACAGCGCGCCGAAGAAGCCGCCGATGATCACCGCGGCGATGACCGGCTGGGGCGGGAGATTGAGGATGAGGGAGAAGCCGATGGCCTGCGGGATTGAGACCAGCGTCAGCGTGGCGCCCGCGACCAGATCGGCGCGCAGCTTGGTCCAGGAATAGTGGCGCAGCTCGGCCACAAACGGAAAACGCACCCGGAACATCTGCTGGCTCATGGCCGCGACGTCCGCCTTCAATTCGGAAACCCCATCCATCCGCCCAGTTTCCGGGAGCGCGGGGCGCCGAGGCGAGACCTTTGATCGGCATAAACCCCGGGAATTCGGGCCGTTTTGCCCCTTTGTCACGCCGCCGCCACCGAATCGTAACATTCGGGGGGCATCGTGGGCGCGTTCCCTAACCGAAACCTAGAACGCACTCATCATGTTCACTCTGAAATTCAAGTGGCTCGCGCTGATCGCCAGCGCATTTCTCGCCGTGGTCGCGGCCCAGGCGCAGGACAGCGGCCCGCTTATCGACTTGCTCGTCAAGAAGGGCCTGATCAACGACCAGGAAGGCGAGGAGCTCCGCGCCGAACTGGCCCGCGACGCCAGCGCGGCCGTGACCTCCACCATTTCCGGCGGCAAGAGCACGGCCAGCCTCTCGATCGCCGGCCGCATCCAGGTCCAGTATGCCGGCCTCTCGACCGACATCAGCGGCACCGCCGCCGACCCGGTGGCCACGCAGCACTTCTTCCTCCGCCGGATCTACCTCGGCGCCAAGGCGAACCTCGGCGCCGGCTGGACCTCCAGCATCAACTACGACTTTGCCGGCTCGACCTTTGACGAGGCGAAGATCACCTGGACGCGCGACGACGCCCTCGCCGTCGACATCGGTTTCCGGAAGGTGCCGTTCGGCCTGGAGGAGTGGTACACCTCTTCCGGCAGCCTGAAGGCCATCGAGCGCTCGCCGGCGACCCGCTATTTCGTCGAGGCGAACAACGGCCGCCGCCTCGGCGCCGGCAGCTATCGCATCGGCGTGTTCGTCGGTGGCAAGGCGGACAACGGCTTCTTCTACAACGTCGCCGCCACCAATCCGGAGCGTGACGAATCCGCGGCCGGCGTGGCCAGCGCGGGCGCCAACACGAACAACAACCTGGCCTACTGGGGCAACGTGGGCTTCAAGGGCAAGTCCGGCGAGGACCTGACCTACGTCCTGAGCGCCTCGGTCGGCGTCCTGCCCGACCAGGGTGGCAAGACGCTCGGCATCGGCGACGACCTCACGGTCTACAACGCCTTCGCCGAGGTCACGAAGGATGCCTTCGACCTCCAGCTGGAGTACTTCGGCAGCGACAACCAGCACGGCATCTCGGCCACCCAGGATTCCAGCAGCTGGGGCTACTCGATCCAGCCCTCCCTCAAGGTCGGCGAGAAACTCGAGTACACCGTCCGCTACACGTACGTCGATTCGGACGGCCGCGGCGTGAACATCAGCGATGGCATCCGCTCGGCCCCGGGCGGCGGCACGATGAATAACATGTCCGAGTGGTACGGCGGCTTCACCTACTTCTTCCGCGGCAACGACGTGAAGTGGCAGCTCGGCTACATCTACGGCGAGTCCAACGACACCGTCACCGGCGC
>CAZUQB010000430.1:0-2875 GCA_964622405.1 uncultured Opitutaceae bacterium | reverse complement strand
GAGACGGCCGCGGCCCCGGCGGACGAATTGGCCCGCGCCGCGATCGCGCTGTACCGCGACTTTCACGACCACCCCACGGCGCGGGAGGCCCGGGTGTTCGGGTTCCTGCCGCACGCCGACCAGCTCTTCGAGCAGCGCCACGCGACGCTCTGCGCGGATTTCACCCTGGGCCAGCTGCTGGGCGCCCTGCGCGACTACCGGCGCCGCCCGCCGCACTGGTGGGTCGGCGGCCAGATCGCACTGGGGCAAGCCGCGCTGCTCCGCACCTTCCGCGGCGCCAGGCAGGCGTGGTGGCGGCTGCGCGGACGGGCGGAGTGAGGAAACGCGGGGCTGGTCCCCGAACCTCCGGGCCGTGGCCGTGAAGCCTGGCTAGCGCGGCTGGAGGCCGAGCGCGCGAACGGGACCGCGGAAAAACATCCGGGTGACCTCCCCGCGCTCGGCGCCAGCGGCTCGCCACGCCCGCCAGGCCAGGCCCGCGGCTGCGGCGAGGCTGCCCGGCGACCGGTGCAGGACGAAGCTGCGCCGGGCGTGAAAGGCCGCTTGCCGGGGGAATCCCTCCGCGAGAAAACGCTCGGCGAATTCCCGCAGCATCACGGCCGGACGGTCGGTCGTGGATTCCGGCACGAGCAGCGCGGGCCAGTCGTCACCCTCGGCGCGGCCGGCCCGACGGCGGGCGGCCAGCAGCCGCACCACGCAACGCTCGCGCGCGATCCGGCTGGCCTGCTCGACCGTGGTCTGGGCGGCATGGTGCCGGTACTGCAGGAGCACCTCGGGCACTCCTGCCATGGCGTGCCGTTCCGCGGCCCGCGCGAGAAAATCGAAATCCGCACTGAACGTGAAAGCCGCGCGATACGGCAGCGCCGCGAAGACCTCGCGGCGACCGGTGTAGGCGGGCGTCACCACCGGGGCGGCGAATTCCGCATACCGCCGCTGCGCTTCGGGCTCGACCAGGGCGAACTCGCGGCCCGTGACCCGGCCGCCGTCGTCGATCGACTCCGCGAGCGACGACACCAGGCCGAGACGGGGCTCGGCCCGGAGCCGCGCGACCTGCCGTTCCAGGCGGCGCGGCAGCATGACATCGTCGTGGTCGAGCAGCGCGAGAAACTCGCCGCGGGCCGCGGCCACGCCCGCGTTGTGTCCGGCGGGAATGCCCTGGTTTGCCGGGAGCGGCACGAGTCGCACCCGGGGATCCCGTCCGGCCTCGCCGAGATCGTCCGGGGTCAGTCCCGCGCCGTTGTCGACCAGGACGAGTTCGAGGTCCGCCAGCGTCTGCGCCAGCACGCTCGCCACCGCGGGCCGCAGGTAGGGCGTGACGCGATGGGTGACCATCAGAACGGAGACGGCGGGCATGGCAGGGCGGGACGGGAGGACGTTCAACGTTCAACGCCCGACGCTCAACGCCCAAGTGACAGCACCGACCCCTTTCCGCCTGCCTCCTTCGACCTTCGACCCATCCCCGGGCTTTTCGCTGGAGCGCGCCGGGGATCGCTGCCAATACCAGTGACCGCTTCTCCATGCCCCTCACCCCAGCCTGGCGCACCCGCCTATTCACGATCGCGGCGGTCGTGGTGGCGGTCTGGATGGGGGTGGCGATCGCCCAGGGCGAGTCACTGCCCGCCTTGGTGGCGGCGGTGCTGCTGGGCTTCGCCATCACGCCCTGGCTGCGGCTACCGCTCGGCTCGGTGCTGCTCGGCGTCGCGGTGTTTGGCTACATCGTCGGCAACCGCGGCTTCGCGCAGATCACGCTGGCGCCGACGCTGCCGATCCTCCCGGCGGAGGGCGTGCTGGCGCTGGCCGGCCTGCTGTTCGGCTTCCAATGCGCCTGGCGGCGCGAGCTGCCGTTCCGGCGCGACGTGCTGAACGTGGCCCTGCTGCTGTGGATCTGCGTCGGGGCGCTGCGGATCGTCATGGACGTGCGCAGCTACGGCCTGGTCGCGCTGCGCGACTTCGCGACGGTCTATTATGCCGGGTTTTTCTATCTCGCGCAGGAGGCCGCGCGCCACGCCGCGGCCCGACGGTTCCTCGTCAACACGCTCATGGTCGCCTGCGTCGTGCTCCTGCCGGTGTCGCTGCTCTTCAACCGCTATCCCGAGCTGTTCATGGAGACGCTCGCGATCCGGGGCATCCCGGTGATCTTCTTCAAGGGCGACCTGGTGGGCACATTCCTCGCCATCGGCTCGGTCATGCTCTTCCTGCGCTTCGAGGCGGGCGGGCGGTGGTGGAACGCGGCGCTGAGCGTCGGGCTGGCGGCGGCGGTGCTGGCGACGACCAACCGCGCGTCGATGCTGGGCCTGATGGTCGCGGCGCTGTGGCTGCTGGCCGGCCGGCGCTGGCGCTACGCGGCCACGCTGGCCGGCTGCGGCGCGCTGGCCGCGGCGGTGATCCTGCTCGGGGCGCTGGCGCTCAACCAGCCGATCGAGAAGACCCCCGTGTACGGCGTGTACGAGCGGATGATGTCGCTCGCCGATTTCTCGGGCCAGCGCACCTACCTCAGCGCCGACAGCGCCAGCAAGGGCGACAACAACCAGTTCCGCCGCGTCTGGTGGGGCGCGGTGATCGACGAGACCATCGATGGCAACCCGTGGGTCGGCCTCGGCTTCGGCGCCGACCTCGCGGAGCGGTTCGTGCGGGAGTACTACGCCGACAGCCCCGAGGAGTTCTCGACCCGCAGCCCGCACAACATCCTGCTGACGGTGTTCGCCCGCATGGGAGTGGTGGGACTGCTGGGCTTCCTGGTGGTGCTCGGCGTGATGGCGGTCCGCACCTGGCGGTCGTTGCGCGGCGACCCGCTCGACGCCGGGTTGTGGTGCAGCACGTGGATCATGCTCGCCAGCGCCTGCCTTGGCGTGGTGCTCGAGGGCCCGATGGGCGCCGT
>CAZUQB010000429.1:0-2886 GCA_964622405.1 uncultured Opitutaceae bacterium | reverse complement strand
TAGCCCGAGACGAGCGCGCCGGCGGCGCGGGCCTTCACCTCGATGAACACCAGCGTGTCGCCGTCGCGGCACACGAGGTCGAGCTCGTCGCGCCGGTCCCGCGGCGAGCGCCAGTTGCGCGCCACCACGGCGTAGCCGAGCTCGCGGCGGACGAAGGCCGCGGCCAGGCGTTCGCCCTCGGCGCCGCGGCGGGCGGCGGCGGGACGGTGACGGCGGAGCCAGGGAACGAGCCAGCGGAACATGAGTCTTGCTTCTGCGGCGCGACCCGCGACGTTCTTTCCTATTGCCGACGCGGCGCCGCGCTGACAATTCCAGAAACCGGCTGATTCGTCCCCACCATGGCCAATCCGAACATCACTGGCACACTCCGGCGTTCGCTGCTGATCAAGATCATCTCGAAGGCGGCGCCCAGCCGGGAGGACGTCAATTCGGTCATTGAGCTGACCGCCTCCAAGGTCGTCGAGGCGCTGCAGGCGCAGTCGATGACGTTCTACCTGATCGAGGGGAACGAGATCTCGTTCAAGAACGTCTATTACTCTCCTACCCTCTGGGCCAACAACCCGGATCTTGAGAAGAAGCTGCAGGAGACCTCGGCCAAGCTGCTCGCCCTCCGCCTGCCCCTGGGCACCGGCGTCGTGGGCAAGGTGATCTCCTCCGGCGAGCCGTCGTTCTACCGCAATTCCGACAGCCAGGCGCCGTTCATGGCGTCCATGGCCAAAACCACCGGCTTCGAGGTCCGCTCGATGCTCACGGTTCCGCTCAAGACGAATGTCGTGATCGGCGCCATCCAGGTCCTCAACAAGGAACTCACGGCCGGCACCGACGGCGAGTTCACCGACAAGGACCTGCTGCTCCTCAAGGAGGTCGCCGAGTACTCCGCGACGCTGCTGCAGCGCATGCTGGACCCGAAGTTCCAGCTCAGCGCGGACGACACCGCGAAGTTCGTCGCCAAGCTCACCGACCTCCCCCTGGTCAGCAAGATCGAGGAGCTCGACTGCGACGAGAAGCTCATCACCTCCGTGGGCGATGCGATCATCCGCCGCGAGGGCATCTTCCCGTACAAGCTGGTGGGCGAGCGCACGGCCGCGGTCCTGATGACCAACCCGCTCGACTACGCCAAGCGCGAGTCGTTCTCCCAGGCCGCCGAGCTCACGATCGAGGAGGTCCGCGTCATCCCCGCGTCGCTGTTCGACGCGCTGATGAAGAAATATTTCAAGGAGAACAAGTCCGACAACGTCGATGTCGGCGCCGCGGTCGAGGCCATCAGCTCGGCCTACAGCGTCGACGAGGCCGCCGCCGAGATGAGCGCGGCCGACATGGAGAGCGAGGACTCCGCCCCGATCATCCAGATGGCCAACCGGATCATCGAGGACGCCTACATGCAGGGCGCCTCCGACATCCACATCGAGCCGATGGAAAAGGAGCTCCTGATCCGGTACCGCATCGACGGTCTCTGCCAGGAGAAGATGCGCCTGCCGAAGATGGCCGCCAACGCCCTCGTGACGCGCCTCAAGATCATGTGCAACCTGGACATCTCCGAGCGCCGTCTCCCGCAGGACGGTCGTATCGTGTTCAAGCGTTTCACGAAAAAGAACATGGACATCGACCTCCGTGTCGCCACCGGCCCGATGAAGGACGGCGAGAAGGTGGTCATGCGTATTCTCGACAAGCAGAAGTCCACCCTGCCCCTCCCGGCGCTGGGCTTCTCCGACGAGAACCTGGCGAAATACCGCGAGTGCATCCGCCAGCCGTACGGGATGATCCTCCACTGCGGCCCGACCGGCTCGGGCAAGTCCATGACCCTCTACTCGGCGCTCGGCGAGGTGAACACGCCCGACGTCAACATCCAGACCGCCGAGGACCCGATCGAGTACACGCTGCCCGGCATCAACCAGATGCAGATGAACCGGCAGATCGGCCTCACCTTCGCCCGCGCCCTCCGGTGCTACCTCCGTATGGACCCCGACATCATCCTCGTCGGTGAGATCCGTGACGAGGAGACCGCGGGCATCGCGGTCGAGGCCGCGCTCACCGGCCACTTGCTCGTCTCCACGCTCCACACGAACGACGCGCCCTCGACGGTCGCGCGTATCGGCGAGATGGGCGTCGAGCCGTTCAACATCTCCGCCTCGCTCGTCTGCGTGTGCGCCCAGCGTCTGCTGCGCCGCGTCTGCAAGGCGTGCAAGACGCCCGTGGAGCCCGAGGGTCGCGAGAAGGAGATCATCGCGAAGGCGCTCGGCGGCTGGACCGGCCAGATTTTCAAGGCGAACCCCAACGGCTGCACGACCTGCGGCGGCACCGGCTACAAGGGCCGCGTCGGCATCCACGAGCTCATGGTGAACAGCGAGGAGCTCACCGAGGGCATCAACAAGGAGCTCGAGGTCGCCGAGCTGAAGCGCATCGCGATGCGCAACGGCATGAAGACCCTCCACCAGGACTCGATCCTGAAGGTCAAGATGGGCCTCACCACCGTCGAGGAGGCCCTCGCCAACGTCCCGCCGGACCTGATCCTGTAGGCCGCGCAGCGCGGCCGATTCCGGATTTCGGATTCCGGATTCCGGATTTCAATTCCAGCTCAGCCTCGGCCGGTTCGCTTGTGGACCGACTTAGTGAAGCGCTTTCGGATCCATCCGCACCCATCCGTGCTTTCCAAATCACGGCCCCAAAACTAAGCCTCCCGACAGTTAGCGATCGCTGCCCGTCTAGCCTGCGCTAACCTCTCTCCGGAATCCGGAATTCGGAATCCGGAATCGCCGGCTCAAACCGGCGCCGGCGCCTTGGCGCCGGCGACCGACTCGGCGATGTTCGGGGTCTGGACCTCGGCCTCGCCGCGCTCGTGGTTGAAGCGCATCGAGACGGTCTTCGAGACGCCCCGCTCCTCCATCG
>CAZUQB010000428.1:0-2913 GCA_964622405.1 uncultured Opitutaceae bacterium | reverse complement strand
AGACCGCGACGCTGCTGAATCGCGTGCGCCAGCCCTTCAACGTGAACGCCATCGCGCAGGCCGCGGCGATCGCGGCGCTCGATGACCACGAGTTCACCGCAAAGTGTGTCCGCGAGAACCGGGCGGGCCTCGCGCAGCTCGAGAGGGGCTTCCGGGCGCTGGGCCGCGAGTATGTCCCGAGCGTGGCGAATTTCATTCTCGTGCACGTCGGCGACGGCCTGAAGGTCTTCGATGCCCTCCAGCGTCGCGGCGTGATTGTGCGGCCGGTGAAATCCTACGGCCTGCCGGAGTGGATTCGTGTCACGGTCGGCACCCGCGAGCAAAACGACCGCCTGCTCGCCGAGCTGAAACGGGCGTTGGCCTGAGCGAAGGCAGGTGACGGTTTTTCTTCGCACAGGAGACAACGGAGGGAGCGGAGTGCCGATCCTCGTTCGTTGGGGGATTCGTTCGGCGATTGTCGCTGGTGAGGCTGAGAGCGGAACCGCATGCCATTCTTACCGCGGATTACGCTGATTTTCGCGGATGAGGCTGGCGATTCCTCACGGACCGTCGCCTTGCGCTACGCGCAACGCTAGGTCCGTTCGGCCATCGGATACGATCCGGCCACACCGGATCCGGGTCCCGTCGAATCCGCCTTGCTGACGGCGCAGCGACGCCAGTCGGTGCGCAGTCAGCGAGGCATCGTCCGTCTCATCCGCGAGAATCAGCGATATCCGCGGTGGAAAGAAAACGCGTTTCAACCCAGCGCTACGACGAAGGGACCTTGCGCCTTCTGCGCCTGCTCGCCGAGTTGAAATGGGCGCTGGCCTGAGCGACGGCGGGTGACGATTTTGTCCGCACACGAGGCAACGGAGGGGGCGGAGTGCCGATCCTCGTTCGTTGGGGGGATTTGTTCGGCGATTGCCGTTGGTAAGGCTGAAAGCAGAACCGCTTTCCATTTTTACCGCGGATTACGCGAATTTTCGCGGATGAGGCGGACGATTCCTCACGGACCGTCGCCTTGCGCTGCGCGCAAGGCTAGGTCCGTTCGGCCATCGGATACGATCCGGCCACACCAGATCCGGGTCCCGTTGAACCCGCTTCGCTGACTGCGCAGCGACGCCAGTCGGTGCGCAGTCAGCGAGGCATCGTCCGTCTCATCCGCGAGAATCAGCGAAATTCGCGGTGAAAAGAAAACGCGTTTCAACCCAGCGTTACGACGAAGGGACCTTACGCCTTCTGCGCCTGCTCGCTGAGTTGAAACGGGCGCTGGCCTGAGCGAAGGCAGGTGACGGTTTTTCTTCGCACAGGAGGCAACGGAGGACTTGGACGGGGTTGGGGGTGCTGCGGGGCTTCTGCTTGGGTCGGAGTTTTGTTTTTACCGCGGATTACGCGAATTTTCGCGGATGAGGCTGGCGATTCCTCGCGGACCGTCGCCTTGCGCTAGGCGCAACGCTAGGTCCGTTCGGCCATCGGATACGATCCGGCCACGCCGGATCCGGGTTCCGTCGAACCCGCCTCGCTGATGGCGCAGCGACGCCAGTCGGTGCGCAGTCAGCGAGGCATCGTCCGTCTCATCCGCGAAAATTCGCGTAATCCGCGGCAAAAAGGTAGCAGCCTCGAGCCTGTGCAGCCACCAGCCTCATTCCAACCCCATGACACAGCGGCGCACTTTCGAGCCTGAAGATTCAACTACCGCGCCGCCGCCCGCCGCAGGCGGTCGTTGATTGCGTCCGCCAGCCCGCTGCCGGGCGCGAGTTCGACGTGGATCCGCTCGAAGCGCCGCGCGTCCAGTTCGCGCAGCATGTGGAAGAGTTGGCGCGCCACGCCGTCGAGGCGCCCCTTCCCATCGAGCCAGAAGACATTCCGCCCGGTCCGTCCCTTCGGCCGCGCGAGGTAAACCCACGCCTCGCGAGGCGCCTGGTGCGGCGCGCTCCGTGACAGCGAGGTGTGTAGCGTGACCGGCGTGTGCGGGCTGTAGTGACGCGCCAGTTGGCCGGGTGCGAGCTGGGCCGCGGTCGCGGCGATCTTCTTCCGCGGGGCGCGGACTTTCGTGCCGAGGGCCCGCTCCAGTTCGCCCAGGGTGATCGCGCCGGGACGCAACAGTCGCGGCGAGCGCGGGCGTCGGAGGTCGATGATGGTCGACTCAAGGCCGATCCGGCTCGGCCCGCCATCGAGGATGCTCGGGATCCGGCCAGCCAGCCCGGCCCGCACGTGCGCGGCGGAGGTCGGGCTGACGTAGCCAAAGGGATTCGCGCTGGGGGCCGCGAGGGGCAAGCCGGTCAGGCGCAGCAGCCGACGGAAGAGGGGATGACTCGGCATGCGCACCGCGACGCTGGGCAGGCCGGCCGAGACGACCTCGGGCACCGTGGGTCGCTTCGGCAGGATGAGCGTCAGGGGTCCCGGCCAGAACCGGCGCGCCAACCGGAGGGCCGCGGCATTTGGCACCGCCACGGAGGCCAGCTGCTTGATCGAGTGGATGTGGACGATGAGCGGGTCGCGGCTGGGACGGCCCTTGGCCCGGTAAATCCTGCGGCAGGCAGTCGCATCGAGCGCATTGGCCGCGAGCCCGTAAACCGTCTCGGTCGGCACCGCCACCAGCTCACCCGCCCGAAGGCGGCCGGCGAGGCGCGCCAGGTTGCGCGGGGTGCCTCGGTAGGTGCGGGTCTGCATGGGCGGCGGTGGAATTTGAAAGTTGAAAGCTGAAAGTTGAAAGCCGGAATCCGGGTCTGCGTCGTTCTCAGTCGCCAACCCACGGCCTTCCACCCGATCGAGCCGCAGGCACAGGGTAAGAAGAACTCGCCGTCACCGCGTCTCCGACCCCTCAACTTTCAACTTCCAACCTTCAACCTTCAACCGGACCCGCTTCTCCAGTCCAAGAAAAAGCCGGAGCCAAAACGGCTCCGGCCTCAGGTAGTCAGGTTGTGTTGGTGC
>CAZUQB010000427.1:0-2916 GCA_964622405.1 uncultured Opitutaceae bacterium | reverse complement strand
TCGGCTACACCGACGACCTCGTGCCGCTGATTGTCGGCGAGCGCCCGTACGCGAAAATCTACGCCGAGCTGCCACGCGAGCTGGTGCGGCTGGCGCGCCAGCTGTAGGACGGAGCGCCGGGGTCACTCGTCCCGCAGCGCGACGATCGGGTCGATCTCGGCGGCGCGCCGGGCCGGCAGGTAGCTCGCGAGGAGGGCGACGAGCAGAAGCACCGCGGCCACGGCGAGGTAGACCAAGGGATCCGTCGGCTTTACGCCGAACAGCAGGCTCGTGATGAACCGGCTGAGCAGGGTAGCGGCGACGAGGCCGATTCCGACCCCGAGCCCAGCCTTCCACAGGCCCTGGCGGAGGATCAGGCCGACGATCTGCTCGCGCGAGGCCCCGATCGCGCCGCGCACGCCGATCTCGCGGGTGCGTTGGGACACGTCGTAGGCCAGCACGCCATAGATGCCCAGGGCCGACAGGAAGAGCGCCAGGCCGGCGAAGGCCGCCAGCAGGAGCATGACGGCCCGCCGGTCGTCGAACGACGAGCTCACGACGGTCGCCAGCGGTCCGGTGTCGAATACGAACACGGCTGGGTCGATCTCACGCACCTTGGCCCGCAGGGCGGACACGAGGTCGGCCGGCGACCGGTCGCTGCGCAGGAACAGGGTCAGTCCGCCGGGCCGCGCTCCTGGAGGCAGGAGCTGGTAAATGAAGGGATTGCCGCTCTTTTCCTCGACGCCGTTGTGGGGGACATCCCTGACCACGCCGACGATCACCGGCCAGTCGCTGTCCTTGTCGGGCCGGTTGCCGAAAATGAAGCGGCCGCCGACGGCCGAGCGGTTGGGGAAGAACTTCCGGGCGAAGCTCTGGTCGACGACGAACAGCCGCTGGTTCGGCGCGAGGTCGCGCTCCTCGAAGAACCGTCCCTCCACCAAGGTCAGCCCGAGCGTGCGGAGGTAGTCCGGTGTCACGATCACGCGGAAGGCGCCGGGCTGCGGCGAGCCCGGGGGCAGGGTGTCCTGCTCGAGGGTGAAGGCGTTGATCGGCAGGCCGCCTTGGAACGGCGTGCCGGAGGCCAGGGCCACGGCCGTGACGCCCGGGATTTCCCGCAACGAGAGCAGCAGGCGGTCGCGGAATTTCTTCGCGGCCTCGTCGCTTGCACGGTGGGCGGCGGGGATGGCGATCCGGCCCGTCACGACCTTGTCGGGATTGAAGCCGGGATCGACCTGGAGGGCGTTGGCGAAGCTGTGGATCAGCAGGCCGGCGCCGGTGAGCAGCACGAGGGCCACCGCGATCTGGGCGACCACGAGACCGCTGCTGAGGGCCCGCACGCCCCGGCCGGACGACGCGCCGCGCGAGCTGCGCTGGATCACCTCCGCCAGGTTGGTCCGCAGGATGTGGATCACGGGCGCGAGGCCGATGAGCAGGCCGACGACGAGGGCGAGGGCCACGGCGAACCCGAGCACGCGCGCGTCGAGCGTGGCGGGCAGCGCCAGCGGCAGCATCTTGGCGAGGTAGTAGTTGGTCACGCGCAGGGCGCCCCACGCCAGGCCGAGGCCGAGCAGCGCGCCCAGCCCGGTGAGCAGGAGGCTTTCCAGCACCAGTTGCCGGGCGATGGTGAGGCGACTGGCCCCGAGCGCGGAACGGATCGCCAGTTCCGACTGGCGCGCATTCGACCGCACGAGCAGCAGGTTGGCCACATTCACGCACCCGATGAGCAGCACGAAGAGGACGCCGCCCTGCAGCATCAGCATGGTGGCGCGCACCGGTTCGACCCGCTGGGCCTGCACGCCCCCGACATTCATCGTCATGCCGGATCGCTCGACGAACGACTTCACCGGCGGCGGCGAGGCGTCGACGTAGCGCGACTCAAGGGTCTTGGCCTCGGCGTCCGCCTGGCCGATCGTGGCCCCGGGCTTGAGCCGGCCGAACAGCTGGATGCCCACCCCGTAGCGGGCCTGCGGATTCTCCGCGGCCGGGGGCCACGAGAGCGGCAACACGTACTTTACCCGCGCATCCCACGCCTCGAAGCTGCGCGGCGCCACGCCCAGCACCCTGTACTTTTCGCCGGCGATGCGGATTTCCTTCCCGACGATCGCGGGGTCCTCGGAGAACTGCGACTGCCAGAATGACTGGGTCAGGACCACCACCCGGTCGGCGCCCGGCCGATTCTGTTCCTTGGTGAAGAAAGACCCGAGCAGCGGCTGCACGCGCAGGATCTGGAACATCTCGGCGGTCATGGACGCCGCGGTGAGCCGGATGGCGGCCTCGTCCTCGCCGAACATCTGCGGTCCGACCGACCAGAGGCCGATGGACTCGTAGGCCGTCGCGTTCTTGGAGTAATCGAGGTAGATCGGAACGTTGGCCGGCATCTTGTCGAGGCCGGCCTTGGCCGCCGAACTGTAGAGCTCGACGATCCGCTCGGGCTGATTGAACGGGAGCGGCTTCAGCATCAGGGAGTAGACCGTGGAAAAAATCGCGGTGGTGGCGCCGATGCAGAGGGCGAGCGTGACCAGGGTCGTGGCGGTGATGCCCTTGCTCTTCCAGAGCAGGCGAAAGGCATGGCGCGCATCGCTGCCGATGCCGGAAAAGACCTGACCGGAGTGAGAATCACGAGAAGGGACGGTCGTCATGGGGCGAGAGGTTCACGGCATCCGCCGGAGGAGGGAGCGGGCAGGGGGTTCCCGGGGAGCCAACGGGAAGACACCCCGGTTCCGCGTTAGTCGCAAGAAATCCTGCGACTTTGAGGGGCCCGAACTGGGCCGGCAGCCGGTCAGACGGCCACGGGCTTCCCGGAGTCCGACGACGCGTAGACGGCATCGGCGACCCGCGCGAAGAGCAGGGCGTCCTGGAGGGATGTCGCGGGTTTCCGGCGCTCGAGGATCGCGCCGACGAAATCCGCGACCAGGCCCTCGTGCTCGTTCTGCAGCA
>CAZUQB010000426.1:0-2922 GCA_964622405.1 uncultured Opitutaceae bacterium | reverse complement strand
GAGTGTGGCTCCTTGCGTTAGTGGAAATCCGTCGGTTGCGGATTCCCACCATGACTGGTCCGGCATCCCGCCGGATTGGAACGGTGGTGCCGGCTCCACCCTGGCTTCGGCTGGGAGGGGGCGGGTGCCGCGGAGCCCGCGAGGGTTCCCTACAGTCGTGAAACCCTCAGCCCAAAACCATGCCTACAGTCGCTAAGCCCGCTATCATCGCCGAATACAAAACCCACGACAAGGACACCGGCTCGTCCGAAGTCCAGGTTGCCCTGCTGACCGCCCGGATCAATCACCTGACCGAGCACCTCCGCACGCACCGCAAGGACTTCCACTCGCGCCGCGGCCTGCTCCAGATGGCCAGCCGTCGTCGCAAGCTCCTTGATTACCTCAAGAAGCACGACCTGCCGAAATACAGCGATCTCCTGCAAAAACTGAATCTCCGCAAGTAACCCTCTTAGTCACACGGGCGACCCGATCCGCGGGTCGCCCGTTGTCTTTCCGACACTCGCGCAGGACCGGGACATTTCCGCTTGCCGCCACGGCGATCCGCCACGGCGGCGGCAAACGGAAATCTCTCGGGTCCCCAACGAGGAGATGAAGTGGGTGCCAGTCACCACCACCGCGGCCCATCGGCCGCACCGGCGCGCCAGCCCAATCGGCCGGCCCCCGTTTACCCAACCCCGCCGGCCTTTCGCCGGCCTGTCCGTCATCCGATACCGTCAGTCATCCGAACATCCGTCCGATCATGAATCAGAAACATAATGTCACCGTTCCCGGCCTCGGGATCACGTTCTCCACCGGCTCCATCGCCCAGCTCGCCAACGGCGCCGTCAACGTGAACATCGGCGAGACCAACGTCTTCGTCTCCGCGTGCGTCGCCCAGACCATGCGCCCCGGCCAGGACTTCTTCCCGCTCACCGTCGACTACCGCGACAAGTACGCCGCCGCCGGCCGCTTCCCCGGCGGCTATTTCAAGCGCGAGGGCCGTCCGACCGAGCGCGAGATCCTCATCTCGCGCCTCTGCGACCGCCCCTGCCGCCCGCTCTTCCCCGAGGGCTTCCTCAATGAGGTCCAGATCATCGGCCAGCTCATGTCGGCCGACCTCATCCACGACTCCGACATCGCCATGGTGAACGGCGCCAGCGCCGCGCTCGCGATCTCCGACATCCCGTGGGGCGGCCCGATCGCCGCCGTCCGCGTCGGCCTCATCAACGATCAGTTCGTCGCCAACCCGACCATCGAGCAGATGTACTCGTCGACGCTCGACCTGATCTACGTCGGCAACGCGAAGGACATGCTGATGATCGAGGGTTCCGCCGACCAGATCCCCGAGGAGAAGTTCATCGAGGCGCTCGCGTTCGGCCACCAGGCCATCCAGCCCATCATCACCGCGATCAAGGAGCTCGTCGCCGTCGCCGGCAAGCCGAAGGCCACCTTCGCCCTCGTCGGCGCCACGCCCGAGGCCCGCGCCATCATCGAGCGCGTCGTGCCCGCCGAGCGCGTCTCCGCCGCCATCTTCGGCTTCGAGAAGAACGTCCGCTCCGCCAACGTGAAGAAGCTCAAGGAGGAGGCCAAGGCCGCCCTCCTCGCCGAGCTCGGCGAGGGCAAGTTCACGGACGTCGACCTCAACGTCGTGTTCGAGGAGCTCCAGTACAAGGCCTACCGCGCCACCGTGCTGGCCCGCGGCGTCCGCTCGGACCACCGCGACGCCAAGACGATCCGCCCGCTCAGCGCCAAGGTGGGCGTGCTCCCGCGCGTCCACGGCTCCGCCATGTTCCAGCGCGGCGACACGCAGAACATCGCCCTCGTCACCCTCGGGCCGACCAAGGAGGCGCAGGAGATGGACGGCCTCACCGGCGGCGCCACGTCGAAGAGCTTCATCCTCCACTACAACTTCCCGCCCTTCTCCGTGGGCGAGACCGGCCGCTTCACCGGCCCGGGCCGCCGCGAGATCGGCCACGGCGCGCTCGCCGAGCGCTCGCTCGTGCCCGTCCTCCCCTCCGAGGACGTCTTCCCCTACTCCATCCGCGTCGTCTCCGAGATCATGGCCTCCAACGGCTCGACCTCGATGGCCTCGATCTGCGGCGGCTGCCTCGCCCTCATGGACGCCGGCGTGCCGATCATCGCCCCGGTGGCCGGCATCTCCTGCGGCCTCATGACCGAGAACGCGGCCGACGGCTCGATCTCGAAGTGGGTCACGATCACCGACATCCTCGGTGAGGAGGACCACTTCGGCGACATGGACTTCAAGCTCGCCGGCACGACCAAGGGCATCACGGGCTTCCAGCTCGACCTGAAGATCAACGGCCTGCCGTTCGAGATCGCCTCGGCCGCGATCCTCCAGGCCCGCGACGCGCGCATCGAGATCCTCCGCACGATGCTCGCCGCGCTGCCCGCGCCGCGCGCCGACCTGTCCAAGTTCGCGCCGCGCATCCAGACGATCCAGATCGATCCCGAGAAGATCGGCCTGCTCATCGGGCCCGGCGGCAAGACCATCCGCCGCATCACCGAGACGACCGGCGCGCAGATCGACATCGCCGAGGACGACTCCGGCAAGGTCTTCGTCTACTCGAACAACGCCGAGGCCATGGCCCGCGCCATCCAGGAGATCGACAGTCTCTGCGGCGGCGCCGGCGGCGGCGGCGGTGGCGCCCAGATCGAGATGGGCAAGATCTACACCGGCCGCGTCACCGGCATCAAGGAGTTCGGCTGCTTCGTCGAGTGCCTGCCCGGCAAGGAGGGCCTCTGCCACATCAGCGAGCTGGCCGACTTCCGCGTGCGCCGCACCGAGGATGTCGTGAAGATGGGCGAGTCCATCACCGTGAAGTGCATCGGCATCGACGAGCGCTCCGGCAAGGTCCGCCTGTCGCGCAAGGCCGCGATGAAGGAGCTCGAGGCCCAGAAGCAGGCCGGCGGCGAGGCCGCCCC
>CAZUQB010000425.1:0-2923 GCA_964622405.1 uncultured Opitutaceae bacterium | reverse complement strand
ATGCGCGCCAGCGGGTGACGGTCACGGCCCGCCTCGCGGGTCGCGTGGTGGCGACCTGGGCTGTCGACGAACAGCCGCGGACCTTCGACCTCGACCTCGGGCTGCGGCCGATGGGGTTTCACGACGTCGAGCTGACCTCCGACCGGCCACCGGTCACCGAGGCCACCGCCACAGCGCGTCCGCTGGGTTTTGCGTTGGGGCGGTGGTGGGTGCGTTAAGACGGAGTCCGGCCGGGATTGCGCCTTAGAAAAGGCTGTCGCGGACCGTGCAATCCGGCCGGCGATTTCCAGCATCGCCCGGGTCGCGCCGTCTTTCGTTCGTCGGCGCGGCGTCCAACCGAAAGGTGAAAACCATGAAATCCCCACTAGGCAGAATCCTCGCGGCCACGATCCTGTGGCTGGCTCTCGCGGTGTCCTCCCGCGCACAGATCTGGTACACGTTCTCGCACGGCCAGGGCTACCAGCAGCAGACGGCCATGACCGAGTACGACGAAAGCTGGGACTTCGACTACCCGCGCGGCTTCACGCCGCCGATCGTCGACTGGAGCAGCACGACGTTCTCGTACGGCTACCTGCTCACGGTCGTGGTCGATACCGACTACGCCTCCGGGTACTACTACAACTGCGCGTACCAGACCGGCGGGCCGGCCATCAACATTCTCATCGGCTAATCGTATCCGGGGAGTCGGCGGCGCAGCGCTCGAGCTGCGCCGCCCTTTTTCCTGATCTGGCATGCTGAAACGAGAATCGCTGCTGCTCGGTATCTTCCTCGGCGTGGCCCTGAGCGTGACGGTGGTGCTGCTGGGCCGGCAGGAGACCGATCGCCCGGGCCGCGCCCCGCGCCCGAATACCCTGCCGCCAGCCACCGAGGACGAGCAGGCGGCGCGCGCCGAGTATCTGGCGGCCTACGCCCGACGGAAATTCGCGCCCTGGCTCGCCCAGCTTCAGGTAGAGCATCCCGGTGACCTGGCGGAGCGCGTGGCCGCGATGGTCGCCGAGCGCGAGCAACTCCTCGCCGGCGCGCGCGAGGCGGCGCGAAAAGGCGGGATCGCCATGGATGTCTACTGCGACCACGTCGCCGAGCAGATTCGCGCCAAGCTGGCGGCGGCCGGCGGTGCGACGCTGGGTTCGTCCTTCGACGCCTATGTGGCGACCCTGCCGGAGCGCCTGGTGGTCGGCGGGGTAAATCAAGTGCTGACCTACCGCGGCTCCGGGTTAAGCGTGGAGCAGATGGAGATGCTCTGCACGGTCCTGCATCAGGAGCTCGCCGCTCTGCCGACCGGCCGTCCGACGGTGACGGCGTGGGACGCCTACCTGGAGCGAACGCGGGTTGCGCACCGGGCGGTGCTCGGCGCGGTAGCGTCGCAGCTGAACCCGATCCAGCTCGAGGCCCTGCGCGAGGAACTTGAACTGCAATGGCTGCGGCTGCGGGTGCAGCGGCGCGACGTCCGGCTGGGACAGGAGCTGGCGACGCCATGAAGATCCCGCGTTGGAATCTCCTTCGGCTGATCGCAATGTCGGTCGCGGGGTTGGCGCTGGCCGGGTGCGCCTCCGGTCCGGAGTCGCGCGCCGCGGAGAAGGCCGGGGTGTTTCGCGCGTTGTCCGCCCGGCAGCAGGAGAATCTCCGCGACGGGCTGATCGAGGGCGGCTACACGACGGACATGGTCTACATCGCGCTGGGCCGGCCGAGCACGGTGGCGCCGGCGTACGACGGCCAGGGCGAGCTGTGGACTTACCAGAATTTCTATCCCTCCCGGCGCTGGACGGGACAGGCGCTTTACCGTCGGGCCGGCGCAACCGAGCCTGCGCTGAGCGGGAGCGTCCGCGGCGCGATGGGGACGGTCGGAGACGTGCGCGATCCGAACGCCGGCGGCGGCTACGGGGAAGGAGTTTCGCGGGCGGGAACTCCGGACAGTGACGTCACGGCCGCGACCCTGCGCGTGTGGTTCCGCGGCGGGCGCGTGGTGCGCTTCGAGCTTCAGCCCTGAGGTTGGCCCACGGAACACACGGAACACCCGGAAAGCCGCCTGCGCTTCCGTGTCTTCCGTGTGTTCCGTGGGCGATCACGCCTGTGCCGGCATTTTGACGGATCCTCGGGCCTTGCGGGCGGGTCAGAAAGGAGTTACGAGGGAGAGACTCCCGTATTTTTGTCCAACGGAGACCTGCCATGAAGAAGCTACTCGCGCTCATGCTCGTCGGGATAACCGCCTGGGTCGTGCCGGGTCGGGCGGCCAACTTGACGACGCTCGTGATGAACCTGGATATCGCCAACGGCATCGTGGCCCCGGCCGGCCCGAGCCGCGTGCGGGTTCCACCCGGTGAAGTCGTGCGGCTGGTGCTGCCTGCAGAATGGCCGGGCACGATCCAGTGGCGCCGGAATGGCGAGCCCATCCCGGGCGCGACCGGATCCACGCTGCTGCTCGGCGCGGTGACCACGGCCGACAGCGGACTCTACACCGTCACGGGCGCGCCGTTTCCCACCATCACCACCGGCATCCACCTGGAAGTCGTGGCGGCCGGCACGACCGGCAACTTCTCGTCCCGCCTGCGCCTGCAGCCCGGCGCGGACACGCAGATCATCGGTTTCGTGGTCACGGGCAAGACGACCAAGACGCTGCTGATCCGGGCGGTGGGACCGACGCTGGCCTCGTTTGGCGTGGCCAGTCCGGCGGCGAAGCCGCGCATCGCGTTCTTCGACTCCAAGGGCCAGCCCTACGGCTGGGTCCGGGCGGCGGTCGTGCTGCCGCCGGAATACTGGACCGGCCTGTTCGCCTCCGTCGGGGCGTTTCCGCTCACCGGCGGCGAGGAGGCCTACCTGGCGTTTGATGTCGGGCCGTTCCCGCCGGGCGCCTACACGATCCACGTGTCAGACGCCGCCGGCCAGGGCGGCACCGTGCTGGTCGAGGCGTACGAGGTGCCGTAGC
>CAZUQB010000424.1:0-2933 GCA_964622405.1 uncultured Opitutaceae bacterium | reverse complement strand
CGAAACAGCCGGTAGAAGTGCGAGAGGTCGCCGTAGCCGCTCGAGAAGGCCGCGCCGAGCACCGAGTTCCGGCCGGTCCGAAGGAGCTGCGCGGCATGGACTAGGCGCCGTTCGGTCAGCTCCTCCAGAAAAGTCCGACCCACGACCGACCGGAAGAGCTTGCTGAAATGGCGCCGTGACATGCCCGCCCGGGCGCAGGCCCGCTCGAGGCTCCAGGGTTCGTAGAACGTCTCGGCGAGGTCCCGCGCCACGGCCTCGACCCGCCGCCGTGCCTGGTCGGTGGCCGCGCTTGCCGGACGCCGGGCGAGCGAGACCAAGATGCCGCACGCCGCCGCCCCGAGGGCGGCGTCGCGTCCGGGCAGTGCCCCCGATTGCTCAACCAGCCCGGCCCGCCACGACGCGCCGAAGCGCTGGCCCCACGCCGGACCCGGACGGAGACAGGCGGACGGCCCCGCGGCGAGTTGGGCCCACAGCGCGTCCAATCCCGGCTCGCGTCGCAGGAACGCCCGCGAGAAGCACAGCAGCAGCAGCGTCGGCGGCGCCGCGTCCGTCAGCTGATGCCGCGTGCCCGCCGGCACGCAGAGCACCGATCCCGCCGGGGCCTGCACCGGCGCCCGTCCGCCCGGCTCCGCATAGCTGACCCGCCCATGCAGGACGTAGATGAGCTTGTGGAATCCGTCCGCCCGCGCCGCCATGCGGAAGCCCGGGCCGTGCACGCTCTCCGCAAACGCGACGCCGTGGGTGGGCAGGGTGACGGGAATGGGCCGTGAAACAGGCATGGAAGGGTGGGCGAGTGCCCGATCTGCCAATCGAGCCAAGCCCAATGCGCCAAGACGGAGCAACTGCAATCCGCTAGGATCGGGTCACCTTTTTTGCCACCCCGGGATATGAAATGACCAACGCCAGTGTCCAAACGCCAATCCTCCGACCCCGATCCCGGCTTCTGTGCTCCCCTTTCGCGCCAAAGGTTACTAGTCTCCACCTCCCAGCTTCTGGCTTTTAGCTCCCAGGCGCTGCCCAGCATGCTCCGCTCCCCCCATCCCGTCGCCACCCGGGCCGAAGTTGAACAGGTGCTCCGCTGCGGCGCGCCGCGCCCCGTGCCGCTCTTCCTGCCCGCGATCTACGAGCACAAGGCCTGGTTCATCGGCAGCACGCCGTCCGCGATCTCCCGCGACGCGAATCTGCTGACCCGCGCCATCCTGGCCGAGTTCGAGGCCATCGGCCCCGATGCGCTCACGGTGGGGGTCGACGTGTACAACGTCGAGGCCGAGGCGGCCGGTTGCACCGTGACGTTTTACGAGGGGAACGACTCCAGCATTCCAGGCATCAAGCCCGGTCACCACCGGCTGACTGTGGGCGACGACCTGGCGGCGGCGCCGCTGCCGAATCCGCTCACGGACGGCCGCATGCCGGTGAACCTCGAGGCGGCCCGTCGCGTGCGGCGAGAGGTGGGCCCCGACTACTGGCTGCGGGGCGCGGTGTCCGGGCCGTTCTCGCTGGCCATCGGCCTCGTGGGCTCGGAGGCGCTCTTCATGGCCTGCGTGGACCAGCCGGAGTGGGTCGCGCAGCTGCTCGACTACGCCGGGCGGATCATCCGGGA
This sequence comes from uncultured Opitutaceae bacterium, assembly GCA_964622405.1. Lineage (GTDB taxonomy): Bacteria > Verrucomicrobiota > Verrucomicrobiia > Opitutales > Opitutaceae > Opi-474. The sequence continues at coordinate 1,333 of CAZUQB010000424.1, read as the reverse complement.
GTACGCCAAGGCCTACCGCGACGCCGGCGTTGAGCTCGTCGTGTTCGACTCCCAGGCGTCGCCCGACCTGATCTCCCCGCGCATGTACGAGGAGATGGTCCTGCCGATCACGCGGGACTTGGCCGCGTGGGCGGCGACGCAGGGCGTCCGGGACGTGCCGCTGATCATCGGCGGCAACACGACGCCGATCGCCGGCCTGCTGACCCGCACCGGGTGCAACAACCTCCTGTGCGATTTCACGTCGGACTTTGAGCCCTGGGCGGCGGCCAGTCGCGCCGCCGGCCGCGCCATCCGGCGCAATGTGCCGCCGCGCCTGCTGGCGCAGGGGACGCCCGACGAGATCTACGCCGCGACGGCGCGCGAGCTGGCCCGCGGCCGGGACCTGCCCGGCTTCATCATGGGCACCGCCGTGATCCCGTTCGGCACGGCGACGGAAAACATCCTCGCGGTGAAGCGCGCGTGCCTCGACGCGCGGGCCGCCGTCGTCTGACGCTCTCGAGTCCATGCCCACCTTGCAGGAACGACTCACTCAGGGCGCCGATTTTCTCTTCGGCGTGGAGCTGGTCTCGACGCGCGGGACGATCCGCGAGCCGCGGGCGGCCAAGACCGTGGCGTTCGCCCATGAGCTCGGCGGCGCCGCCGGCATCGACTGGGTCTCAGTCACCGACAACGCCGGCGGCAATCCGATGCTGGCGGCGCCCGCGCTGGGCGGGCTCCTGCGGACGGCGGGGCGCGAGGTGGTGATTCACCTCTCGGGCAAGGACTTCAACCGTCACGGCATCGAGAGCGAGGCCTGGCGGCTGGCGAGCGAGGGCTTCCGCAACCTGCTCGTGCTCTCCGGCGACTATCCCGGGACGGGGATCGGCGGCGGCGGCAAGCCGGTTTTTGACGTGGATTCGGTGGGCATCCTGACGCTGCTCGGCCGGATGAACGCCGGGCTCGACGTGACGCGGCCCGGCGGTTCGCCGGCCCGGTTGGCGGCAGCGGATTTTTTCCCGGGGGCCGTGGTGACGAACTTCAAGCTGCACGAGAACGAGGTCATCCCGCAGCTGCTGAAGATGGAGCGGAAGCTCGCCGCCGGCGCGCGCTTCCTGATCAACCAGATCGGCTATGATTCCCGGAAGTGCTCCGAGCTGATTGCCTGGATGCGTCGGCGCGGGCACGGCGACGTGCCGCTGATCGGCAACGTCTACGTGCTCAATCCCGGCGTGGCGCGCCTCTTCCACGCGCGGCGGATCCCGGGCGTCGTGATCTCCGACGAGCTGGCCGCGCTCTGCGAGCGTCACGCCTCCTCGCCGGATCGCGGGCGCGAGTTTTTCCTCGAGCTGGCCGC
>CAZUQB010000423.1:0-2940 GCA_964622405.1 uncultured Opitutaceae bacterium | reverse complement strand
GCGAGCTGCTGCTCGACCGCGCGCGGTTCGACGCCGCCGCGACGCTGGGCGCGGCCAAGTGGATCCGGGTGCTGCAGCAGCGCGGCGGGGCGGCCGGACCGGGGGCGGGGGCGGGGAGCGGGGTGCGGGCGCCGGGCTTGGTGGTCCCGCACGAGGACGAATACGGGATCACGAGCTTCGTCTATGCGGAGCGGCGGCCGTTTGACCGCGAGCGGTTCCTGCAGCTCGTGCGCCGGAACCTGCCGGCGGGATTGCTGCGGGCGAAGGGATTCTACTGGCTGGCCCAGCAGCCGGCCGACATCGGGTTTCTGTCGGTGGCGGGCGGCGTGGCCCGCACCGAGGCGGTTGGCACCTGGGTGGCGGAGCTCCGGGAGCGCGGCGTGATCACGGAGGCGGAGATACCGGCCTCGGCGCGCGCGCACTGGGCGGAGCCAGCGGGGGACCGGCGGCAGGAGCTTGTGTTCATCGGGACGGGGATCGACGAGCCTCGCTGGCGCGCCGCCCTTGACGCCTGTCTGACATAAAATGGGAAAATGAGTTGTCCGCCGAAGATTTTTGAAACCCTTTCCGCGCCGATGCGTCGAAGCAGCGTGTTTTTCCTCCTTTCCCTTCGTTCGGCCCGGGTGCGGGCCCTGCTGTTCCTGGCCGTGCTGCTCCTGGCGGCGCATGGGCCCGCGCGGGCGGCGATCGACATGGCCACCACCCCGGACCTGCTGACCGGCGGAGCCGACCCCCTCGGCAGCAAGACCGCCACCATGGCGGGCGCGACGGAGCCGACGTCAAATTACGACGTGCTGATCTACAAAGACGGCGACCGCGTGCGCGGTCACCTGAAGGAGCGGTCGGCCACGGAAATCGTGTTTCAGTCGGAGCGCTTCGGACGGCTCGTCGTGTCGGTGAAGGAGGCCAAGGTGCTCTTGGCGAACGGCGAGACCGACACGATGGCGGAAGCGCGCGCTCGCTCCGAGGAGGCCGTGGGTCCGTTCACCATGCGCTCCCTGCTCTCGGTCCGGGCGCTCAATGCCGAGCTGCAGCACTTCTTTGGTCCGTGGCGCGGGCGCTTCACCGTCTCCACCCAGGTCCAGACCGGGCCGACCGACAGCACGAGCGAGATGGCAGAGGTCCATCTCAAGCGGCGGTGGAAGGAGGACACGGTGCAGTTCGCGGCCCGGTACGACTACGGGAAGAGCGGGCAGGTCGTGACCAGTGACATGCTCAAGGCCGAGGTGGCCTGGCGCCACGACTTTCGCACCCGGCTCTTCACCGTCTACAGTCCCACGCTCGAAATGAACCGCGCCTACGTCGACGACGGCCTGCCGGCCGACTACGTCCTCGCCCAGCAGGAGATCGGCGTGGGTTACAACGTCCTGGTCTCCACCGAGCGCAACCTGCGCGTGGGTGTCTCGGAGAATCTCTTCGACCAGTGGCGGATCGTGGCGCCGGACTCGCACACTTCCAAGACCTCCGAGTCGGCCTTCCTGGAGGCCGACATGGCGCTGCCGTGGCAGATGACCGTCTCCGAGCGCGGCGTCTGGTATCCGCCATTCACGTCCTCGCGCAATGGCTGGGAAAACCGGCTCGAGCTCGACAAGAAACTCTCCGAGACGTTCACCGTCGGTCTCCGTCACGAGGTGCGCTACAACAACCCCAGCGTCCGCGTCCAGGACTACACGCTCCTGAAGATCCTGATGGGGATCGATTTTTAGGAATTACGATTTCGGATTTACGATTTACGATCTGGTTAGAAGCAAACGGTGGGAGTACCAGCCCGTCCGCGTTTGCTCCCGGTGTCCGCCCACACGCCTAGCTCGCGAAAATCGTAACTCGTAAATCGTAAATCCAAAATCGTCACGCCTCGCACTTCAGGACGTACACGACGCCCTTTTCCGAGCCGATGGCGAGCTGCGCGTCGTCGGGCGACCACACGAGTTTCGTCGCTGCCGCCGGCATCCGCACGGTGGCGCGGAGGGGCTGACGGCGCTCCGGACTCCAGAGCTGCAGCACGCCGTCCTGGGATCCGGTGGCCAGCAGGCCGTGCGTGTGCTGGAAGGCCACTGCGCAGATTTTCGCGTCGTGGGGGAGCATGGTGGGCTCGCGACCCTCGGGGCCCGCGCCGGCGCAGTCCCAGACGCAGCAATCCTTGCCGCCACCCGTCGCCAGCCAGCGGGCGGTGTGGTCAAACGACAGCTCCTTCACCTTGCCCTCGTACCCGCTCATCTGGAGCTCGATGTCCTCCTCAGGCACCCACAGGTGCACCGAAGGGTCCTGGTTGCCGGAGACGAGCCAGCGGTTGTCCGGCGACCAGACCAGCGCGTGGATGCCGTTGGCGTAGCCGTATTCCTTCTGGGCGACGAAATCGTCCGCATCCCACAGGCAGACGCCGCCGAAATAGGACACCGCGACGCAGCCTCCGGCGGGTTGCCACGCCACGGCGGAGATGGTCTTGGGCGCGGGCTTGAACGCATGGGCCACGGTACCGTCCGGCTGCAGCGCAAACAGCGCCTTGCCGGCGGACGCGATGAGCAGGGGGCGGTGGGTCGCGCCGTCCGCCGAGGCGGCGGGTCGCCAGCCGAGATGCTCGACCCAGGCACCGCCTAGTTTCGCCGTGGCCGTGTGCTGGCCAGCCAGGGCGTCCCAGAACTTGACCGCCCCGTCCTGGCCGCCGGTCGCGAGCAGCGGCGCCGCCTTGGACGCGGGCGCCCAGCCCAGGCAATTGGTGCCGTCGTCGTGTCCAGGCAGGCCGTGGCGGCGGGCGCCATCAGCCGCGGTGAAGACCGTCACGGGACCGCTGGCGGCGGCGGCGGCCAGCAGCGCGCCGTCAGGTGACCAGGCGAGGTCAATCACGTAGTCTTCAAGGGTCGCAGCCCAGTGCTTGGTCAGATTCACGGTGTGGGGAGCCAACGCAATCCGCCATGCCGCCGATGGCAAGCCTGCCGCGGC
>CAZUQB010000422.1:0-2947 GCA_964622405.1 uncultured Opitutaceae bacterium | reverse complement strand
CGCTCATTGCACCCCGACGCGGGAATCACAACCGCCTCGGACTAGCCCTGCAGCTCACTACTGTCCGCTTTCTGGGCACCTTCCTGGAGGACCCCCTGGCCGTACCGGATTCGGTCCGGCGCTACCTGGCGCGGCAACTAAACATCACCGATCTGAATGGCCTCGAAGCCTACCGGACCGGCGAACAGCGCTGGGATCATGCGGCGGAGATTCGTACCCGCTACGGCTACCGCGACTTTACCGATCGGGAAGCGGGCTTCCGCTTGGCCCGCTGGCTCTATGGCCTGTGCTGGACGGGTACCGAACGGCCCGGCGTCCTGTTCGAGCGCGCTACCGACTGGCTGCTGTCGTACCAGGTGCTGTTGCCGGGGGCCAGCGTCCTGGAACGCTTCGTCGCACGGGTCCGCCGCCGGGTCGAGAAGCGCCTGTGGCATACCCTCGGACAAGGCATTACGGCCGCGCAGCAAACCCAGCTCGAACAATTGCTGAAGGTGCCACCAGGCAGTCGAACCTCCCCGCTCGACCAGCTCCGCTCCGGGCCGGTCACGGTCAGCGGGCCGTCCCTGGTCCGGGTTCTACAGCGCCTGCAATCCATCCGCGATCTGGGGTTGATGCGGCCGATTACCGCCGCCCTTCCCCCGAGCCGCTTGGCCTTGCTGGCCCGGTTTGCGGCGTCCGCTAAGGTGAGCGTGATCCAAAGGCTCCCCGCGGCACGGCGCCTGGCCACGCTGGTGGCCTTCGTGCAGAGCCTGGAAGCCACCACTCAGGACGATGCCTTGGAGGTCTTGGAAATCCTGCTGCGCGACCTGTTTGTCGATGCCGTGAGGGCCGACCGGAACGCACGGCTGCGCACTCTCAAAGACCTGGATCGGGCCGCCCTGACCTTGGCCGAAACCTGTGCCTTGTTGTTGGATGAGGCCGTACCGGATAGCGAACTGCGATCCCGCATGTTGGCCCGGACCCCACCCGAGGCGCTGCAACAGGCATTGCGTCAGGTCCAGGCGCTGACCCGGCCGCCCCATGATGTTTATTTCCGGGAACTGGACAACCACTACCGGAGTGTCCGGCGGTATCTGCCCGCCCTGCTAGAGCACCTGCGATTCGGCGCCAGTCCTGCCGGAGCCCCTGTCGTCGTCGCCTTGGACTGGCTGCGGGTGAATGCCCGCCGCGCCAAGCCCGCGCCCGACGCGCCCCGTGCGGTCATCGCCAAGGCCTGGCAACACCATGTGCTCGACGAGAAGGATCAGGTAAACCTGCGCGCCTACACCTTTTGCGTGCTGGATGAACTTCGCGCGGCCTTGCGCCGGCGTGATGTGTTCGTCACCCCCAGCTGGCGCTACGCCGATCCCCGGGTTGGATTATTGGCCGGGGAGGAATGGGAAGCGGCCCGTCCAATCATTTGCCGCACCTTGGGACTCCCGGCTGATCCGCAACCCATCCTGGCCACTTTGGCGGAAGAGCTGGATCGGACCTATCGCGAGGTGGCGGCACGCCTGCCGGAGAACCCGGCCGTGCGGTTCGAAACCCAAGGCGACCAGACCGACCTGATCGTCAGTCCGCTCGATAAGTTGGAGGAACCGCCGTCGCTGATTCAACTGCGGGAGGCCGTCGCCGCGCGGCTGCCGCGGGTCGATCTGCCGGAAATCCTGCTGGAGATCGCGGCCCGGACGCGCTTTACCGAGGCGTTCACCCATCTCACCGAGCGCACCGCCCGTGTCGAGGACCTGGCCACCAGCGTGTGTGCAGTTCTGCTGGCCAAGGCCTGCAACACCGGCCCCGGACCTCTGGTCCGCCAGGACATTCCGGCCCTGAAACGGGACCGCCTGGCCTGGGTCGACCAGAACTACGTGCGCGAGGACACCTTGATTGCCGCCAACGCCAAACTGGTGGCGGCGCAAAGCCGGATCGCCCTGGCCCAGGCCTGGGGCGGCGGTGAAGTCGCCTCGGCCGATGGCCTGCGCTTCGTGGTCCCAGTGCGCACGGTCCACGCCGGCCCGAATCCCAAGTATTTCGGTACCGGCCGCGGCGTCACCTGGTACAACCTGGTCTCGGATCAGTTCACTGGCCTCCATGCCATCACGGTACCCGGCACTCTCCGCGACAGCCTGATTCTCCTGGCCGTGGTCCTGGAACAGGAGACCGAATTGCAGCCGACCCAGATCATGACCGACACCGGAGCCTACAGCGATGTGGTGTTCGGGTTATTCCGGCTGCTCGGCTATCGCTTCAGCCCGCGGCTCGCCGATGTCGGCGGTACCCGGTTCTGGCGGATCGACCCCACGGCCGATTACGGTGAGTTCAATGCCGTGGCCAAGTCCCGCCTCAATACCACCCTGATTGCCCCGCACTGGGATGACCTGTTGCGCCTGGCAGGTTCGCTGAAACTGGGGAAGGTACCGGCCACGGGCATCATGCGCGTCCTGCAACGAGGGGAAAGTCCTACTCGACTCGCCCAAGCTCTGGCCGAGTTCGGCCGTCTCGAAAAGACACTTTACATTCTGGCGTACCTGGACGACGAAACCCGGCGCCGCGCCACGCTCACTCAACTGAATCGCGGCGAAGGGCGGCATAGCCTGGCCCGCGCCCTGTTTCATGGCAAGCGTGGCGAACTGCGCCAGCGTTACCGGGAAGGCCAGGAAGACCAACTCGGGGCGCTGGGGCTGGTGGTCAACGTCATCGCGTTGTGGAACACCCTGTATATGGAAGCCGTGCTGACTCAGCTGCGTCAGGAAGGTTATCCGGTCCGCGACGAGGACGTGGCCCGGCTCTCACCTCTGATCTTCGAGCACATCAACTTGTTGGGACATTATTCGTTTACCGTTCCAGAGGTCGTGATTCGGGGCGAACTCCGACCGCTACGCGATCCGGCCGAGGAGGATGCCTGAACCATTCCAGGAGAAGCCTACCGGCTTACCCCGGTTTTCTGTTCCATTGATCCCCAAACCCC
>CAZUQB010000421.1:0-2947 GCA_964622405.1 uncultured Opitutaceae bacterium | reverse complement strand
GCTTCTGGCTCTACATCGCGGCGGCGCTGACCGACTGGCTCGACGGCAAGATCGCGCGCGAGCGCGGCGAGGTCTCGTCGTTCGGGCGGTTCATGGACGCCGTCATCGACAAGGTCATGGTGATCGGGATCATGATCGCCCTGGTCAGCGGCAATTTCTTCTACGGCTACGACACCACCGCGCTGATCCTGCTGCTGCTGATCCTGGCCCGCGAGTTCGCGGTGTCGGGGATGCGCACGGCGGCGGCGGCGAAGAACATCGTGGTCGAGGCCGATTCCGGCGGGAAGGTGAAGGCCTTCGTGCAGTTCAACGCGATCGGCTGGCTCATCGGCTGGCGGATGTTCGCCCAGGACTTTCCGGAGCTGTTCCGCGGCGACGAGCATCGCTGGGTGACGGGAGTCCACCTGATCGGCATCCTGCTGTTCGTGCTTTCCGCCGTCCTCACCCTGACGTCCGGCTGGTCGTATTTCCGCCGTCACGGTCACGTGGTGCTGAGCTGACGCATGCGCCTCGAGCAACCGATTTGGCCGCGCTTCCTGCCGTCGCAGACGGTGCTGAACATCGCCACCCTGGGACCCCTGGGCCGGAAGCTGCCGGCGCCCGGGACCTGGGGCTCAATCGCGGGGTTGCTGTACTACACGGTCTTCTTCCTCGATCGCGTCGGCCTGGTCGGGACCCTGCTGGTGACGGCGGTGGTGGGCTATTTGGCGGTCGCGTTCTGCGGCGAGGCGGAGTTCCGGCTGGGGCGGAAGGACCCGGGCGAGGTGATCCTCGACGAGTTTGTCGTGATGCCGCTGTGCTTCCTGGGCTGGCCCGCGCAGGTGGGGCCGATGCCGCGGTGGGCGGTGCTGCTGGCGGGCTTCGCGCTGTTCCGGCTGTTCGACATTCTCAAGCCCTTCGGCATTTCGAAGCTTCAGGACCTCCCCGGCGGCTGGGGCGTGGTGATCGACGACGTCGCCGCCGCGCTGGCCGCGTGCGGGACGCTGCACCTGATCGTGTGGATCTGGCGGATGAAGCTGTAGGGCGGAACCGGGCGAACGCCGCCCGGCCGTTTTCCGCCGCCGGCTATTTCTTCCCGCCGCGCACCGCGAACTCGATCCGGACGCTGCCGTTGACGCCGAGCTCGGTGCCATCGGGTCCGTGGACGGCGCGGCCGCCGAAGATGACGAGCAGGTGGGTGCGGGACTTGGCCTCGGGAGTCTTGGTCAGCGGGATGATAAGGTCGGGCCGGAAGGAGAAAACCTGGTGGTTCTCGTCGGACAGGAGCGAGGACGTGCTCCAGTTGCCGGTGAGGGCGACGCGGAAACGGGTGTAGTCGCGGGTCACGCCGGCGGTCAGCGTGTTCGAGTTCGTGTGGAGCTGGTTGCGGCCGAAGTTCGGCGCGAGCGGCGAGTGCGAGACGAAGTTGGCGCTGATGCTGGTGTAGCCGATGACCTTGAGCCGCTCATTCAGGACCTTGGAGAAGGATAGGTACGGCACGAGGTGCCGGTGGCCGTCGGTCAGCTCCGCGGGCGGATGGTCGAGCGGGGATTCGAAATCGGTGCCGACGCTCCAGCCGATGGGGTGCTCGGGGGAGATGGTCTCGTCGTACTTGAGTCCGACGCGGCCCTTGGAGAAGCCGTAGCCGGCGGAGTCCTTGAGCCCGTGGGTGAGATAGGTCTCGGCCTCGCCGTTGACCTCCACGTGGTCGGTGACATGGGCGCGGACGCCGACCGGCACCCGGATGTAGTCGCGACGGATGAAGTCGCCGAGGTGGGGCCGGCTGTAGAAGCGGAGCGGCACGGGCCCGCCGACGTTCAGCTTGTCGAACGGATTGATGCTCGGGAGGCGCTCCAGAAGCTCGCTGATGTCCCAGGCGCCGCTGGACGGCACGTCGGAGTCCGACTGCGCCAGCAGGGCGGGCGGACAGGCAACGGCGAGGGCGACCAGACAGGCCCCGAGACGGGTCCAGAGAGGCAGCGGGCGGCAGACGGGCATACGGCGGATCAAGGAAGGATATGGAGGATTTCGGCCGGCAGCCTGACGTGCAAGCCTTGCTGCAGGACGTCCACAGACACCACGATTTCGCCGGGGTTCGAGGAATCGTCGACAAATCCCTCCAGCCCGCGAAGGGGGCCGCCGCTCACGCGCACCCGCCGCCCGCGGGCGAGAAGCGGCTGGACGGACAGCTCGTAGCCACTGGCGACGAGGGCCCGGACATCGGCCAGCTGCCGGAGGAAAGGGCCCTCGTCGGCCACCGGGATCAGCCGGGCCAGGAGATCCTGCTGGTACATCCGGGTGCGGCGCACCGGCGGGATCAGGGCGAAGACGTAGCCCGGGAAAAGCGGCTTGGTGAAGCGCTTGGTCTGGCCCGGATACCGCCGGACACTGGTCAGGAGAGGGAGGTAGTGCTCGACGCCCTCGGCTGCCGCGAGGGCGGCAAACTTCTTCTCGCAGCGGGGCCGGGTGTGGCAGACGTACCAGCTGGCGGCGGGCGGCGATCCCATGAATCAGGTTCGGCGCGCGGCCAGCAGGCGGAGCGCCTCGAGGTACCCCGGGAAACCCTTGCCGCCGATCAGGGCGATGCAGGCCCCGGCGGTCATGGAGTGATGCCGGAATTTCTCGCGCTTCTTGATGTCGGAGATGTGGACCTCCACCGCGGGCCGCGCGGAGGCCGACAGGGCGTCGCGCAGGGCGATGCTGGTGTGGGAGTAGGCGCCGAAGTTCACGATGAACGCGTCGACCCCGTGGTCGGTGTGCCAGTGGATCCGGTCGATCAGGGCGCCCTCGTGCGCGGACTGGAAGAACGAGAGCGACAGCCCGAGTTTGCGGGCCTCGGTGCGCATGAGCTGCTCGAGGTCCTTCAGCGTGGCGTGCCCGTAGATCTCCGGCTCGCGCTTGCCGAGGCGGTCAAGGTTGGGTCCGTGGAGGACGGCGATTTTCTTCATAGGGGATTGCCGGTGGCGAT
>CAZUQB010000420.1:1261-2947 GCA_964622405.1 uncultured Opitutaceae bacterium | reverse complement strand
AGCCAGCGCTCGGCCTCGATGGCAGCCGCGCAACCCATGCCCGCGGCGGTGATGGCCTGGCGGTAAACGTGGTCGGAGCAGTCACCCGCGACGTAGATGCCGGGGATGTTCGTGCGGACCTGCGAGCCGGCCTGCGGCTTGAAATAGCCGCCCTCATCCACCTCGAGCGGCGGGGCGAACGGTCCGGTGTTCGGGATGTGCCCGATGGCGACGAAGATGCCCTTCACGGGCAGCACGCGATCTGAATTGGTCTTCACGTCGCGAACCTTGAGGCCGCTGACGGCGCCCTCCTTCACGCCGAGGACCTCGACGGGCACGGCGTTCCAGACCATCTCGATCTTCTCGTGCGTGGTCGCGCGATCGGCCATGATCTTCGACGCCCGGAGCGAGTCGCGGCGGTGGACCAGGTAGACCTTGCTGGCGAACCGGGTGAGGAACAGGGCCTCCTCCGCCGCACTGTCGCCGCCGCCGATCACGGCGACTTCCATCTTGCGGTAGAACGCGCCGTCGCAGGTCGCGCAGGTTGTCACGCCCTTGCCGCCGTAGAGTTCCTTCTCGCCCGGGATGCCCGTCATGCGCGGCGAGGCGCCGGTGGCGATGATCACGGCCTTGGCCAGGATGGTGCGGTCGCCGAGGTCGAGCTTGCGCGGCATGGCGGAGAAATCGACCGACTTGACCAGCGCCTGCTCGAAGCGCGTGCCGAACCGCGTGGCCTGCTCGCGCATGTTCTGCGTGAGTTGGAAGCCGTCGACGCCGTGGGGAAACCCGGGGAAATTCTCGACCTCGCTGGTCGTCGTCAGCTGCCCGCCGGGCAGCGGCCCCTCGAGCACGAGCGGGTTGAGGCTCGCGCGGGCGGTGTAGATCGCGGCGGTGAGTCCGGCGCAGCCGGTGCCAATGATGACGACGTTTTCGATCGCGGGGGAGGACATGGGAGAATTGGTTCAATAGGCAGACCCGAATTGCGCCAAGCGCAAATCCACGTCCCGCGCGACTGAGGATTGTTTTTACAGTTTGGGCCTTTCGGATCATGGTCCCCGCTCGCCGCCGCCCCATGGAACCTTCCCGCGCCTCCGACCCCGCCGCGCTGCACCGGCGGCTCTTCACGATCGACACCCACGCGGACACGCCGACCGCGAGCCTCATGCGGCCCGGCTGGGACTTCGCGGCGGCGCACACGTTCGCGGCGGACCGCTCGCAGTGCGACCTGCCCCGCCTGGCGCAGGGCGCCGACGCGATGGTGTTTGCCGTCTACAGCACCCAGGCCGCCCGGCGCGCGGAGGGCTATGCGATGGCCTACGAGCGGGCCAGCCAGGTCCTGCACCGGACGCGCGACGTGATCGAACGGAACGCCCTGCAGTGCGGCCTCGCGCTGACCGCCGCCGACGGCCCCCGCCTCAAGTCCGAGGGGCGCCGCGCGATCTACCTCAGCATCGAGAACAGCTATTCCGTCGGGCTGGATCCCGGCAACGTGCAGCGGTTTCACGATCTCGGGGTCCGCATGCTCGGCCTGACCCACATGCTGAACAACGACCTCGCCGACTCCTCCACCGACCCGCGCGGCGCGGAGTGGGGCGGGCTCAGCCCGCTCGGCCGCGAGGTCCTCGCCGAGTGCAACCGCCTCGGGATCGTGCTGGACGCCTCGCACGCGTCCGACGATGCGCTGCGCGACCTGCTCGAACTGTCGCG
>CAZUQB010000420.1:0-1161 GCA_964622405.1 uncultured Opitutaceae bacterium | reverse complement strand
TACCCGAACCCGGCCGCGACGCTCGACGACTACATCGCGCACGTGGAGCACGCGGTCGAGGTGGCGGGCATCGACCACGTGGGCGTCGGGTGCGACTTCGACGGCGGCGGCGGCGTGACCGGGCTCAACGACGTCGGCGAATTCCCGAACCTGACCCGGGCGCTGCTGGCCCGCGGCTGGGACGAGGACTCGCTCGCGAAGCTCTGGGGCGGCAACACGCTGCGCGTGCTGCGCGAGGTGCAGGGCGGGACCGGCGCCGGTGGGTGGGCGTGAGGGCGTGGATCGGGCGGTTGAGAGTTGACGGTTGAAGGTTGAAAGGTCTGGACCACGGCATGGTGCTGTTCCGGGCGGCAGGGCGCGGAGACGCTGGTTTCCTTGAGTGGCCGTAAGGCCTCAACCGAATTGTCCCGACTGATTCCGGTGCACCGTCGGCCCGCGGACTTAGGTCTGATCCCTGGCCTTACCAGGAATAGCTGCGCTTGATTTTCAGCGGCTCGTAGAGCTCGGGCGGGAGTTCCTGGATAAAGCGGCTCGGGGTCAGCATCATCCCGCCCGGGCCGGCGCGGGACGCGATCTTCGGGTAGCTGAGATAGAGTTCGTTTCGCGCGCGCGTGACGCCGACGTAGAACAGCCGCCGCTCCTCCTCGACGTCGCCGGCCTCGATCGACCGGCGGCCGGGGAACTGGCCGTCGGCGAGGCCGATCAGGAACACGACATCGTACTCGAGACCCTTGGCCTGGTGTACGGTGGTCAGCTTGACCGCGTCGGCGTCGGGATCGACCTGACGGTCGCTGGTCTCCGAGTTGAGCAGCATGATCTGCGCGAGGAAGTCCTGCATCTCCTCGAAGCGCGCGGCGAAGCCGACCAGCGCCTTGAGTTCCTCGAGGCGGTCCACGTAGTCGGCGAAGGCGCCCTTGAGATAATCGCCGTACCAGCCGTCGATCGCGTTCTCGACCGCCGCGCTCGGCGTGCCGGTCCGCATCACCTCGGCGACCTGCTGCAGCGACTCGCAGAAACCCTGCCACTCCTCGCGGGCGTCCTTCGCCACCTTGCTCTTCACGTCGTCGGTCGCGAGCACGTCGAGGAAGTTTTTCTGGAGGAGCCGGGCGTGGTCGTGGGCGGCGGCGTAGATCTTCTGCGCGCCCTTCTCGCCCACCTTCG
>CAZUQB010000419.1:0-2947 GCA_964622405.1 uncultured Opitutaceae bacterium | reverse complement strand
GGGGAAAATGGTCGGGCTGGTGAGATTCGAACTCACGACCTCTTGCACCCCATGCAAGCGCGCTACCAGGCTACGCTACAGCCCGAACTGGGAGGGTCACAAAGCGGCAGGATGCGGGCTGAGGCAAGTTGATTTTCCAGCGTTCTGGTCGCCCGCGGTGAATCACGGCGGCGGCGCGACTTAGGGCGGTTTCGCCTTTCCTCGGGACCGCATCCGGCTCATCACACCGCGCGTGCAGGCCGTCTCCTCCCGTTCCCGTCGCGACTGGCTCTGGCCGCTGGCTTGGGCGGCCGCGATCTTCCTCGAGTCGGCCCAGGCCCATGTCCCGCTGCCTGACCTGCCGGAGAGCGACAAAGTGGTCCACTTCCTCGCCTACGGCCTGCTCGCCACGCTCGTGGGCCGGCTGTGGCCGGGCTGGAAGGGCGCGATCCTCGGCGCGGTGCTCGCCTCCGCCTACGGCGCGACGGACGAGTGGCACCAGTTCTTCGTGCCGGGCCGCTCCTGCGATGTCTGGGACTGGGTCGCCGACACTGCCGGCGCGGTGGTGGCCGTCACGGTCTACGCCGCCTGGCCGCGCTATCGGCAATTCCTGGAGGGCCGAATTGGATCTCGGGCGAAGCCGTAGCTTTCAACCTTCAACTCCCATCCCTCAACTCTCCCGCCGAGGCCGGGCGTCGAGCGTTCTCCGCTGCCCCGGCCAAATGCCCGGTTGAAAATCCCGTCCTGCCTGAGACACTTTCCCCGATGACCCCGGCCAAGGCCCAGCAACGCCTCACCGACCTGCGCGCGCAGATCGCGCACGCGGACGAGCTTTACTACCGAAAGGCGCGGCCGGAGCTGTCCGATTTCGAGTACGACGTCCTCAAGCGCGAGCTGGAGGACCTGGAAAAGCGGTTCCCGCAGTTCGCGCCGAAGGATTCGCCGACGCAGAAGATCGGCGACGACCGCGTGCAGGGTTTTGTCGAGGTCGCGCACCGCCAGAAGATGCTTAGCCTCGACAACACCTACAACGAGGAGGAGCTGCGCGCGTTCCATGCGCGGCTGGCGAAGCTGCTCGGGACCGAGGACCTGCGCTATACGGTCGAACCCAAGATCGACGGCCTCGCCGTGAGCCTGACCTACGAGGACGGCCGGCTGGTGCGCGCGGTGACCCGCGGCAAGGGCGACCGCGGCGACGACGTGACGGCGAACGTCCTCACGATCGGCATGCTGCCGCGCGAGCTGAAAGGCGCGGCGCCGCAGGTCGTGGAAATCCGGGGCGAGATTTACCTGACGGCGGCGGAATTCGAGCGCATCAACGCCGAGCGCGCCGCGGCCGGCGAGGAGCTTTACGCGAACCCGCGCAACCTGGCGGCCGGGACGGTCAAGCTGCTCGACTCGGCCGAGGTCGCGCGCCGCAAGCTTGCGATCGTCCTTTACGGACTCGGCTACTGCGAACCGGCGATCATCGGCTCGCAGACCGACCTCCAGAAACGGCTCAAGGCCTGGGGCCTGCCGGTCGTGGAAAAATACTGGGCGGTCAAAGGCGTCGATGCCGTGTGGGCCGCGGTGAGCGAGCTCGACCGGCTGCGGCATGACTTTGCGTACGGCACCGACGGGGCGGTGGTGAAGCTCGACGACGTCGACCAGCAGCGCGAGGCGGGCTCGACGGACAAGGCGCCGCGGTGGGCGATCGCGTACAAGTTCAAGCCCGACACGGCGCGCACGCGCCTGCGGGCCATCACGATCCAGGTCGGCAAGACCGGCATCCTGAGCCCGGTCGCGGAGCTCGAGCCCGTCCTCCTGGCGGGCAGCACGATCAGCCGGGCCACGCTGCACAACGAGGACGAGATCCGGCGCAAGGACATCCGGGTCGGCGATCTCGTCGAGATCGAGAAGGCCGGCGAGGTGATCCCGGCGGTGCTGCAGTCGTTCCCGGACGAGCGGCCGAAGGGCGCGCCGGAGTTCGACCTGGTCGCCGCGGTCGGCGGCAAGTGTCCGGTGTGCGGCAGCCGGATTGCCCGCGTCGAGATCGCCGGCGACGAAGCGGAGGGCGCGGCGTGGAAGTGCCTCAACTACGAGTGCGCGGCGCAGCGCACGGGCCGGCTGTCCTTCTTCTGCGGCCGGCGGGCGCTGGCGATCGACGGCGTCGGCGGCGTGGTGGCGGCAAAGCTGGTCGAGCTGGGTCACGTGAAGGATCCGCCGGACCTGTACGATGTTTCGCTTGAGACGCTCGCCACCCTGAACCTTGGCACTGCGGAGGAGCCGCGCGTGTTCGGCGAGAAGAATGCGACCAAGGTGGTCGCGGCGCGCGAGGCAGCGCGATCGCTGCCGCTGGAAAAATGGCTGTTCGCGCTGAGCGTCCCGGATGTCGGCGAAAGCACCGCGCGCGAGCTGGGCCGGCGCCACCGCAATTTTGCCGAGCTGGCCGGCTCGGCGCTGCTGCACGCGGTCCTGAAAAAGGCCGAGCTGACGGCCCAGCGCGAGTGGGAGGCGCCGGCGTCGCGGAAGAACCCGGCGAAGTCCGACGCCGACAAGGCGCGCCGCAAGGAACTCTGCGCGCGGCTGGACGACGAGATCGCGGCACTGGACGCCGGACCGCTGGCCGGCGTGCCGGCGGACGTGGGCCCGGCCGTGGCGGGCAGCGTGCTGGAGTTTTTCGCGAGCGAGCCGGGGAAACGCCTGCTGGCCAAGCTGCGCAGCCTGGGCATCGACCCGCAGGGCACGGTGGCCACCACCGGCGTGTTCACCGGCAAGACCCTCGTGCTCACGGGCACGCTGCCGACGCTGAAGCGCGAGGAGGCCGAGCAGCTGATCCTGAACGCGGGCGGCAAGGTCAGCGGCAGCGTCAGCAAGAAGACGAGCTTCGTGCTCGCGGGCGAGGAGGCCGGATCGAAGCTGGACAAGGCGAAGGAACTCGGCGTGCCGGTCATCGACGAGAAGGAATTCCGGCGGATGCTGGGGTAGG
>CAZUQB010000418.1:0-2961 GCA_964622405.1 uncultured Opitutaceae bacterium | reverse complement strand
GCCCCGCGGCCGGACATTCCCCTCGTCGACAAGTCGTTCCTCGACACCGCCACGTGGCGCCGCTCGTACGCGGACCTGGTGAAGGCGAAGGAGGACTTGTCCGACTTCGACTGCTACGGTTGCCACGAGAAGGGCAAGCCACCGCCGCTGCGCTACGACGAGAACCACAAGCTGATCGTGCCGGAGGAGCACGCCGACGTGGTCATGGGCCACGGCACGCACGGGCGGAACAACAACTGCTTCAACTGCCACAACGAGAATGATCTCACGACGCTGCAGCCGCGCGACGGCCGCACGCTGAAGTTTACGGAGAGCACCGAGCTTTGCGGCAGCTGCCACGGTCCGACCATCCGCGACTGGGATTCCGGTGCCCACGGCCGCACCAACGGCTACTGGAACACGAAGTTGGGCCCGGCTGTGAAGCGCGACTGCGTGAACTGCCACAACCCGCACTCGCCGAAGTTCCCCGGCCGCCAGCCCGCCCCGGCACCCCACACCCTCCGCCCGCAGCAGGCGACGGAGCCGACTGCCGAACCCAACCCCTCCCACTGACATGCCGTCGCCCGTCCAGCCTGATCCCCACGTCCCCGTCGACTCCGGCATGTCCCGGCGCAGCTTCCTGCGCACGTCCGCGGTCCTCACCACCGGCCTCGCCGCCGTCGCCGCCAGCCTCAAGCCGCTGTTCGAGATGGAGGACATCACCTCCGCCGAGCAGTTCATGCAGAAGTATTACAAGGAGATGACGCCCGAGGACATGACCAAGGTCCTCGCCCGCATCGAGCGCGACGTCGAGAAGCAGTACAAGATCCGGCCGCACGTCCGCGACCTGCGGCCGATGGACGGCGTCGAGTTCTGCTACGCGCTCAACCTCTCCCGCTGCATCGGCTGCCGCAAGTGCGTCCACGCCTGCGTCAACGAGAACAACCAGTCGCGCAATCCCGAGATCCAGTACATCCGCGTGCTGAAGATGCCGCACGGCACCTTCGACCTCGAGAAGGGCGACCACAATTACCAGCCCGAGAAGGTCCCGGAAAAGGGGTTCTTCTACATGCCGATCCAGTGCCAGCAGTGCCACAACCCGCCCTGCGTGAAGGTGTGCCCGGTGCACGCCACGTGGCAGGAGACGGACGGCATCACGGTCATCGACTACGACTGGTGCATCGGCTGCCGCTACTGCGAGGCCGCCTGCCCGTACTGGGCGCGCCGCTTCAACTTCACCAAGCCAAACATCCCGGCCGACCGGCTCAACCCGAACATGTCCTACCTCGGCAACCGGCCGCGGCGCCAGGGCGTGATGGAAAAGTGCCACTTCTGCATCCAGCGCACGCGTGACGGCCGCTACCCGGCCTGCCTCGAGGTGTGCCCGACCGGCTCGCGCAAGTTCGGCAACGTCCTCGATCCGAACAGCGAGATTTCCCAGATCCTCCGCACGAAGCGCGTCTTCATGCAGCTCAAGGAGGACATCGGGACCAACCCCCGCTTCTTCTACTACTTCGACGTATGATCTCCGCCGCCCGCAACTACTTCGTCTTCCTCCGGCGGTGCGCCCGGATCGCGTTCGTCGGCGACTGGCGCTATTACACCTGGATGGGGGCGCTCACCGTCGTCGTCCTCTTCGGGCTCAACGCCTACGCCAAGCAGTACGCCCACGGCCTGATCGTCACCGGCATGAGCGACGAGGTTTCCTGGGGCGTCTACATCGCGAACTTCACGTTCCTCGTCGGCGTCGCCGCCGCGGCCGTGATGATGGTCATCCCGGTCTACATCTACGACAACGAGGAGCTCCATGACCTCGTGATCTTCGGCGAGCTGCTCGCCGTCGCCGCGATCATCATGTGCCTGATGTTCGTGACGGTGGACCTGGGCCGGCCCGACCGCTTCTGGCACCTGATCCCGGGCATCGGCCAGTTCAACTTCCCGGCGTCGATGCTGAGCTGGGACGTGATCGTGCTGAACGGCTATCTCCTGCTGAACGTCCACATCTGCGGCTACCTGCTCTACTGCCGGTACCGCGGGGTGAAGCCCGGCAAGTGGTTCTACATTCCGTTCGTCTTCATCGCGATCTTCTGGGCGGTCTCGATTCACACCGTCACGGCGTTCCTCTACGTCGGCCTCGGCGGCCGGCCGTTCTGGAACTCCTCGATCGTGGGCCCGCGCTTCCTCGCCTCCGCCTTCACCGCCGGCCCGGCGCTCATCATTCTCGCCCTGCAGGTCATCCGCCGCGTCACGCACTACCACATCACGGACAAGGCGCTGCTCACCCTGCGCTCGATCGTCCAGGTCTCGATGCTGATCAACGTGTTCCTGCTCATCAACGAGGTCTTCAAGGAATTCTACTCGGGCAACCTCCACGTCATCTCGTCGAAGTACCTGTTCCTCGGCCTGCACGGCCACCACGCGCTCGTGCCGTGGATCTGGACCGCGATCACGCTCAACGTCATCGCGATGGTGCTGCTGGTCCTCCCGCTCAGCCGCAGCCTGAAGTGGCTCAACCTCACCTGCGTGCTCAGCATCGTCGGCATCTGGATCGAGAAGGGCATGGGCCTCGTGATCCCGGGCTTCATCCCGACGCCGCTCGGCGCGATCGTCGAGTACACGCCGTCGCTCAACGAGACGCTGGTCTGCTTCGGCATCTGGGCGTTCGGCCTGCTCTGCTACACGATCTTCCTGCGCATGTCCGTGCCGATCCTCCAGGGCCGGCTGGTGAAGGCCAACGAGGGCATCTCGGAGCCGGGACCGGACGACGTGATCCCGGAGACCACCGCGCCGTCGCACTTCTGATCCCATGGCCAAGCAGCTCACGCCCGACGACGTCCGCGTCTCCCTGAACGCCCACGTGGCAACCAAGGGGGCGGAGCTGCACGCGAAGTTCGGGCCCGAGATCGGCTGGAAGGAGCTCCAGGCCATCCTCGAGGACCGCGCGTTCGTGCGGTACCCGACCGTGATCGAGTTCAACTCCGG
>CAZUQB010000417.1:0-2977 GCA_964622405.1 uncultured Opitutaceae bacterium | reverse complement strand
GCTGGGCCGGGCTGGCGCGGTCGGCCTGCAGGCTGAACTGCTCGATGCCGACATACGGCGAGCGCTGCGAGAGCTCGACGTAAAAGCGCTTCAACGAGTCCCAGTCCGACTTCACCAGGTTGAACTGGACGGTGTGCACCGCGAACTGCCCGGTGCGCTCGGTCTGCGGCGTGTCATTCGTGAACCGCAGGCCGTGGCTCCGGGCCAGGGCGTTGAGCTCGCCCACCAGCCGCGTGTCGTCGAGGGTCCGCGCCGGGTCGAGGTTCTTCACCGCCGCCTGGGCCCCGGCCTCGATCGCGGCGCGGTTCTTCAGCCACAGCTGCTGTTCGCGCAGGGTCACGGTCGTCGACCGCTGCGTCCGCCAGAACGCCGCCGCGCGCCGGCTGACCGAGGAGAGCAGGGTCAGCGCGACCAGCAGCGCGATCACCACCAGGAGGATCTTCTCCCGGAGCAGGCGGCGGAGGAAATAGGTCCTCAGGGCCCTCATGACGAGGCGGCCGGCTTGAGCGCGCCGGGCTTGAAGGTGACGACGAGGGTGAACGACATCAGGTTGTCGCGCGTGCGCTGGTCGCGCACCTCGACCTTCTCGCACACCGCCTGGGCCGCGAGGTTCGAGCGGAACACCGACACCTCGGCGGGCGAGGTGGTCTGGGCCTGGATCTCGAGCGTGTAGAGGCCCGAGGTCGTGGTGCGGAGGAACTGGATGGTCGGCGGCTTCGCCGCGCCGCTGACGAACGAGATCATCTCCAGCGGCAGGAGTCGCTTGGAGGACAGCTCGTTGACGCGCGTCGCGAGGTTCTGCGCGGTCATGATCTGGTCGATCACCGGCTGCTGCGCCGCGACCTTCAGCTCGCGCGCCTTCTCCCAGAAGCCCGCCCCATAGATCCCGGCCCAGCCGAGGCCGAGCAGCAGCGAGGCCGCAATCGCGCCAATGAAGACCCGCCACAGGAGCAGGTCGCGCCCGCGCGCCTGGCGCAGCTCGGCCAGCTGCCCGCGGTCGCGCACGTCGAGCGAGGCGGCCAGCGCCGCCGGCAGGTGCGTCACGCGGTTGCCGGAGCGGAAGACATACTCGGCATCCGTGTCGGCCGGCTCCGGCGCCGGCGGCGCCGCGAGCTCGACCACCTGGCGGCTGCCCGGCAGCGCCCGCAGCAGTTCGTCGCGGGCCTGGGCCCGGGCCGGGGCATCCGCCTCGGCCGCGACGGCCTTGAACTGCACGCCGGCCGGCACCGGGCCGCGGTCCCAGTAGACCGCGGTCAGGCCCTCGGGGGAGGTCACGAGGAAGGTCGTCCCGGCAGCCGGCGCCTCGCCCAGCAGGGTCGCAAACGCGGGCAGCACCAGCTCGGCCTCGTCCCACGACTCGACCTGATCCGGCGTGAACCGCCGCCGGTACGCCGCGAACACCAGCGCCCGGTCGGCGCCCGGCGCCCAGAAATGCGAGAAATACAGCTGCGCCGGCGGAAACGGCGAGAGCCCCTCCAGCGCGAGCTCGACCTGGGCCGCGGCCTCGGCCGGCGTCGCGGCCCCGGCCACCGGCACGGCACGCACGAAGAACAGGGCGTCCGGGAGCACAACCACGCGGGGCGCGTCGGGCGCGGGCGAGTTTTCAGCGGAGGTGGTCATGCGGACGGGGCCGGAGGCGGAGGTGGTGGAATCTCACCATTTTCGCGAATTTCCAAGAGTGTAAATGGATAGTTGAGCTGGGGTTTGGTTCCGCCGGCGGCCGGGGTTCCCGCGGCGGCGGTCGTCGAGGTCGGCTTCGCCGCGCTGGCGGCGGCCGTGGCGTTCGCCGCCGCAGTCCCCTCGGCAGACGCGGGCGCCCGGGTGTCGGTTGCAGTCGTCCGCACGATTTTCGCCCCGCCGCTCGGCGCCACCACCGCGGTCAGCCGGAACTCCGTCTTGCCCTCGCGGACCGTCACCGTGACCCGCAGCGCCCGCACCACCGTGCCGGCCAGGCTGGGCATCGCCCCGGTGCCCAGCACGCCCGCGGCCTGCGCGTTGGACGTGAACCAGCCCGGGCCCTGCACCGTGTACCCGCCGGTGCCGGTCAGGAAGTCGTGCAGCCGGTTGTGCTGCGTCGGGTCCGCGAAGCCCACCGCGGTGAGCACGTCGGCATTCGCGGCGTTCACGTTGAACTGCTCGTAATCGTAGAGGGAAAAGGCGGCGGTGAACCGGCGGTACAGGTCGTTCGGCCGGCCCTGCTCGTCGTAGAAGACCTCGCGCGCGCGATCGATCGCCGCCAGCTCGGTCCACGAGCGCAGCGAGCGCTCCGGCGCCTGGAACGGCAGGTCTCCGGTGTCGTAGTCCGGCGTGCGGCCCGAGGCCGGCACGTAGTCGCGCCGCATCCAGCCGAGCAGGGAATCCGCCAGGCGCTCGGCGTCGGCCTGGTTGAAGTCCCACGCCTTGAACAGCGTGACGAGCGTGCCGTTGTCGACGTGCGGGAGCGGGAGCTTGCCGCTCTCGTCCTCCAGCGCGACCTCCACCGTGCAGCCCTCCCGCGGATGCCAGCCCGCGAAGCCGAGCGGATCCGCCCACCCTTCCGCCGGACCGTGCAGGCCGCTGTCGGCCCGCCGGAACTCCTCCAGCGTCGCGAGCGTGGCCTCGAGCGCCGAGTACGCGTCGCGCCGCAATCGCCGCGCCGTCACTTCCCGCGCCTCCACCAACAGGTCCGTGCTCGCCTGCTCCACGAACAGGATCAGGGCGAACGCCGTGAAGAGCAGCGTGACCATCACGATCACGAGCACGGAGGCGCGGCGCGGTGGACGGACGGGGGTCATCAGAAATTCGGCAGGCCGGGGCCGGTGGCCGGAATCACAATCACGGTCTCCCGCGTGAGCTTGCCGTAGGTGAACTTGAGCCGCAGGCGCTGCGGCGCCTGGAGCTGGCCGTTGTTGTCCTTGCGGAGGGCCGTTTCGTTTTTCCAGTTCCGGAGATCGGGATCGTAGTAGTCGTACGAGAGTCCGGTCACGAGCGGCGTCAC
>CAZUQB010000416.1:0-2990 GCA_964622405.1 uncultured Opitutaceae bacterium | reverse complement strand
CGGCCGTGGGACCAGTGGACGCCGGAGGGCCAGGCGCAGCCGGGCACCGACGAGATCCTCGCCACGCTCGACCGGGTGCTGGCCCTCGACGTGAACCACCCGTTCGCCAACCACCTCTACATCCACGCCGTCGAAGCCTCGCCGCATCCGGAGCGCGCCATCGCCGCGGCCGACCGACTCCTCGGGCTCCAGCCCGGGCTCGCGCACAACGTCCACATGCCCTCGCACATCTACATCCGCGTGGGCCGGTGGCACGATGCGATCGCCTCCAACGTCAAGGCCGTCGCCGCCGACCAGGCCTACCGCCAGGTGGCCGGTCCCGCCCGCGGCTTCCTCCCGGTCTACGTGGCGCACAACCAGCACATGCTCGCCTACGCCGCCATGATGACTGGACAGGGCCAGCTGGCGATGCGGCACATGCGCGACCTGGTGGCCGGCCTCTCCGATGAGTTCATGGCGGAGTACGGCGCCATGTCGGAGGCCTGGCTTTCCATGCCGATCGAGTGCCTGGTGCGGTTCGGACGCTGGGACGACGTGCTGGCCGAGCCCGAGGTCAGCGCCAAATACCCGTTCTCGTACGCCTTCCGGTTTGCCGCGCGCAGCATCGCGTATGCGGCCAAGGGCGACCCGGCCAGTGCACGCGCGGAGCAGGCCCGGTTCGTCGAGGCGGCCAAGAAAATCCCCGCCGACGAGATCGCAGCGGGCAACAACCTCTGCTCGGCGGTGCTGGCGGTCGTCACGCCGATGGTCGAGGGCGAGATCCTCGTCCGCGAGGGCAAGGTCGACGAGGCCGTCGCCCAGCTCCGCGCCGCGGTCAAGGCCGAGGACGCGCTGCGGTATGACGAGCCGCCCTCCTGGATCATCCCGGTGCGACATTCCCTCGGCGCGACCCTGATGGCGCACGGCCGGTTCGCGGAGGCCGAGCAGGTCTACCGCGACGACCTCACCCGTCTGCCCGGCAACGGCTGGTCACTCTACGGCCTGAGCGAGGCGCTCGCCCAGCAGCACAAGGCGGCCGAGGCGGCCGCCGCCCGCCAGCAGTTCAAGGACGCCTGGCACGTGGCCGACATCACGATCTCGTCCTCCTGCTTCTGCCAGCCCTGAACCGTTCGGCTGGTTGAAGGGGAGCGGTTGAAAGCTGAAGGGGGAAGGCGGCCGAGCGGCGCCCTGCCTCCGGGCGCGGAATTAGTCGCGCACGGCCTCGAGGGCCACCTCACGGCAGCGCTTGAGATCGAGTTTCCCGGTGCCCAGCACCGGGATCTGCTCCACGCGGTGGATGATCTTCGGCACCCAGAGATTGGGGAGGCCGGCGCCCAGGAGTTTCTCGCGGAGTTCGTCCGACGTGAAGGCGACCGTCGTGAGGAGGACCAGCGCCTCGCCCTTGGCCTTGTCCGGCACGCCCATCACCGCGATGGAGGGCCCCTCCGATTGGTCGAGCCCGAAAGCTTCGACGATCTTCTGCTCGATCGTGCCGTGCGGGATCATCTCGGCGCCGATCTTGGAGAAGCGCGAGAGGCGTCCCTCGATGAACAGGAATCCCTCGTCGTCGAGCCGGCCCAGGTCGCCGGTGACAAACCAGCCGTCGCGGAAGGCCGCCTGGGTCTTCTGCGGGTCGTCGAGGTAGCCGCTGAACACGTTGGCGCCCTTGAACCAGACGATGCCCTGGTCGCCGATCGGCACCTCCTCGCCGGTGTCCGGGCTGACGATGCGGACCGACATGCCCGGCAGCAGCCGGCCGGTCGACCCGGCCTTCTTGCCCACCTGCGGCTCCGCCGTCTCGGTGGTCACCGGCGGATGCGGCTGGTTGATGTTGCTCGCCGGCGTGGTCTCGGTGAGCCCGTAGCCCTGGAGGATCTCGATGTGGAAGGTCTCGAGGAAGGCCTTGTAGAGATCGTCCGGAAGCTTCTCCGCGCCCGTGACGACGAGGTGCAGCGAGCGCAGCTCGCTCGGCTGCGCCTTGCGCAGGATGGGCCGGATGAACGTCGGGGCGCCCAGCAGCACCGTGACCTCCTCGTCGCGGATCGCGTCGACGATCTTGCGCGTGTCGAGCGGGCTCGGGACCGTCACGACGCGGCAGCCGCGGATGAGCGGATACCAGAGCGTGACGGTGAAGCCCATGCTGTGGAACAGCGGGAGGCAGCCGAGGAGCGACGACGACTGCGGGAGGATGGAGAGCGAGGAGATCTGGGAGCAGTTCGCGAGGATGTTCCGGTGCGACAGGGCGACGCCCTTCGGCTCGCCGGAGCTGCCGCTGGTGAACAGGAGGCCGGCCTCGGCCCGGTCGCCGACCTTGGGCAGGCCGAGCAGGCTCGCGAGCCACTGGTTGGGGAGGACCCACGCGGCCAGCAGCCACGGCAGGATGGCGCGCTTGCCGCCCATGGCCTCGATCTCGCGGCGGAGATCCAGCGTCTTTTCCGGCCAGGGGAAATTCGGGACCTTCTGCCGCACCGCATCGGCGGAGAGCACGGTGGCCACGCCGCCGATCTTCATGCTCGCCTCGAGCGCCGCCCGGCCCGCGGTGAAGTTGAGGTTCACCGGGATCTTGCCGGCGCAGATCACGGCCAGGTTGGCGATGAAGGCGCCGGCGCCGGGCGGGAGGACGATGCCGACGCGTTTCTCCGGCACGGTGCGGATGAGGTGGCGCGACAGCGCCGCCGAGACGGACAGCAGCTGCGCCGCGGTCACCGGCCGGCGCTCGGCGGTCCGGTCGATCACCTCGACATGCCACGGTCGCCGCGCGAGGGCCCGGACGCACTCGCGGCCGAGATGCCGTTTCAGCACCGGACGCTCGTCAAAGGCCAAGGCCCCGAGATCGAGCAGCACCTTGCGGGCGAGACGGGGCTCGGCCTGGTCCGGCGGAATCAGCGCGCCGAACTGCACGAACACCGGGGTCGGCATCAGGCGCGGCGACTTCCACAGGTATTTGTTGTCCGCGAAGGAGAAGACCGAGCCCCAGACGCCGTCGATGAACGCCGGCAGCACCGGCACCC
>CAZUQB010000415.1:0-2993 GCA_964622405.1 uncultured Opitutaceae bacterium | reverse complement strand
TTGATGACCAGGCCCTGCGCGCCGTCGTGGAGGACGTGATGCGCAGCCTCGGCCGTTCGCCGGTCCTGTCGCCCGCGCCCGCCCCGTCCGCCCCGGCCCCGGCCGCGTCCACGCGCGCCAGCGTCGGGCATTCCGTGAAACCCGGCCGCTTCGGCGTGTTCGAGGATGTCAACGAGGCCTGCGTCGCCGCCGCAGCGGCGTACGAACAGCTCCGCGAGAAGGGCGTCGCCGGCCGCGCCAAGGTCGTCGAGCTGGTGAAGGAGATCGTCACCGCCAAGGCGGTCGAGTGGGGCAAGTACGAGTTCGAGGAGACGAAGATCGGCCGGCTCGAGCACAAGATCGAGAAGCTGCAGATCGTGAAGCTCGTCCCGGGCACCGAGTGGCTCCGGCCCTACAGCCTCAGCGGCGACCACGGCATCACGATGGAGGAGCGCACCCCGTTCGGCGTCATCGGCGCCGTCCTGCCGGTCACGCACTCCGTCCCGACCCTCAGCGGCAACATCATCAACATCGTCGCCGCCGGCAACGCCGTCGTCTTCAACCCGCACCCGGGCGGCGCCCGCTCCGCCGCGCTCGCGGTCCGCACCTACAACGAGGCCATCCACGCTGCGCTCGGCATCGAGAACCTCGTCTGCACCGTCCTCAAGCCGACGCTCGACTCCTTCAACGCCCTCACCAAGCACCCGGCGATCAACATTCTCCTGGTCACCGGCGGTCCCGGCGTCGTCAGCGCCGCGATGAAGTCCGGCAAGCGCGCCATCTGCGCGGGCCCGGGCAACCCGCCCGTCATCGTCGACGGCACGGGCTGCCTCAAGAAGGCCGCGCGCGACGTCATCCAGGGTGGCGCCTACGACAACAATCTCCTCTGCATCGGCGAGAAGGAGGTCTTCGTGCTCGAGAAGCACGCCGACAAGTTCATGGAGGGCCTCCGCGAGGCCGGCGCCGCGCAACTCAACGCCCCGCAGCTCGCCCGGCTCACCGCCGCGGCGTTCACCTTCTCGAAGGACGCGGGCGGCTGCTCGCACGCCGCCGTCAACCGCCAGCTCGTCGGCGCCGACGCCGCCGTGCTCGCGAAGCACGCCGGCGCGAACGTCGCGCCGAACACGCCGCTGCTCTTCGCCGAGACCGACGTCGACCACGCGTTCGTGATCGAGGAGCAGATGATGCCGATGGTGCCGATCGTGCGCGTGCGGGACATGGACCAGGCGATCGAGTACGCGCTGAAGGCCGAGCACGGCTACAAGCACTCCGCGATCATCCACTCGCTCAATGTCGACCACATGACCCAGATGGCCCGCGCGCTCGACGCCACCGTGTTCGTGAAGAACGGGCCGTGCGTCGCCGGCCTCGGCCTCGGCGGCGAGGGCTACCTCAGCTACTCCATCGCCACGACCACGGGCGAGGGCATCTCCAACCCGGCCACGTTCACGCGCACCCGCCGCTGCGTGATGGTGGACAACCTCCGCATCTACTGAGCCCATGATCCTCGCGCGCGTCGACGGCGTGATCGTCTCCACCCACTGCCATCCCAGCATGGTGGGCTGCCGCACGATCATCTGCCAGCCGCTCGACGACGCGGGCCGCAGCGAGGGCGCGCCCATCCTGGCGATCGACCCGCTCGGCGCCGGCCAGCACCAGCGCGTGCTGGTCTCGACGGACGGCTCCAAGACCCGCGAGCACGTCGGCGACCCGAAGTCGCCGCTGCGCAACCTCGTGCTCGGCGTCGTGGACCCGCTCGGAAAGGAGGCGTACTGAGATGCGCCTCGGGCACGTCATCGGCCGCGTCACCCTCTCGCAGTGGGACCCCGCCTACAAGGGCGCGCGCTTCCTGCTCGTGCAGCCGTTCACCAAGGCGGAGTTCGCCGGCAAGGGCATGACGCCGCTGGCCGCCGGCTCGTCGGTCGTGGTGTACGACAACCTCGGCGCCGGGGTGGGGCACGTCATCGGCTTCACCGAGGGGGCCGAGGCCACCGCGCCGTTCGACACGCCCACGCCGGTTGACGCGTTCAACGCCGCGATCATCGACGAGATTTTCTACACGCCACCCGCCTCCTAACCCGTTTTTCCCATGGCCAACGTCATCACCGCCCGTGAAGCCGAGGAGCTTCTCCGCAAGGGAGAGCAGCCGCCCGCCGGCTCCATCCTGACCCCGTCCGCCCGCGACGTGTTCAGCGGCCGCGCCCAGCCCGCCTTCAAGTCGCCCGCCGGCACCGCCGGCAACGGCCCGGCCAAGTCCGGGGCGCCCAGCACGCCCGACCTCGAGTACAAGTGGGCCCCGGGTTCCGACCCGAAGACGCCCGCCGAGATCGAGCGCTTCTTCCGCTCGCCCGCGATCGAGGTCCTCAAGGAGCGCATCTGCGACATCGGCCGCCGTCTCTGGACGCGCGACTACACCGACGGCAACGGCGGCAACATCACGGTCCGCGTCGGCGACAATCTCGCGCTCTGCACGCCCACGCTCATCTGCAAGGGCTTCATGAAGCCCGAGGACATGTGCCTCGTGGACCTCGACGGCAAGCAGCTCGCCGGCACGCGCGTCCGCACCAGCGAGGCGCTGACCCACTTCGGCATCATGAAGCGCCAGCCCGCGGCCAAGTCCTGCGTGCACGCGCACCCGCCGCACGCCACCGCGTTCGCCATCGCCAACGTCGACATCCCGTCCTGCCTCATCCCCGAGGCCGAGGTGTTCCTCGGCAAGATCGGCGTCGCGAAATACCAGACGCCCGGCACGCCCGCCAACGCGGCCGAGGTCGGCGAGGTCGGCAAGGTTCACCAGGCCGTCCTCATGCAGAACCACGGTGTCATCGTCTGGGGTAAGGACGTCGAGGACGCCTACTGGAAGATGGAGAACATCGACTCTTACTGCCGCACCATCTGGATCGCGGCCGGCCTCGGCAGCGGTCTCCACCGCTTCACTGGCGGCCACGCCAAGGAGCTCATCGCCCTCCGCCAGAAGCTCGGCATGCCCGACCCGCGCGCGAACCTCAAGGAGT
>CAZUQB010000414.1:0-2995 GCA_964622405.1 uncultured Opitutaceae bacterium | reverse complement strand
ACGAGCAGCTCGGCGTCCTCGCTGCGGAGGCGCTCGAGGATGCTCGGGTGGACGAGCACGCGGAGGTTGTACTCCTTGCCGTCGTTCCGCAGCTGGAGGCGGCGGGCGACGGAGGAGAGCTTGCGCTGCAGCTCGACGGACATGGTGGTCGCGCTCTTCACGATGCCGCGGCCGCGGCAGTAGGGGCAGTCGGTGTAGAGGTTGGACGAGAGCGACTCCTGCTGGCGCTGGCGGGTCATCTGGAGGATGCCCAGGGTCGAGATCGGCAGGATGTGGTTCTTGGCTTTGTCCTGCGCCATCTCCGCGACCATCTTCTCGTAGACGGCGTTGCGGTGGCGGCGCTCCTTCATGTCGATGAAGTCGATGATGAGCAGGCCGCCGAGGTTGCGGAGGCGGATCTGGCGGGCGGCCTCGACGGCGGCCTCGAGGTTCACGGCGTAGATGACGTTCTTCTCGTCGCCGCCGCGGGACTTGTGCGAGCCGGTGTTAACGTCGATCGAGATCAGGGCCTCGGTCTCGTCGATGACGATCTCGCCGCCGGACGGGAGCGGGACCTTGCGCTGGCCGGTCTGCTCGATCTGGCGCTCGATGTTGAACCGCTCGAAGATCGGGATGCTGTCGTTGTAGTAGGCGATCTTGCCGGCGGAGCGCTTGGAGATCTGGGCGACCAGCTGCTGGGTGCGGGCGTGGTCCTCCTTGTTGTCGATGAGGACGCGGTCGACCTCCTCGGTGAGGAAGTCGCGCACGGTGCGCTCGACGAGGCCGGGCTCCTGGTAGAGGCAGGCCGGCGCGCGGTCGTTCTGCATCTTCGTCGTGATGTCCTGCCAGGTCTTGAGCAGGATGTGGAGGTCGCGGACGAAGTACCGGGCCTTCTTGCCCTCGCCGGCGGTGCGGACGATGACGCCCATGCCCTCGGGGATGGTGAGCTCGTTGATGAGCTGCTTGAGGCGCTTGCGCTCCTGCGGGTCCTCGATCTTGCGGGAGATGCCGCAGCCGTCGCTGTACGGCGTGAGGATGAGGTAGCGGCCGGGGAGCGAGAGGTTGGTCGTGGTGCGCGGGCCCTTGGTGCCGATGGGGCCCTTGGTGACCTGGATGACGATGTCGGTGCCGGGCGGGTAGAGGCCGGGGATGTCCTTGACGGTGGGCTCGGCGCCGCGGGCGGGGGCGTTCTTCTTCTTGTTCACGCGCACGACCTCGACGGAGGAGTCGGCGGCGGCCGGGAGCATGTCCCAGTAGTGGAGGAACGCGTTCTTGGTGTAGCCGATGTCGACGAACGCGGCCTTGAGGCCGGCGTCGAGGTTCTTGATGCGGCCCTTGTAGATGCCGCCGACCATCCGGTTGTCGGACTCGCGCTCGATCTCGAACTTCTCGAGGCGGCCGTCGACGAGCAGCGCGACGCGCTTCTCGAGGGGCTCGGAGTTGATGATCAGTTCCCGGTAGGAGCCTTTCTCCTTTTTGAAGATCGAGAGGATCTTCTGGAGGATCGGTCGCTGCTGGGCGCGCTCGGCGGCCCCGGCCTTCAGCTCCGCGGAGCTGAGCGGCTTGGTTTCAGCCTGGGCCGGGGGATTGACGAGTTCGGAGTCATACTGCTGGGCGACGTCCGGCGGCGGGCCGCCGGGCGAGGGTTGCGAGGATTCGCTCATGGTGGGTGTCGTGGGTTGGGATCACGGGGCACCCCTGGGCGTTCGTCGCGGCGCAGGAAATTCCGGCAGAGCGGTCGATAGCGCGAAGAAGCGATCTCATATGAAATCCTTCCTGAAGCGATAGACGCTCTGGACCAGTCCTTGCAGCAAGCAGCAACTGAGCACAAAGGAGCCACCGTAGCTGATGAAGGGAAGTGGTATGCCCGTGATGGGCACCAGCCCGATGGTCATGGCGATGTTCACGAACACATGCACCGCGAAGAGCACCGTGACGCCGATGGCGAGCAGGGTGCCGAAGCGGTCTCGGGCGAGACCCGCGATGCGTATGCCGTTGAACAGTACCACGCCAAAAAGGCCGAGAACCGTGAGGCTTCCCAGAAATCCTTTTTCCTCGGCGATGACCGAGAAGATGAAGTCGTTGTGGGCGACCGAACGGGGCAGGTAGCCGAGCTGCGCCTGCGTGCCGTCGGTCCAGCCCTTGCCGGTGAGGCCGCCCGAGCCGACCGAGATGAGCGACTGGCGCTGGTTCCAGCCCACGCCCATGGGGTCGACCTTGTCGGGCCAAACGAAAGAGATGATGCGGTTGCGCTGGTAGTCGTGCAGCGGCACCCAGGACTGCGCCTGATAGCTGCCCTTGTCCGCCAGGTACGAGTACCCGTGCGACTCCATGTAGTCCTTGTAGCTCAGCGTGTCCCAGGTCACGATCCCGAGGAGCAGCAGAAAAGTCCCCAGCGCCGCCGCGAAAAAGCGCGTCGAAAGCTTGGAGACGTAGAGCATGGAAAAGACCATCGGGGGCAGCACGATCGCCGACTTCAAGTCGGGCTGTAGCAAGATCAAGAGCATGGGTGCACCCACCGCAAGGGCCAATTTCCCCAGCACGCTCAGCGATTGCCGGACCGTGCCTACCTCGTTGCGGATCAACAGGCTGGCCGTCATCAGCAGCACCGCGATCTTGGCGGTCTCCGACGGCTGGTAGGAGAAGAACCCCAGGTTGATCCAGCGCTGCGAGCCGTAGACTTCGGAGCCGATGCCCGGCAGCAGCACCAGCACGAGCGGGATGAGGCAGAGCAGGTAGAACCAGTGCGCCACGCTCAGCCAAAACCGGTAGTCGATCAGGGAAACCACCCCATACAGGAACGCGCCGGCCGCCAGCCAGACGATCTGGGTCAGCCAGTTGTTGCCGTGCACGGAATACTGCGCGCTGTAGATGAACGCGACGCCGAACAGGCTCAGCAAGCCGAGCGCGAAGGGCGTCATCCAGTCCCACCGCTCCCGCGTCGTCGTCTTGAAGACGCTGATGTAGTCGGTGGGCGACGGCAGATTCACGGGTCCCGACTAAGCAGGCTTCCCGG
>CAZUQB010000413.1:0-2996 GCA_964622405.1 uncultured Opitutaceae bacterium | reverse complement strand
ACAACCACAACCTCGAGACCGTGGAGCGGCTGCAGAAGCCGGTCCGGGTCCAGGCGCGGTACGACCGCTCGCGCGCCGTGCTCCGTCATGCCAAGAGCCGCGGCTTCGTCACGAAGACCGGCATCATGCTCGGGCTCGGCGAGGAGCCCCATGAAATCGAGCAGACGATCCGCGACATCGCGGCGGACCAGACGAACATCCTGACGATCGGCCAGTACCTGCAGCCGACGCCCCAGCACCTCCCGGTCCTGCGCTGGGCGCCGCCGGAGGAGTTCGCGCACTGGAAGGAATTTGGCCTGGCCCACGGGCTGGGCGTGGTGGAGAGCGGGCCGCTGGTGCGCTCCAGCTACCACGCCGACGAGCAGTCGCAGAAGTACACCGGCGTCGAGCACCTGAACACGGTCAATGCGCTGGCCGGCAACTGAGATTTTCGCCGGCTTGCGTGACGGGAGGGGATTTTCCACTGTGGAGCGCTCGTGACGCCCCCGCCGACCACCGACCCAGCTGATTTTCGGCCCGCCGCCGGCCCCGCCGAACTGCTGGCGGATGCCCAGCGGCGGACGATGCAGTCGCTCACGGTGACCAGCGCGATCCTGGGGCCGATCGTCGCCGCGCTCGCCCTGTGGCCGGTCTTCCTGGGGCAGGACCGCTCGATCCTCCTCTACATTGGCATCGCCGCCATCCTGGGCGGGTCGGTCGCGCAGTTCCTGCTGCGTCGGCGGCTGACGGTGGAGCAGGCGGCTTATCTTTTCCTGACGTGGCTGATGGTGATGCTGGTGACCGCGATGCTGCATCTGGGGCCGCTCCTGGGCCTCGGCGGCGCCTGGGCGGTTTCGATCCTGATCGCGATCTTTTTTATCGGGCAGCGCGCCGGGCTCATCCTGTTGCTGGGCTACGCGGCCATTGCGCTCCTCCAGATGGCGCTGGTGCAGGCGCAGATCCTGCCCTACCCGCACGAGTTCGCCAGGGCCGGGGGCATGGGCGTGCTGATCCGCACCTATTTCGGCGGCCTGGCGGCGCTCGTCCTCTGCCTCGCCGCGTTTTCCATCATGCACGGCGCCCTGCGACGCGCGCTTTACCGGATGGCGGAGGAGAAGCAGCAGCGCGACCAGGCCGAGGCGGCGCGGCTGCGGGCCGAGGAGACGATGAAGGCCAACCAGCACTTCGAGGCGCTGGGCAAGCTGGCGAGCGGCGTGGCCCACGACGTGAACAACGCCCTGACCTCCGTGCTCGGCCACGCCGAGCTCCTCAGCTACTCGCTGCCGCCGGGCGAGGAACAGCTCTACACGCAGGACATCATCGCGGCCGCGCGCTCCGCGGCCCACACCACCCGACAGCTGCTGGGCCTGAACCGGCGGGCGGCCACCCAGCCGGCCAGCATCCCGCCGAGTCAGGTGGTCGAGACCGTCAGCCGCCTGATCCAGCGCCTCCTGCCCGAGCACATCCAGGTCGAGGTCGACTGCCGCTCCGAGCGCCTCGTGCTCGTCGACCCGGCCGACCTGCAGCAGGCCCTCCTGAACCTCGTGCTGAACGCCCGCGACGCGCTGCCGCGGGGCGGACGGATCCTGCTGCGGGTGACGGACCACCCCGCGCCGGACGGCGCGGAGGGGCACATCGTGCAGGTGGAGGTCACGGACAACGGGCACGGCATCGCCCCCGACGTCCTGCCGCGGATCTTCGAGCCGTTCTTCACGACCAAGCCGGTGGGCCACGGCACGGGCCTCGGGCTGGCGATGGTGCGACTCTTCATGGACGAGGCGGGCGGCCAGGTGCGCGTGGCCAGCCAGCCGGGCCGCGGCACGACCGTGACCCTGACCTTCCCCGAGAGCCACCTGCCGGCCGACGCACCTGCCCACCGGCCGGACGCGACCGCGACGCGCTCGAACCAGCGGGTTCTGGTGGTGGAGGACCAGCCCGAGCTTGGCGCGCTGATGGAGCGGGTCCTGTCCCGCGGCGGCTACGCGGTCCGCGTGGTGCCGTCGCCCGAGGGGGCGCTGGCGGCGCTGGCGGGGCCGGAGCATTTCGACCTCCTCTGCACCGACGGCGTGATCGGCACGACGCCGGTGCACACCGTGATCGACAAGTTCCGGGCCCGGGCGCCCCGGGCGCCGGTCCTGGTCTGCACCGGCCACCTGGACGACGAGCTGGTCCGGCACGGCATCGCCGTGCGCGAGCTGAATCTCCTGCGGAAACCCTTCACCGGAACGGAGCTCCTGGCCCGCGTCCGGAAGGCGCTCGAGGCGACGGATTGAACGCCCGGCGCGGGCGCGAAAAATTCTCCGTGCTCTCCGCGCCGGCGCCGTGCATGCTGGCCGGATGAAATCGCGCCGCGAGATCGTCGAAAACTGGCTGCCCCGCTACACCGGTGTGCCGCTCAGCGGATTCGGCGACTACATCATCCTCACCAACTTCGATCGCTACGTGAAGCTGTTCGCCCAGCAGCATCGCGTCCCCGTGCTCGGCCGGGACAAGCCGATGACGAGCGCCACGGCGGGGGACATCACGATCATCAATTTCGGCATGGGCAGCGCCGTCGCCGCCACGGTGATGGACCTGCTCAGCGCCGTGAAGCCCAAGGCCGTGCTTTTCCTCGGCAAGTGCGGCGGCGTGAAGCACCGCGCGGAGCTCGGCGACTTCATCCTCCCGATCGCCGCGATCCGCGGCGAGGGCACGAGCAACGACTACTTCCCGCCCGAGGTCCCCGCGCTGCCGTCGTTCGCGCTCCAGAAGGCGATCTCGACCACGATCCGCGACCACGCCCGCGACTACTGGACCGGCACGGTCTACACGACCAACCGCCGCGTCTGGGAGCACGACGACAAGTTCAAGCGCTACCTCAAGAAGATCCGCGTCCTCGCCATCGACATGGAGACCGCGACGATCTTCATGACCGGCTTCTACAACGAGATCCCCACCGGCGCGCTGCTCCTCGTGTCCGACCAGCCCATGACCCCGGAAGGCGTGAAGACCGCGAAGAGCGACGAGCAGGTCGACTC
>CAZUQB010000412.1:0-2999 GCA_964622405.1 uncultured Opitutaceae bacterium | reverse complement strand
CCCGGGTGGCGGAATGGTAGACGCTGGGGACTTAAAATCCCCTGCCCGCAAGGGCGTGCCGGTTCGAGCCCGGCCCCGGGCACTCGCGCTCGCGAATAATCGCGGCGAATTGGATCGCGGGCGGAACCCGCGTGCTAGGTCTGGCGCGGCGTCGACGTACTAGCCACGACCACCCGGATCTGGCCGGCCGCGGACCCCACGCGCTACTCCTCCATCCACAGCAATCCCCCGTGGGAGCCGACGGATCTGCCGGAACGGCTGTCCCACCGCTTCGGCCGCGGCCGGGCGGTCTACGCGGCGACGCCGCTCGAGGACGTGCCCGGGATGCGCGACGTGTTTGTCCGGCTCGTGCGCAGCCTTGCACCCGGCCTCACGTTTGAGGCCGAAGCGCCGACCGCGGTGGAGGTCACGCTCTTCGCCCAGCCCGAGCGCCGGCGCCATGTCCTCGCGCTGGTGAACTCCCAGGCCGAGCAGCCCAACCTCCCGGTCGACGGCATCGAGGTGCGAGCGCGGCTGCCCCGCCTACATACGCTGGCGATGGTCGCGCTCGAGCACGCCGGAGCCGGCCTCAGTAGTTCAGCTCCACCATCTGGTGGGCGGTGAACTCGGGGACGGTGAAGCTCACGACGCCGTCCTCCTGCTGGAACGGCAGCGCCTCGCCGTCGGGCACGAGGTGGACGGACTTCACCCGGCGCGGCAGGCGCAGGCTGACCGTCGAGTCGCGGAGCGGGATGAGATCCTCGATGATCTCGATCGGCTGGTCGTTGAACTTGCCGCGGACGCTGGTGACCGCGAACAGCAGGTGCGCAACGTAGCGGCGCTCGCGTTTCTGCTCGAGCACGTTGACCCGGGCGCCCGTCGGCAGGTTGGTGGTCACCGGGAGCCGGCCGCCGAGCAGAATCCGGAGGGCGGAGGCGAAGAAGTCGCGGTACAGCGGCTGGCCGTAGCTGCGGTAGTGGGAGAACAGGTCGTGCGCGAAATAGGCGATCTGCTTCCCCACGACGGCGGCCGGCGTCGCGTGGCCCGGGGCATCGGGCGCGTGCTGGTGCGAGCAGTAGTGCTCCCAGGTCCGGTTGAAGTAGGCCTCGCGGCGCTCGGCGAGCACCCGC
The DNA here is from genome assembly GCA_964622405.1 of uncultured Opitutaceae bacterium. Classification (GTDB taxonomy): domain Bacteria; phylum Verrucomicrobiota; class Verrucomicrobiia; order Opitutales; family Opitutaceae; genus Opi-474. The sequence goes on along the minus strand of CAZUQB010000412.1, from coordinate 1,890 downwards.
GCGCGGGTCGGGCGGATCTCGAACGCGAAGCCCGGGATCACGATGGCCGACTTTACCGCCACCTCCGGGGTGAGGGCCGTCGCGAGCAGGTAGTCCTTCTCGCCCTTGGAGCGCCCGAGCAGCTTCGCGCCGGGGTCGACGGCGAAGGCGGTCTGGGCCTCGTTGAGCAGGGCCGAACCCGCCGCGATGATGCGGCCGCCGGCGGCGAGGTAACGCTTCACCTTCGCGACCGCGGCGGCGTCCATCGGGTAGCCCTCGGGCAGCACGACGAGGTCAAAGGCGTCCCACTTCGCCAGGTAGTCGAGCACGACAAACGGCTGGTGCAGCTCGAGCAGCATGCGCGCGGCGCCCTGGTCGGCCTCGCACCGGGTGCCATGGCCGCGCCACTTGCCCTGATGGTGCTCGGCGCTCACGAGCGCGATCCGCGCCACCGGCTTCACATGGTCGCACCACGGCTCCTTGCGCTCCACGTCGGCGTAGGCCTCGCCGATTATGCGGTAGGTGTCGCGGTTCATCTCGCCGTTCGGGTGGAGCTGGTCGCCCACGCTGCACTTCGCGCCGTACGCGAGCATCGCCCCGCACTCGTAGCGGAGGGCGGCGGGGCGCTTGAAGCCGCCGAACTCGCCCCAGGTGTTGTGGAACTTCCCGGTCATGCCGAGGAAGTCGAACTTGGTGGTGATGGCGTAGCGCGCCGAGAGCGGGAAGTGGTCGTAGCCCCAGCCGCCCGTCGGGAGGGACTCGAGCTCGAGGTGCGAGTTGAAGTTCAGGGCCTGGTGCGCGCCGATCGCGATGTGGCCGGAGTTATGGAATACCGGCGTGTCGCGGCGCACCGAGCGCGCGGCGGCGGTGGTGCGGCGGTAGTAGTCGAGCAGCACCGCGGAGGCGTAGACGTCGACGTCGGCGTCGGACTCGGGATTCAGCCCGCGGCGCTTCATCGCCTTGATGGCGTCGTCGGAGTAGTCCCGCTGCGCCCCGACGATGTCGAGGAAGATGCCGTCGTTGTCGGGCCAGCGCTGGACGACCTCCTCGATCTGGGCGCAGAGGTAGTCGAGGTACGGCGAGTTGAAGCGCAGCAGGCGGACGAACCACTCGACGCCGAACGGCTTGTACATCGTGCCGTCCTTCTTTTTCACGACCCAGGTCGGATGGGCGAAGGCGGCGAGCTCGTCGAGGCCCGCGCTGATGTAGATGGGGCAGCGGACATTGATCTCGCGACAGGCGTCGATCTGCCGCGCGAGGAGATCGAACTTCAGGTGCGGGTGCCGCCGGCCGACCTTCGTCGGGTGGTAGCTGTAGCCATGGTGGCACTTCGAGAAGACCGTGATCGAGTTGACGTGACCCAGCCTGAGGGCCTCCTGGAACTGGCGTTTGCTGAAGCGCGAGCCGATCCCGGAGATCAGGCCGCTCGTGTGGAAGTCGAGGTGGACTTGGCGGAAACGCAGGTGGTGCATGGGGAGAGTGCCGTCCTATTAGGTCGAATTAGCCCGCTGAGCTTCCGGATAAGTGGCACTTTTCTGCTCAGCGCGAGGCAAATTTGGCTCGCGGCTTAAGGCCCCCGGAGGCAGAACCGCCAGACTCGAACCCCTACCTCCCCCAACATGATCCAACGGCGAATGCACCAACTGGCCGCACTGCTCGCGGCCGCCACTGTCATCCCGTCCCTTCGCGCGAGCGAAGCCGACATCAAGATCCCGGACCTGACGCACGTCCATTTCGACGGCCTGGGCGGCATGAGCGGCGTGACGCTGATGTACCTCGGCATCGCGATCTGCGCGATCGGCGCCGCGTTCGGCCTGATCCAGTACATGGAGACCAAGGCGCTGCAGGTGCACTCCTCGATGGGCAACGTCTCCCACATGATCTGGGAGACCTGCAAGACGTACCTCCTGA
>CAZUQB010000411.1:0-3025 GCA_964622405.1 uncultured Opitutaceae bacterium | reverse complement strand
AGACCACGTCGCCGACCCGCAGCTTGTCGCTGTCCGCGAACGTCAGGAAAGGCAGATTCTGGGCCTCGATCTTGATGACCGCGATGTCCGTCTTCGGGTCGGCGCCGATGACCTTGGCGATGAATTCGCGGTCGTCCGGCAGGCCCACCTTCAGCTCATCCGCCCCTTCGACTACGTGGTTGTTCGTGAGGATGTAGCCGTCGGCCGAAATGATGCAGCCCGAACCCAGCCCCTCCTCCTTGCGCTCGCGCTCCTGGTCTGGAATATTGCCGAAGAATTGACGAATCAACGGGTTGGCGCTCACCCGTTCCCGGATGATTTTCTTGGAGTAGACCGACACGACGCCCTTCTGCACGGGTTCCAAAACGTCGGCGTAGCTGGCGACCATGGGACCCTTGCCGTCGGACACCGGGGTATTGTCGACCCGGACATTGGCCTTCTTGGCCGGCGCGGCCTCCTTGGCGACCACCGCGAGTGCGGCGCAGGAAAGCAAGGCGGCCAGGACGATGAAACTGGAGGAAAGCTTCGATTTCATGGAGGAGCGAAAGGACCGAACCCTAGGGTGAAATGTTCCGCGTGCAACTGCGGCGAAAGGCGCGCTTCGCGCGGGTCGCATGAGGCAGGTCGAAGGTCGAAAGTCCGATTTCAGCGCTGAAATGGCGTCGGGCGATGGACGCCCGGGTTCCTGGCGAACTCCGCGTTGCCATGGCCAATTCGCCGGCAGCCTGACCTCCGACCTGCGACTTTCGACCTGCGACGCGCGGCCACCGGCCGCGCTAAAAGCCCTTGATCCGGAAGAGGCCGGTGACGCTCTCGTTGCCGTTGATGCGGATGATCGCCTCGCCGAGCAGCTTGGCGATGCTGAGGACCCGGATCGGCAGGCCGTGGGTATCGATCGGCGTGGAATTGGTCGTGATCAGTTCGTCGATCAGGCCGGACTTGAGGCGCTCGATGGCGACGTCGTTGAGAATACAGTGGCTGACGGCGGCCTTTACGCTCACGGCGCCGTTGTCGCGGAGAATCTTCGCCGCGGCCGTGAGAGTGCCGGCGGTCTCGGTGATGTCATCCACCAGGAGCACGTCGCAGCCGGCGACCTCGCCGACGACATTCATCGCCTCGACGGTCGTGGCGCTCTTGCGCTTCTTGGCGACCAGCGCGAGGGCCGCGCCCATGGTGTCCGCGTAGGCCGAGGCCATCTTCATGCCGCCGACGTCGGGCGAGCAGACGACCAGCTGGCGGTCGCGCTTTTGCTTGCTCAGGTACTCGAAGAACACCGGCGAGGCGAAGAGGTGGTCGACCGGGATGTCGAAGAAGCCCTGGATCTGCTGGCTGTGCAGGTCCATCGTGAGGATGCGCGTGGCGCCGGCCGCGACCAGCAGGTTGGCCACGAGCTTCGCGGTGATCGGCACGCGGGGCTGGTCCTTGCGGTCCTGGCGCGCGTAGCCGTAGAACGGCAGCACCGCCGTGATGCGCTGCGCCGACGCGCGCCGGGCGGCGTCGATCATGATCAGCAGCTCCATCAGGTGATGGTTGGTCGGCGGGCACGTCGACTGGATGATGTAGACGTCCTGCCCGCGGATGTTCTCGTTGATCTTCACGAACGACTCGCCGTCCGGGAAGGCGGTCACGGTGGCCTCGCCCAGCGGATTGCCGATCGAGGCGCAAATTTCCTCCGCGAGCGCGCGGTTGGAGTTACCCGAGAAGATCTTGAGCCGCGTTTGACCAGTCATGCGCGGCACGCTGGAGCCGAACGGCTTCCGGCGGAAGTCTTTTTTATCCCTTCCCCGCCAATTTCTCGAGTTCGTCGACCCGCTTGAACAGGTCGGGCAGGCGCCGGTGCAGGACCTCGAGGCGCTGGCTGAGCATGTAGGACATGGCGGGCGAGCCGTTCACATAGGTGCCCGCCTCGACGTTGAAGGTGACGGCCGACTGGCCGCCGATCTTCGCCCCCTTGCCGACGGTGATATGGCCGCCGATGCCAGCCTGCCCGCCAAGGACGGCATAGTCGCCGATCGTCACGCTGCCCGAGATGCCCACTTGGGCGCAAAGGATGACATGCTTGCCGATGGTGACGTTGTGGGCCACCTGGACCAGGTTATCGATCTTGGTGCCCTCGCCCACGACGGTCCGGCTGAACCGCGCCCGGTCGAGGGTCGAGTTGGCGCCAATCTCCACGTCATTCTCAATCTGGACGATTCCGACCTGGGGGACCTTCTCGTGCCGGCCCTTCACAAACTCGTAGCCGAAGCCGTCGGCGCCGACGACGACGCCCGGTTGGAGCCGGACCCGGTGGCCCAGCACGCATTCCGCCGCCAGCACCACGCCGGGCATCAGCCAGCAGTCATCGCCGGTCCGGGCGCCCCGCCCGACATAGACCTGGCCCTGGAGATGGGTGCGCTCGCCCACCACGGCATCGGCCTCGACCACGCACAGGGGTCCGACGGTGGCGGAGGCCGCGACCTTGGCCGAGGGGTCCACGAAGGCGGTCGGGTGCACGCCCGGGGCGGGTTTGGGCCAGAGCAGCTGCTCGATGCGGGAACAGAGACGGGCAAGCGCGACCGAGGGGTTGTCGACCAGGAGGAACTGCTGGTTGGCCTGCGGCACGCCGTCGTAGTCGGGCGGGAGCAGCACGACGGAGGCGCGGGTGGCAGCCGCCTCAGCGCGGTATTTCGGATTGCCGAGGAACGACAGGTCGCCCGGGGCGGCGGCGCCGAGGGACGCGATGCCGCGGACCACGTCGGTCGTCGTACCCTTCACGTGCTTGGGCTGGACTATGGCAGCGATTTCCTCCGGCCGAAACGAAACCTGCATGGGCGAGAGCGTGGGATTTTTGGGGAAGGGTGCAACGCCTCAAAATGGGCCAGTCCGGGCGAACCTCGGATAGCGGTCCAGAGGCTGTTGCAGGACCATCCCGAAAATGTGGGCGGGGTGCCCTCACCCCGCTTTTCCACGGGCCTCAGCTCGAAAAAGGCGGGGTGAGGGCACCCCAATGCTGTCCCACTAAGGCGCGCTCTATTTTCCACAA
>CAZUQB010000410.1:0-3032 GCA_964622405.1 uncultured Opitutaceae bacterium | reverse complement strand
AGGGTCGGGGCGATGCGCGCCACGTGGTCGAGATTCACGATGTACGAGCGATGAATCCGCACGAACTGCGCCGGATCGAGCCGACGCTCGACCTCCTGCAGGGTCTCCCGGACGCGGTGCAGCTTGTCCCCGACCTGCACGAGCACGAAGTCGCCCCGGGCCTCGATCGCGATCAGCTCCGGTGGGGTCACGAGGAGGTACTCGCCGGACACCTTGAACGCGATGCGCGCCCGCCGCTCGCCGCGGGCCGGATGGGCGGCTTCCTCGCGGTCGCGCACCCGCCGCTTGGCCCGCCGCAGCGCCTCCTGGAAGCGCTGGTCGCGGAACGGCTTCAGCAGGTAGTCCGCGGCGCCGGACTCGAAGGCCTGCACGGCGTATTGGTCGTAGGCCGTCACGAAGATCACGGCCGGCACCTCGGTCGGAGCCAGCTGCCGCAGTGCGTCGAAGCCGCTGCCCCGCGGCATCTGCACGTCAAGATAGACCAGGTCCGGCCGGAGATCGCGGATCGCCTCGACCGTCGACTGGCCGTCGGCGCACTGTCCCACCACCTCGACCTCGGGGTCGGTCCGCAGCATCGTCGCGATGCCCTCGCGCGCGAGCATCTCATCGTCAGCAATCAGGGTCCGGATGCGTTTCATGCGGCTACAATCTCCTCCGCCACCACGGGCCCGGCCCGCCAGGGCAGGTCCAGCGCGACCCGGACGCGACCGTCGGGCAGCGCCGCCAGGTCGAGACGGAAATCCTCGCCGAACGTATGCCGCAGCCGCGCCTGGGTGTTGGCCAGGCCGACCCCGGTGGCGGCCGCCGAGACCGGCGGCGCCAGCTCCGGACCGTCGTTGATCACCTCGACCTGCAGTCGCTCACCCGCCCGCCGGATCGTGAGCCAGATCGTGCCGGGCGTGACGCGCTGGGACAGGCCGTGCTTGATGGCATTCTCCACGAGCGGCTGGAGCAGCAGGCCCGGCACCACGGCGCCGAGGGTCTCAGGATCGACCCGCGAGACAAAGCGCAGCTTCTCGCCAAAGCGAATCCGCTCGATCGCCAGATAACGCTCCACGAAGGCCAGCTCCTTCCCCAACGGCAGCTCGGCTTCGTCAAAGTGATCGACCGCCATCCGCAGCAGGCCGCTCAGCTGGGTGATGGTCTCGACCGCCGGCTCCAGCCGGCCCTGGCGCACGAGCATCGCGATCGCATTGAAGCTGTTGAACAGGAAGTGGGGATGCAGCTGGCCCCGCAACGTGGTCAGCTGCGCCCGGGTCAGCTCGCTCTGCAGCCGCGCCGACTCGAACTGCAGGCGCTGCACCTCGACCGAGCGCCGGAGGTACTGGACGTAATAGTCGAGCGCGAGCGTGACGGCAAAGAACGCCAGGTAGGTGAACAGGTCGAGCGGCAGCAGCACCGTCATGGTGTGCGTGTACGACTGCCAGTTGATCGGCAGGTCGTCGGCATCGGACAGCCAGATGTTCGGCAGGATGCGGAAAAGGTACCGCATGTTCGCCACCGCGAGGTAAATCACGAGGCTCCAACCGAGGACCCGCCCGAGGTTACGCCGCAGGCCACCCTCCGTCAGCGGATAGCGCCGCACCAAGTAAAGCATCGCCGGCGCGGCCAGCACCCACGCGTACCAAGCCAGCCCGTCCCACCCGTGGACGACGCGGGCGAGATGGTTGCGCAGCCCGACCTCCCGGAGCTCGCGCTGGTAGGCAAAGCCGACGTTGAGCAGCGTGATGACGCCGACGATCAGGCCGATCTGCACCATCCACACCCGGCGCTCGGGAGCCCAGAGCCAGGCGCCAAGGCGGCGAAGCACAGAGGGAGCCGGTTGGGACATGGCCGTGGCAGGGGTGAGCACAAGAAGACGCCGGCCATATGCTGCCGGTTGCAGCGCCGAACGCAAATGCCGCGGCGGGATTGCCGCCGATCATTCAGGCCGCCAGGAACTTTTCGAGCCGCTGCCGAACCCGGTCGCGCCCCAGCACCCGGAACATGCCCGTGATGCTCGGCCCGACGTTCGTGCCGGACACGGCCAGCCGGGCCACCGCCTGGTAGTCACCGAAGCCCAGCCCGCGACCGGTCGCGAGGGCCTTGATCCCCTCCTCGATCGCCAGGTCGCTGCCAAAATCAAACCCGCCCAGCGCCTCGATCAGTTCGCGCAGCCGCGCCTTCGGGTCGCCCTTGGCCATGACCTTGTCCCGCACTTTCGGATCGATCGGGTAGTCGTCGGCAAACAGGTACGCTGTGTAAGCCGGCAGCTCCTCCAGGCCCTTGATCTTCGGCTGGCTGAGCAGCATCACGGCCCGGAAGTATTCGGGTTCGGCCTGCAGGGCCGCTGCCCCCGGCTGCTGCGCCTCGAAATACCGCCGGGCCAGCGCGACGAACCGGTCCGCCGGCTGCTCGAGCAGGTAGACCATGTTCATGTGGGCCAGCTTCCGGTCGTCAAAGCGCGCGTTGCTCTGGTTCACTCCCGGCAGGTCGAACAGCCGGACCACCTCCGCGATCGGCATCTTCTCGCGGTCGTCCCCGGGATTCCAGCCAAGCAGGCACAGAAAATTGACCAGCGCCTCGGGTAGGTAGCCGCGCCGCTGGTACTCCTCGACCAGGGCGCCCTTGTCGCGCTTCGACATCTTGCCCGGTCCGTCCTGCTTCAGAATCAGGGGAATATGGGCGAACTCCGGGACCGGCGCGCCGAAGGCCTTGAACAGCTCCACGTGCTTGCTGGTGTTCGAGAGGTGGTCCTCGCCGCGGATCACGTGGGTGATCTTCATCGCGATGTCGTCCACGACGTTCACGAAATGGAAGACTGGGTTGCCGTCGGACCGGAAGATCACGAAGTCCTCGTCCTCGACCCGCTCGACGCGCCCGCGGATGCGGTCGTCGATCACGCTGGGCGGCGTCTTGACCTTGGTGACCGTCTTCTTCCGGTGCTCGTCGTAAACCTCGTGGCGCTCGCCCAGCAGCTTGAACCAGACCGCGCCGTCCTTCTCGTAGGTGCGCCCGGCCGCAGTCAGCTTGGCGAGGTACTCGCGATAGAG
>CAZUQB010000409.1:0-3032 GCA_964622405.1 uncultured Opitutaceae bacterium | reverse complement strand
GTCTGCGTCAACGGCATCATCGACCCCACCGGCGGCTTCATTGAGAACCTCGTCGGCTACGGCACCACGCTCGCGGAGCGCTACGACCGGCAGTACCAGCTGCTGCCCGGCGAGACCATGATCGTCATCTCGAACTCCGGGAAGAACAGCTCGCCGCTCGAGGTCGCGCTCTACGCCAAGAAGAAGGGGCTGAACGTCGTCGGCGTCACCAGCGTCGCGATGTCCAGCACCTACGCCACCGTCCATCCGGGCGGAAAGAACCTTCACGCCGTCGCGGACTACGTCCTCGACAACGGCGGGATCCCGGGCGACGCGATCGTCGACGTCGCCCCGGGCCTGCGCGCGGGTCCGACCTCCACCCTGACGAGCGCGCTGCTCCTCAATCTGCTAATGCTCGAGGTGACGGGCTGGCTTCAGGCCAACGGGCACCCGCTGCCGGTGCTGGTGAGCCAGAACCTGCCAGGCTCCATCGAGCGCAACCGCGAGCTGGGCCAGAAGTACCGGCACCGCCTGAGCCGCCAGCTGACCTGACCGGCCGGAACTCGTCCGCCATGAGCTACAAGATCGGCGTCGACGGCGGGGGCACGAAGACCGAGTGCATCCTCACCGACGGCGCGGGCTCGGTCCTCGCCAGCTACACGGGCGCCGGCTGCAACCCGAGTCTCGTCGGCCTGGAACGCGCCGCGGAGCTGCTGCAGGGGGCCCTGAACCAGCTGCGCGCGCAGGCCGGGCTGAGGGCCGGCAACCGCGGCGAGAGCTCGGCCCCGCTGCCCCCGCTCATCAGCCACACGCTGATGAGCATGGCGGGACACCGCGATTTCTGGCGCGACCTGGCGAAACGGCTCACGGGCTTCGGGCAGGTCGCCACCATGGACGACTCGTTTCCGGTCCTCGAACTCGCAACCGAGGGCCAGCCCGGACTGGTGCTGCACGCCGGCACCGGCTCGTTCGTGACCGCCCGCGCGCCGGACGGCAGCACGCATTACTCCGGCGGTCTCGGCTGGAGATTCGGCGATCCCGGCAGCGGCTATGACCTCGGCCGCCGCGGCATCGCCCGCGGCCTGATGGAGATCCAGGGCTGGCTTCCGCCGTCGGGCCTCGGTCCGGCGGTGCGCACCCACTCGGGCCTGCTGCAGGAGACCGATGCCGGGGTCATCACGCGGTCCTTCTACCAGCATGCCGACCCCAACCGGCAGATTGCCGCCTTCGCGCCGGTGGTCCTGGGACTGGCCGGCGCCGGCGACGCGGCCGCGCGCGATCTCGCGGTCGCCTCCACCGGCGACCTGCTCGACCAGGCGCTGCACCTGGCCGCGAAGCTCTTTCCCGCTGAGTCGCATGCGACCCTGACCGCCGGCCTGAGCGGCCCGATCCTCAATCACCCGGTCGTCCGTTCCGAGCTCCAGCGTCGCGCCCCGTTCGCCTTCAAAGCCATCACCGAGGCTCCGATCGAGGGCGTGCGCCGGATGCTGGCCCGGCTCTGAACCCGGCACTCCTGCTTTCCGTGAACTCCGTCAGCCTTTCCTCCCTGTCCTGGCAATTCCGCGACGCCACGAAGGCGTCGCGCTGGCGCTCCGCCGTCGTTCCCGGCTGCGTTCACCGCGACCTGCTCCGTCACCGGCTCATCCCGGACCCTTTCCACGGCACCAACGAGCTCGGGCTCCAGTGGATCGAGCAGCACGACTGGGAATACCGCGTGACCTTCCGGGTGCCGGCGGCCCTGCGGTCCGCCCGCGAGGTGGAACTGGTGTTCGACGGTCTCGACACGCTTGCGACGGTCCAGCTCAACGGCCGCCGCCTCGCGACCTCGGACAACATGTTCGTGCCGCTGCGTCTGGCGGTGCGCCGCTGGCTGCGGCCGGGCGCGAACGAACTCCGGGTGCGTTTCGCCAGCGCCGGGCGCGCCCTGGCGGCCACGCGGCCGGAGCATCAGCCCAGGGAATTCAACGACTCGGTCGGCCGCTGCTCGGTGCTGCGCAAGCAGCAGTGCCAGTTCGGCTGGGACTGGGGTCCCCGGTTCGTGACCGCCGGCGTCTGGCGCGACGTGCGCCTGGAGGCGTGGGACGGCAACCGTCTCGCCAACGCGCGCCTGACGCAGGCGCACCACGCCGACGGCTCCGTCACGGTCGAGGTCGCCCCCGAATTCGCCCGGCCCGCCGCCGGCGTCACCTGTTACGTGACCCTGACCTTGGGTGACGAGATCGTCGCCATCGCCTCGGGCGCCGGCCGCCAGCTGCAGCTGGCGGTGCCGCGGCCGCAGCGGTGGTGGCCCAACGGCCACGGGGCCCAGCCGTTGTACACGGTCCGCGTGCGGGCGTGCGACGCGGCGGGCCGCGAGCTTGGCACCGTGACGAAGCGGATCGGCCTGCGCACGATCGCGCTGGACCGGTCGAAGGACCGCTGGGGCGAATCGTTCCAATTCGTCGTCAACGGCCGACCCATCTTCGCCAAGGGCGCGAACTGGATTCCGGCCCACAGCTTCGTCGCGGGCCTCGGTCGCGACGACTATGCGCGGGACCTGCAGTCCGCGGTCGAGGCGAACATGAACATGCTCCGGGTCTGGGGCGGCGGCATCTACGAGGATGAGGCGTTCTTCGACCTCTGCGACGAGCTCGGCCTGCTGGTCTGGCACGACTTCATGTTCGCGTGCACGCTCTACCCGGGCGATCCGGCGTTCCTGCAGAGCGTCCGCGCGGAGGCCGAGGCGCAGGTCGCCCGGATCCGGCACCGCGCTTGCCTGGCATTGTGGTGCGGCAACAACGAGATCGAGACCCTCAACTGGGAGACGCTCGAGAAGACGCCGCGGCTCCGGCGCAACTACGACGCCATCTTCCACCGGGTGCTCCCGGCGGTCGTGGCCCGCCTCGACGGCGTGACGCCCTACTGGCCAACCTCGCCCTACCGCGGCGCCGGCCGGAGCAACGATTACACAGTGAAGGCGCTCGGCGAGAAGTCCGGCGACACCCATTACTGGGATGTCTGGCATGCGCGCCATCCGGTGAAGGACTACGAGAAGTGGCGCTTCCGCTTCGTCT
>CAZUQB010000408.1:0-3032 GCA_964622405.1 uncultured Opitutaceae bacterium | reverse complement strand
AGTTCAAGCTCGTGGACGCCAAGGGCGCGGTGCTGAAGGAAGGCAAGCGCCAGCTCCGCGACCTGGCCTTCCAGATGAAGATCTCGATCAACCGCGACGACGAGCTCCGCTATGAGAAGGCGCTGCTCGACGACTGGATCCGCGACGATTTTCCGCGTTCGAAGTAATTCACGGAGCACGAAAATTCCGGCCGCGTCCCCAAGGGGGGCGCGGCCTTTTCGTTGGGCCGGAGCGGACGATGGTCTTGCGGTCGCGGTGGGGTCCGGTAAATCTCGGGGCGGTCAGCTCAATCGTTCCCGTTTCCCACGAGTTGTTTTTCCCCATGAATCTGTCCCGTCCCTCCACTCTCCGTGGCCTTTTCGTGGCCGCGTTGTCCCTGGTCACCGTCACCGCCCTCTCCGCCGCCGATGCGTTCGAGGGCCGGGTCCACATGCAGCTCACGTCCGGCAAGCGCAAGGAGCCGATGACCGCCACCTACTCGATCAAGAGCGGGAAGCTCCGCATGGACACGACGGCGCCCGAGTCCTCCGGCCGGCGTCGCGGCGGCGGTGCGGCCAGCATGATCATGGACTTCCCCAACCGGGAAATGATCATGCTCATGGAGCATGACGGCCAGAAGATGTTCATGCGGCATGCCATGCCGGACGCCTCCGCCTCCCCGGCGGCCGAGCGGGCCGGCAAGGAGATGACCGCGCCGGTGGCGACCGGCCGGACCGAGGTGATCGCCGGCTACGAGGCGACCGAATACAAGTGGACCAGCCCGCGGGGCGAGACCCACGAGATGTGGCTGGCGAAAGGTCTCGGCACCTTTGTGTTCCCGGCCGCCCAAGGTGGCCCGATGGGTGGCGGACGCGGGGCCCCGTCGCCGGAATGGGAGAAGATCGCGCGCGACGGCGGCTTTTTCCCGCTGCGGGTCGTGAGCCGCGACCCGGCCGGCACCGAGGTCGCACGCATGGAGGTCACCCAGATCGAGAAGGGCGCGCTGCCCGACTCGGTGTTCTCCACGGACGGCTACACCGAGTTCAAGATGCCCGACATGGGTGAGCTGATGAAGGGCATGCGCCAGCGCTGAGGCGAATTTGACCGCACGGCTCGACAAGTGGCTCTGGGCCGTGCGGCTCTTCAAGACCCGGTCGCTCGCGACCGCGGCGATCCATGGCGGCTGCGTGAAGGTCAACGACCTGCCGGCGAAACCGGCGCGCGAGGTGCATCCGGGTGAGCTGATCACGGTGCGGCAGGGCCTGATCCTGCGCACGGTGCGCGTGGCGGGGCTGCCCGCGTCGAGGGTGGGCGCCAAGCTCGTGCCCGATTACTGCACCGACCTCACGCCGCCGGCGGAGTTCGAAAAGGCGCGAGAGCAGCGCCTGCAGCATTTCCTGGCCCGGGAGAAGGGCAGTGGTCGCCCAACCAAGCGCGAGCGCCGGGAGATTGACCGGTTCTTTGGCTAGAGCGGATTCACACGAGCCGCCGATGGTCCCGAACCTCCTGGCGACATCGGTGCCGGCTCGGTGATTTCCGGACTGCGGCCGGGATCGACTTGGATCGAGCGAGGCGCGAGGCGGGGAGAATTCCGCTTCCCACGGCGCGGCGGGCGCGGCATGAGTGGGGTCCGGCATGAGCGCGACACCCGTCAACGTCTACTCCAAGTTCGAGACCGAACTGGCGGTCCGGCCCGATGACATCGACCTCTACCAGCACGTCCACTCGACGCGCTACCTCGACTACGTCCTGGCGGCGCGGTTCGACCAGATGGAGCGGTGTTACAAGATGTCCATGCAGGAGTTCGCCGCGCTGGGCCTCGGATGGTACATGACCACGGCGAACGTGCACTTCAAACGTCCGTTGGGGTGGGGCGACCGGATGGTGGTGCGCACCTGGATCGACCATTTCACGGAAAACGGCTGCCGCGTGGCCTTCGAGATCGAGAAGCTGCCGACGGGCAAGCGGGTTTGCGACGGACACTGCGACTACGTGCTGGTCACCCTGGCTACGGGAAGGGCCACGCCGCTGCCGGCGGAAATCCGGTCGAAGTACTCCATTTAGAAGCAGTTACGCATGCAGGGGGAACCTAGGAGAGATCGGACCATCCCGAATTGCCTTGCGTCAGCCCGGCGGATTTGCGTCTTAACCGCCTGATCGATAGAGAATACGTTAGATGACAGCATCTGGTGAGTCGTTGGCTGAGCGTTTGGCTTAAGTGATGATTTCGAAACCCACGGTGGGAACGGAACTGGCAGCGACGGTAGGATCAATCGAGACATCACATGAGTAACTCCAAACTGTACGTCGGTAACCTGTCGTTCAAGACCACCGAAGAAGAGCTCCGCGCCGCGTTCGGCCAATTCGGCAGCGTCACCGACGTTTATGTCGCGATGGACAAGATGACGGGCCGCCCGCGCGGCTTCGCCTTCGTGACCATGGGCACGGCCGAAGAGGCCAAGGCCGCGACCGAGAAGATGAACGGCACCGAGCTCGGTGGCCGTCAGCTGACCGTCAATGAGGCCCGTCCCAAGGAAGACCGCCCGGCGGGTGGCTTCGGCGGTGGCGGCCGTGGCTTCGGCGGCGGTGGCCGCGGTGGCTTCGGTGGCGGTGGCCGTGGTGGCGACCGCGATCGTGGCGAGCGCCGCTACTAATCGCTCAGTCTTAGCACACTGAATTTCGAGGGACGGAGCCCTTCGGGCTCCGTCCCTTTTTCTTTTTCCGTTTCCCGTCCCGCCGCGATCCCGCGGCCCTGTCCATGCCCTTCAAAGCCCTCCATCTTTCCGAAACCATCCTCCGCGGCGTCCAGGCCGCCGGCTACACCGATCCCACCCCCATCCAGCTGCGGGCCATTCCCGCCGTGCTGTCGGGGCGGGATGTCATTGCCTCCGCCCAGACCGGCACCGGCAAGACCGCCGCCTTTGCCCTCCCGATCCTCACCCGCCTCGGCCATCACGGCCGGGCCCGGGTCCTCGTGCTCGAGCCGACGCGCGAGCTGGCGGCCCAGGTGGAGACCGCCTTCCGCGACTTTGCCCGCTACTCCGATCTCCGGA
>CAZUQB010000407.1:0-3034 GCA_964622405.1 uncultured Opitutaceae bacterium | reverse complement strand
AGCGCATGGCGAGAGCGCGGCTGCACGATGTCTTCCTCAACATCCCGTTCGATCACAGTTACGAGCGGCTGGGTGCTGGTTGAAAGATCTCGGTTGAAAGTTGAAGGTGCACCTCTTGTTGAGCCGCATCGCGGCAAGCCGGGCTGATGGTCGTAAGCTGTCAGTAGTCAGATTTCAGTTTCGATTCGAATTGCCGCAAGAAAGCACAGGAGGCGCAGTGGGCGGAGGATGGTCGGGCTGTGAACAGTCGGACGGTAGACAGTAGACGGTCGGACGGTGGACCATGGCCGTCTTCCATCTTCAAACTCCTATCTCCTATCTCCCGGCCGCGCGCTCACAGTTCCCATTTCGCGACCGTGGTCTACCCGCTACTGTTTTCTAGCTCCCTCAACGCTCTCGCGTCCCGCGATCGGTACGTCCTGTAGCTTGATCGGCAGCACCAGGCGCGACTTCTCCGTCGCGAGCCACACGACCAGCTTCGCGCCCTCCGGGACGCCGCCCTCCAGGCGGTAAATGTCGAAGCGCTTCTCCGGCGGTGTCTCCGCGTGAAACCAGCCGTTGCGGTTGTAGCGCAGCGGCTTTCCGTCCGCGCCGACGAACTCGAAGGCCGCCAGGTGGCCCTTGGGGTCCGTGATCGCCATCGCGATGTCGCCGGCCTCGAGCTTCGGCCGGTGCACCATCACCTCCATCGACAGCATGAACGCTGGGTTCGACAGCAGCTTTTGTCGCGCCTCGGGATTCATGCCTTCGGTCATCGCCTTGGCGGGGCTTACGCCGACGCCGTACTCCTCCAACCCGCCCTGGCCGTCGCGCTTCTCCGCCATTCGCGCGTTGTAGGTCTTCTGGTCGAACAGCTCCAGCTTCACGCCCGCGGCCGTCAATGACTCCGACGCCACCAGATGCCCCAGGTCCGGCGCCGCCAGCCCCATCGTCACGACCGCCGCCGGATCCGCATCGGCATAGACCAGCTCCAATTCACCCTCGATCACGCTCAAGCGGAGCGCCGTCTTGGCCGGATCGTCCATCTGGGCGTCGATGGTCACCTGTTTCGCCGGCTCAAAGTCCGCCGACGAGGTGCTCCCGACCGCTGATTTCAGAAACGGCATGCGCGCGTGCGGCCGCAGCGCATGGCCGGTGCCATCGATGGCCCGCGTCACCGTCAGGCGGGCGGCCTTGATCTTCCCCACGCCCTCGCCCTTGAGCTCGGCGTGGAAGCAGGCCATTTCCGGGACCGCATTGATAACCTTCACGACTCGCACCGGCGTGGCGGCGATCTCCAGCGGCAGGACCCGCGCGCCGCAGCCGTCGAACGTGATCGGGACCAGCATCATGAACTGCGCCGGTTGGCCATCGGCCTCGCCCGGGCGGAATATCCACTGCTTCACGGCCCGCAGCGCGGCGTCGTCGAACCGATGGTCGTCCGAGCTCGCGACGCGCGCGGCCTCCACCGCGCCCTGGGCATCGACCACCATGGCCACATCGACCCGGACCTTGGTTCCCGTGGCAAGATAGACGGGCGGGTACTGCGGCGGGACGCTCGAGACGAGCTGCGGCTGCTTCGTGACCTTTCGCTTCTGTTTCGTCAGAGCCAGATAGGCCGGGACATCAAACCAGACCTGCTCCATCGCCGGCAGCTTGTGCGCGGCGGGTGCGACCGGCGGCTCGGCTCCCAGTGCAAACGAGACGAAGGCAAAGAAGAGACCTCTCCGCAGCAGAGAAAAATTCATGGGGTGAAAGCAGAGACCTCTGACCGCTCAGCGCGCTTGAAGTGCAGGGGGATTTCAGTGGGAGGGCGAGCCTGGGGTTGCACATTCAAGCTAGCGATTCAGCAATGGCAGCCAGGTCAGCATGACGTCGGCGGCAAAGTGGACGATGATCGCGGCCAGGAGTCCGTAGCGGGAGAAGATCCAGCCGAAGGCGACGCCGCCGAACAGAATCAGGCCCGAATAGCCCCAGGCAAGGGCACCCGTCAACGGAGTCATGTGCTGTCCGGTAAACACCACCGCCGCCACGACGACGGAGAGGACCGTCCCACCGCGCGTTTGGCCAAACACACCCGCGAGGCGCGCTTGAATCCAGCCGCGATAGAACACCTCCTCCGCGATCGCGTATCCCAGGTTCATGAGGAGCCGGTGGGCCATGGCCAGCGCCCCAGCGCCGGAACCGCCAATGGAACGCCGCCCACCTTGGAAAACCCCAGCGTCCCGCCTGCGATCAGCACCAGCACCACCAGCCCAGCCGCGACCATCCGCCCGAGGCCCTCGCCCGTCGGCCGGCGCCGCCAATAGCCCTGGGGCCCGGCGAGCTGAAGGCCGGCGTAGCAACAGAGACCCATGGCGCCGCAGAGCAGGACGAGGAGCGGCACGTCGAGAATCGCGTTGAGGATCCCGCCGCGACCACCCAACAGCAGACTTTGGCAGGCGATGGTCGCCGCCCCCACAACCAGCTGCGCCCCCATCACACCCGCCGTCTGCACGATTTGCGGTCCCAGCCACTGCCGCCGGCGAAGGAGTTGCCAGACAGCCCAAAAGAAAAACGGGAAGATCGAGAGCCGGAGCAGCAACAGCAGCACGCCGCCAAGAGTCATCGCATGCATGGTGGAGCCGAACTAGGGAGTCGGGCCCTTCACGACCGTCCTTGCGAACATCTTGATAATGATAGCGGTCACGGCACCTGTCGCAGCCCCCAAGGCGGAATAAATCAGGAATGCCGACTTCAAGTCAGCCAATACCCCGAACCTGATGCCGAAACCCACCACCACCAGCACGCCCGAGATGGCGCCGCTGACGGTTGAAAACGCGACCGCCTTCCACCGCGTCGGCAGCAAACCGCGCCGGTAGCAGAACTCCATCGTGAGTGTGTGCGTGACACATGGGACGCTCGCAAAGGCATACGCATAGAGCGAAAGCAGCGCGGCGTAGCGCAAGTCCATCAGCTCGGCCTGGACAATCGACATCGCGCCAGCAAGCAGCACCGCGGCGACGCCCGGCGGCAGCAGCAGATTCAGCAATACGCGCGGGATCTTCTTCATGGC
>CAZUQB010000406.1:0-3035 GCA_964622405.1 uncultured Opitutaceae bacterium | reverse complement strand
CTCACCGAGGTCCACGCCGCCGTGGAGCAGGCCCTGCGCAGCTGGCGCAAGGCCTGAGGGGCGGATAACGCCCGGAGCCTGAGCCGATCCGCGCCGTGCCTTTCCCATTTGTCCGCCCCTGACCAATGCCTTGCTCCGCGCCCTTAAACCTTAGAGCTTACCCCTTGTGAACTTACTCGTCACCGGAGGCTGCGGCTTCATCGGTTCCAATTTCATCCGGCAGCGTCTCACCGAGTCGGGCTCGCCCCTCACCCGGCTGGTCAACCTCGACGCCCTCACCTACGCGGGCAATCCGGCCAACCTGGCCGACCTCGCCGGCGATCCGCGGTATGTCTTCGCGCACGGCAGCATCGGCGATTCCGAACTCGTGACCCGGCTGCTCGCGGAGCACCAGGTCGACGCCGTCGTGAACTTCGCCGCGGAGTCCCACGTGGACCGTTCGATCGACTCGCCCGAGCCGTTCATCCAGACGAACGTCGTCGGCACGCTCCGGCTGCTCAACGCCGTCCGGCTCCACTGGGCCAAGCTGCCCGAGCCACGCCGCGCCGCGTTCCGGTTCCTCCACGTCTCGACCGACGAAGTCTACGGCACGCTTAGCCCGACCGACCCCGCGTTCACCGAGGACACGCCGTTCGCCCCCAACAGCCCCTACGCCGCCTCGAAGGCCGCCAGCGACCACCTGGTCCGGGCGTACCAGCACACGTACCACCTGCCGACGCTCACCACCAACTGCTCGAACAATTACGGGCCGTTCCATTTTCCCGAGAAGCTCATCCCGCTGGTGATCCTCAACGCGCTCGATGGCAAGCCGCTGCCGGTGTACGGCGACGGGCTGCAGGTCCGCGACTGGCTCTACGTCGAGGACCACGCCGCCGCCATCTGGCTCGTGCTCCGGCGCGGCCGCGTCGGCGAGACCTACAATGTCGGCGGCCTTAACGAGAAGCCGAACATCGAGATCGTGAAGACGATCTGCGCGCTCCTGGACCAGAAGTCGCCGCGGGCCGACGGCCAGTCCTACGCGAAACAGATCACCTACGTCGCCGACCGGCCCGGCCACGACCGGCGCTACGCGATCAACTGCGACAAGCTCCAGGGCGAACTCGGCTGGAAGCCGCGCGAGAGCTTCGCCACCGGCATCGCCAAGACCGTCGACTGGTACCTGACCCACCGCGCCTGGTGCAGCGACATCACTGCCAAGAAATACGCCCGCGAGCGCCTCGGCACCAAGGGCTGACCGGACGCCGTTTTTCTCCCCATCCCGTGAGCCTTACCTACCCGCATTCCTCGTCCCAGGGCGTGAAATCCCGCAAGGGCATCATCCTCGCCGGCGGTTCCGGCACCCGGCTCTATCCGCTGACCATTGCCGTGAGCAAGCAGCTCATGCCGGTCTACGACAAGCCGATGATCTATTATCCGCTGTCGGTGCTCATGCTCGCCGGGATCCGGGACATCCTGATCATCTCCACGCCGCAGGACCTGCCGCTGTTCCGCCGGCTGCTGGGCGACGGCGCCAATCTCGGGCTCAAGCTCTCCTACGCCGAACAGCCCAGCCCCGACGGTCTCGCCCAGGCGTTCCTCATCGGCGCCGACCACGTCAAGGACTCGCCGTCGGCGCTGATCCTCGGTGACAACCTGTTTTACGGCCACGACCTGACCGCCGCGCTCAAGCGCGCCGACGCCCGCCCGGCCGGCGCGACGATCTTCGGCTATCACGTCGCCGATCCCAAGAGCTACGGCGTGGTCGAGTTCGGGCCCGACGGCCGGGTCATCTCCCTCGAGGAGAAGCCTGCCCAGCCCAAGTCCAACTACGCGATCCCGGGCCTTTATTTCTTCGACCGCGACGTCGTCGCCTTCGCCCGCCAGCTCAAGCCCTCGAAGCGCGGCGAGCTCGAGATCACGGACCTCAACCGTCTGTACCTCGAGGCCGGCAAGCTCCACGTCGAGCTCCTCGGCCGCGGCACCGCCTGGCTCGACACCGGCACGCACGACTCGCTCATCGAGGCCGCCCAGTTCGTCCACGTCATCGAGAACCGGCAGGGGCTCAAGATCGCCTGCATCGAGGAGATCGCCTACCGCCAGGGCTGGATCGACCGCGCGGGCCTCGACGCCAACATCAAGAAGCTCGGCAAGTCCTCCTACGCCGAGTACCTCCGCCGGATCACCGACTGACCGCGGCGGATTTTTCTCCGCTTTCGCGCGGGCAACCGCATGCTGGCCCCCATGCGCCTGGTCGCGGTTTCCATCGTCAAGAACGAGGCCGACATCATCGAGCCGTTCGTCCGCCACACGCGCGCCTGGGTCGATCACCACCTGGTCTTCGACCATGACAGCACCGACGGCACGCGGGAGATCCTCGGCGCGCTGCAGGCCGAGGGCCTGCCGCTGACGCTCTTCACCGACCAGGCGCTCGGCAATCTCCAGCAGGCGCGCAGCAACCGGCTCACCGCTCGCGCGGCCCGCGAGCACGGCGCCGACTGGGTGCTGCCGCTCGACGCCGACGAGATCCTGACCGGGCCCGGCCGCGCCGCCCTCGAGCAGGCGCTGGCGGGCCACGCCGCCGACCGTCCCGCGACGCTGCCGCTGCTCAACTATTTCCCGACCGAGCAGGACGATGCCGCCGAGGAAAACCCGATCCGGCGGCTGCAGACGTGCCAGGCCTTCCCGCCCCGCACGCGGAAGATCATGGTGCCGCGGGCCCTCGCCCTCGACTCCAGCGTGCTCGCCGGCAAGGGCAGCCACGCGATGTACCGCGGCGACCGCGCCCTGCCGGACCAGCCGCTGCCCACCGGTTTCCATCTGTCGCATCTCGCCCTGCGCTCGCCGCCGCACCAGCTGCTCCGCGTCGTGCTCGCCGAGCTCCAGAAGCTCAGCCGCGGCAAGGCGCACGCCGGCCTCGATGTCCATTACCGTCTCGGCTTCCAGCTGCTCTCCGAGAATCCAGAGCTGTTCTTCGAGACGGTCCGCCAGCCGGCCGCCAGCGGACGTCACCTGCCGATCCCCTACCTCGGCGGGCCTTCGCGTCACACGCCGCCCTC
>CAZUQB010000405.1:0-3036 GCA_964622405.1 uncultured Opitutaceae bacterium | reverse complement strand
GCCACCACCCACAACCCGGGCTTTTACGTCAATCCGCCGCTGCTCTCGCGCAGCCACCTGTTCCGGCTCGAGCCGCTGCCGACCCCGGCGGTGGCGGGCGTGCTGCGGGCGGCCCTGACCGACGCCGGGCGCGGGCTGGGCGCGCGGCGGGTCACGGCCGAGGACAAGCTGCTGGTCGACCTCGCGGTGCTGTGCGACGGCGACCTGCGCCGGGCCCTGAACGCCCTGGAGGTCCTGGTGCTCGGCCTGGCCGAGGGGGCGACCCTGACGGAAGCCGACCTCGAGGTCTTTGCGCGCGAGCGCCGTATCCGGTACGACGCCGACGAGGACGAGCACTACGACACGATCTCGGCGTTCATCAAGAGCTGCCGCGGCAGCGACCCGGACGCCGCGATGTACTGGCTCGCCAAGATGCTGGCGGGCGGGGAGGACCCCCGGTTCATCGCCCGCCGCCTCGTGATCCTCGCCAGCGAGGACGTCGGTCTCGCCGACCCGCAGGCCCTGCCGCTCGCCGTTGCGGCCCACCATGCCGTGGATTTTGTCGGCCTGCCAGAGGCCGAGCTGACCTTGGCCCACGCCACGCTCTACATTGCGACGGCGCCGAAGAGCAATTCTGCCACGCTCGCGCTCGGCGAGGCCCACCGCGTGCTGAAGGAGCAGCCCGTCCAGCCGGTGCCCAAGCCCCTGCGCGACAAGAGTGGCGCGGCCAGCCGGCAGAACCAGCACGGCAAGGGCTACCGCTATTCGCACGATTACCCGGAGAATATCTCCGGCCAGGATTATCTGGAGAAGCCGGTCACGCTCTACACGCCGAAGACCGCGGGGTGGGAGGCGAAGATTGCCGAGCGCCTCGCCCGCTGGCGGGAACTGAAAGCCCGGCTCGGGAGCCGCAGACCGTCGGCCTAGGATTCCCGCGCCCATCGCCTGTCTCATGAAGACCCGCCGCGAGTTTCTGGCTGCCGCCGCCACTGCCGCCGCGGGCGCGGCGCTTCTGCCCACGGCGGGCCCGGGAGCCGTGGTGCCGGAGGAAGGTCGGACGGTGACGCCGCAGGGCGAGCCGCTGTTCCGATTCCTGCAGCTCAACGACACCCATTACCAGTCGCCCCAGGCGGAGGTGATCCACCCGACCTACAACCAGGCCAATGCGCGTGTGCACTGGGTGCTGGACGCGATCCGGGGCGGCGGCTTCTTCCCGCCGCTCGATTTCGTGCTCCACCTCGGCGACCTCACCCACCAGCACACGGTCGACCGCCGGCGTGAGCTGCGGGCGTTCAAGGCGCTGCTCGACACGCTGCCCATCCCGACGCACACGGTGGTCGGGAACCACGACAACGTGCAGGGCGAGGGCTACCCGGAGAAGGAGGCTCCCTACCGCGAGGTGTTTGGCGACCGCTTTGACTACGCGTTCGAGCACCGCGGTCTGGGCTTCGTGGTGGTGGATGCATCGGGCACCGGCATGCCCGACCTTCCGCCAGAGCGTCTGGCACGGCGGGAGCGCCGGCTGCGGGAGCACCTCGAGTCCTTCGGCCCGCGCCCGGTGATCGTGGCCTGCCATGTTCCGCTGGTTCCTTTGCGCGAGCTGGACGTGCTGACCCGGACCTTCGGCTTTGCCTCCTACCAGGTGCGCGAGCCGGGGCTGGCGGAAATCGTGCGGGCCCACCGGCATCATGTTGTGGCCGTCCTCAGCGGACACCTGCACCTCTCTGGGGCGGTTTTGGACCAGGGCGTGGTGCACATTGAGGTCTGCGGAACCGCGTCCTATCCGCACGACGTCGCGGTACACACGGTCTACGCCAACTGCCTCGAAACCCGGTTCGTGCGCCTGCCGTCGGACCTGTTGGTGCCTTCGACCAACATCCACGGGGCCCACCGCTTCGGCCGCGACTTCACCGATGCCGGTCATCCCGACTACACCCGTTACCTGATGGGCAACGCCTCGGAACGCCTGCTCCATATTCCGCTGACCGGCCTGGGCGTGCCGGCCTGAGGAACGACTCGGTTGAACCGGCCCGCGGTTGACACCCTGCGGGTGCGGCGAGACGGTGACAGCCTTTCCGCGCTCATGACTGTCCCGCACTCCGCCTCTTTCGACTCCATCGATTCCGTCGTGGCGGACATTGCCGCGGGGAAGATGGTGATCGTGACCGATGACGAGGGTCGCGAGAACGAGGGCGATCTCCTCATGGCCGCCGCCAAGGTCACGCCGGAGGCGGTCAACATGATGATCCGCCACGGCCGCGGGCTGATCTGCGTGCCGACCACCGGGGCGCAACTGCGCCGCCTGGGCATCGGCCCGATGGTCCAGGAAAACCGCGAGGCGCACCAGACGGCGTTCACGGTCTCGGTGGACGCGGCGGCCGGGATTGCGACGGGCATCAGCGCCGCCGATCGGGCGCGGACGATCGCGCTGGTGGCGAACCCGGCGACGCGTCCGGAGGACCTGGTCCAGCCCGGACACATTTTCCCGCTGCGGGCCAAGCCCGGCGGGGTGCTTGAGCGCGCCGGCCACACCGAGGCGGCCGTGGACCTGGCGACGCTGGCGGGGTTACCCCCGACGGGTGTGATTTGCGAGATTCTCAACGACGAAGGTGCAGCCATGCGGCTGCCCGAGTTGGTGGCCTTCAAGGAGCGGTTCGGCCTGAAGCTGGTGTCGATCGCGGCCCTGATAGAGTACCGCCATCAACGCGAGCAGCTGGTGGAGCGGGCCGGGATCAGCCCGTTTGCCTCGGAGTTCGGGGATTTCACGGTGCACGTGTTCCGCAGCCGCGTGGACGATCGGCATCACCTCGCCTTCACGCTGGGCGAGCTCGGCCCCGAGCCGACCCTGGTGCGGGTCCACAGCGAGAACCTCCTTGGCGACGTGTTTCGCGGCAAGGGCATGGAGAGCCACCACTCGCTCACCGCCTCGCTGGCGGCGGTCGCGCGGGCGGGCCGCGGTGTGGTCCTTTACATGGAACGGGCCGATGGAGGACGCGACGCGCTGCGCCGTCTGCAGGCCCGGCCCGGCGAGGCGCCGAGTCCCATGAATTTCCGCGA
>CAZUQB010000404.1:0-3043 GCA_964622405.1 uncultured Opitutaceae bacterium | reverse complement strand
AATCCAGCGCCCGGGTCTCGGTGAGCGCGGGTTCGCCGGCGGCCACGCTCTCGGCGACCACGCGCGCGGTGGCGAGGGCCACCTGCTCGGCGTTGGCCAGGCGCACGCCCTCGAAAGGCGACGAGCTGACGTCGGGATTCTCCGTGACCACGGCCTCGGTGCTCGTGGCGCCGCGAATTTCCGCCGGCAGGTCCTTCACCAGGATCGCGTCGCCCTGGGCAATCACCGCGCTCCGGTAGATCACATTCTCCAGCTCGCGCACGTTGCCGGGCCACGGGTAGCGCGTGAGCACGGCGAGCGCCTCGGCCGACACCCGGCCGACGTGGGCCTTGCGCTGCTTGACGAGGTTCTGGAGGCAGAAGTCCGTGATGAGCGGGATGTCCTCGGCGCGCTCGCGCAGCGCCGGCATCTTGATGCGGACCACGTTGAGCCGGTAGTAGAGGTCCTCGCGGAAGGTCTTGGCCTTCACCATGGCCTCGAGGTCCTTGTTCGTGGCGGCGATGACGCGGACGTCGACCTTCAGGGTCTCGGTGCCGCCGACGCGCTGGATCTCGCCGGCCTGCAGCACGCGGAGGATCTTGGTCTGCGTGGCGGGCGCCATGTCGCCGATCTCGTCGAGGAAGATCGTGCCGCCGTCGCACAGCTCGAACTTGCCGATGCGCTGGCCGGTGGCGCCGGTGAACGAGCCGCGCTCATGGCCAAAGAGTTCGCTCTCGATCAGGTTGTCCGGGATCGCCGCGCAGTTCACGGCGATGAACGGCTTGCCGGCGCGGTGGCTGTGCTTCCAGATCGAGCGCGCGACGAGTTCCTTGCCGGTGCCGCTCTCGCCGGTGATCATCACGGTGACATCGCTGGCGGTGACCTGGCCGATGATCTTAAACACCTCCTGCATCACCGCCGAGTTGCCGACGATGCCTTCCTTGTAGTCCTCGGTGTTGAGCGCCGGCTTGTAGTCGCCCGCGGCCCGGAGATCAGCGTGGGCCTTTAGAGCGGTTTCCGCGATGGCGAGCACCTTCGGCGGGTCGAAGGGCTTCATCACGTAGTCGAAGGCCCCGTACTTCATCGCCTCGATCGCCGTCTGCGCCGTGCCGAAGGCGGTCATCAGGACGACCAGCTGGCGGGGATTCGCCGACCGGATCAGGCGGAGGGTCTCAATGCCGCCCATGCCGCTGCCCATGCGCACGTCGAGAAACACGAGATCGGGCGCGGGGCCCTTCTTGACCACGGCCAGGCCCTGTTCGCCGTTGGCGGCCTCGGCCACCTGGTAGCCGCGCGAGGAGAACACCCGGGTCAGGGAGTACCGGATCTCGGCATCATCGTCGACGATGAGGATCGTGGGGGGCTTGGCGGCGGTGTCGGTCATGGAACTTGGGCTCGCCCCGCGAGTCGCCAAAGACTGGTCTGGCGCTTTCGCAAAGCTGGTTTTGATTATTTCAGATGCTCCGCTGGTCAATCAACTTGTTCCGCATCCGCGGAATCCTGCTCTCGATCCACGGGAGTTTCCTGCTGCTGCTCGCCTACGTGGCGCTGGAGGGCTGGCGGGACGGCGGCTGGGAGCAGCTCGCGTGGAGCGTGGCCACGCTGGTCGCGTTCTTCGCCTGCGTGGTGCTGCATGAGCTCGGTCATTCGCTGACGGCCATGCGCTTCGGCGTGGGCGTGCGCCGCATCCTGCTGATGCCGATCGGGGGCATGGCGGAATTCGACCGGATCCCCCGGCAGCCGGTCCGCGAGCTCCTGATCACGCTGGCGGGGCCCGCCGTGAACTTCGTCATCGCCGCGGTCCTGTGGCCGCTGGTCGGGTTCGGCGCCGCCAACGGCGAGTATCCGGCGACGCTGGCCGGCTTCGGCCAGCTGCTGCTGCATGCCAACCTGATCATGGGCTCGTTCAATCTCCTCCCGGTGTTCCCGATGGACGGCGGCCGGATCCTCCGGGCGCTGCTCGCGACGCGCTGGCCGTACCTGCGCGCCACCCGCTGGGCGGCACACCTCGGCAAGGTCCTCGCCCTCACGGGCGCGCTGGTCGCGATCTGGCGGTACGAAAGCTATCTCACCGCGGTCCTGTTCGGCTTCATCCTGCTGGCCGGCGAGGCCGAGTACCAGGCGGTGCGGCGGCGGGAGGCGGAGGACGCGGCGTGGCGCGCGATGCTGGCGGACCTCGCGACGCCGGCCGCGCCTTCTGATACCCACTAGTTACTTCGGGCGTTTTGCTCTCGTCACGCGCGGGGCGCCGGGATTGGCTGGAGGTGCCACCGCCCATGACCCTGCCCCACCGCAAGCACCTCGGCCGCCTGGCGCTCCTGAGCGCCCTCCTCCTCGGCGCGAACCTGTATGTGTTCTTCCAGCGCGACTGGGAGTCCTCGTTTCTCCCGGCGAGCTACACCACCCTCAACGTCCCGCTCGACGTCCCCACCCTGCGCGAGTGGCGCATTGAGGCGGGTCACGTGCTGGTCCCGGTGCTCGCGTGGAACCGCGTGCCCGAGAAGTGGCGCCTGCTGGTCGACGGGAAGTTCGTGCAGGACCTGCCGGCGGTTGACCCGAAGATCGCGCTGGTCCGTCCGATCTTCGGCGGCACGACGAAGGAGCCGCTCGAGAGTTTCGAGCACACGTACGTGATGGAGCCGGTGCCGGCGGCGCTCGGGCCGAGCCTGACCTTTGCCATCACGCCGATTGACGCCGGCTTCTACCGGCGCAACGGCATGCAGCGCGCGAAGGACATCTATATCGTTCATCCGACAGGACCGGTGGGCGACTATCCGCGCTATCCCCTGAGTCACTGGGCGGACGACTACCGCTACATCGGCGCCGAGCGCCTGGCCGCCGCCGACCGGGTCGTGCGGGAGGTGATCGGCGTGAAGGACACGGACGACACCCTCACCCGGATCGAGAAGGTGATGCGCTATCTGCGCATCCAGCTCGCCGACGCGGGTGGCGTGCCGAAGGATGATTTCCGCTGGATGGATCCGTGGAGCATGTGCCAGGAGATGATCGCCGGCACGGGCAAGGGCTGGTGCACCCAGAACGCCCAGATCTACGTCTTCTTCGC
>CAZUQB010000403.1:0-3050 GCA_964622405.1 uncultured Opitutaceae bacterium | reverse complement strand
GCGCGTGAAACGCAGGTCGTCAAACCACGCCGTGCCGCGCCCGGCGAATTCCAGGCGCAGGTGCACGCGATCCGGCGCGGGGCGCAGCGGCGGCGTGGTCACGCTCAGGCGCTGCCAGCCCGGCACGGCCGCCGTCTCGCCGGAGGCCATGACCTCGTAACCATCCACGTCAAACACGCTGCCGCGGCCCGCGCGGTGCAGGCGCAGCACCAGTCGCGCCCGGCCCGCGGCGGCTCTTACGCGCACCCAGCCGGTCAGGCGCAGGCGGCCACCCGGGCGGAACGCCGGCTCGCCAAAGGCCGGCCCCAGGGTCGTGGCCTGCCAGCAGGATCGCGCCGGCCGCTGGTGCCGGATTCGCAGCGAGCACCGGTCGCCGCGGCCCACCCGGGTGTCGCGCGCGAACGCCACTGCGGTGACCCGGCCCTCCGTCACCTCCCGCTGCCAGGGCCACGCCGTGTTGGCGGCGTCCGCGGCCAGTGATTCGAAGGTCGCCTGGAAATGGTGGTGTCCTCCGGTGTACATCGGCGTGCTCGCCGCCTTGCCCGCCGATCGCGCCCGCGCCGACTTCAGGAGGCGCACGGCCTCACCGCGGCCGATCACACCCAGCGCATACGCCGCGGTCCGTACCACGCCCGGCGCGAGGGTCACGGGCGCACCGCGCCCGGCGCGCAGGCCGAAGTGCGTGTCCCACATGTAGGCGCACACCCCTGCCTCGGCGCGGTCACCCGTGCGAAGCGTCACGACCGGATTCCAGTCCTCCGCCACCCATGCGAACCGGTCGCCCGGACGCAGCCGCACGCGCTGCTTGTCCGGGCTCTCGAGATGATGGTGCACGATGGCCTCAGCCTTCGCCCCATGCTGGAGCAGGCAGGATTGAAAGCGCTTGGGTGCCGCGCCCGTCGGTGAGAACACGCCTGCCGGCCACAGGGTCAGGAACGCCAGTTCGCCATGGTCGGTCTGCGGCGTGATTCGCCAGCCGCCACCGGGCGGGATTTCCAGCCGGGCCCGCACCTCGACCGTCACCGTCCGGTTCGAGGCGATGCGGAACTCGACCTCATACGTGCTCAACGCCCCGCGCGAAGGCGTCGCGCCCGACGCTTGGAGGACCAGGGCGGCCGCATCCGACCGCAGGACCGCGAGCCGCGCGTGCGAGTTGAGCCGGCGCTCCGGGTCCTGGTGGTTGGCATACTGGCGCCAGTAGAGCGGAATGCCGACCTCGCGGCCGACCACCGCGGGGGCGCCGGCCACTGGACGGAAGTTCACCAGCTCGAGCTGGCGGATCTCGGCGACGGTTCGCCGGCCGAGGCGGATGCGCCCGCTGGCGCGGCTGGTGCGTTGGAAGGAAAACTCTGCTGCAGCCTTCATCGGGTCACGGTTTTGGTGCCGCCATCAGCGCCTGCTCCAGCGCGGTCTTCCACGCCGGCTTCAGGCCCGAGGATTTGGCCAGCCGCTCAAGATCCTGGCGAACGCCGGCGTTGATCGCTGGCACGGCGGCGACCACTTGGTCGAGCGTCGCGTCGCCGGCCCAGAGCCGGTCCAGCCACGGCTGGAGCCGAGACATCACCGGCGCCATCGACCAGCTCGCGAACCGCACGAAAAACCGCGGATCGCCCCCGGCGTGCTGCTCGCTGAGGTTCCAGACCTCGCGGAATCCGGTCCCGCGCAATCGCGGGTACTTGGCCTCCCAGGCCCCGGCGAAATCCACGTCCGCCAGCACTGGGTTCGGCTGGTACGTCGGCGCCTCGCCGACCAGCCACGTCAGTGTCCGCCAGGCATCGGCCGGGTGCTTCGTCGCGGCGCTGATGGACAGCCCGCCGCTGGCCGAGCGGAAATAGCGCGGCTCCTTCGTCCCGAAGCGCGGCAGCGGCGCGACGCCCCAGTCGATCGTGAGGGTCTCGATCAGGCCGGCATGCGGCACCGCCTCCACGAGCATCGCGACCCGGCCCGACTGGAGCAGCTGCGCCGCCTGCATGCCCATGGCCTGGACACGGCGGATGTCCGGCATCAGGCCGTCGCGGATCAGCCCGAGATAGGCGGCATACACCTCCTGGGACTCGGGCGGGAGGGTGAGAAACAGCGCGTCCCGCGACAGCGGCGCGTGGTTCATCTGCTCGAGGACCTCGACGAAATGCGCTGGGATGAACACGCCGTACTGCTGGGGCCGTCCGCCCTCCTTGCCGGGCACCGTCAGCCGGCGCGCCGCGGCGACAAACTCGTCCCAGGTCCAGTCCGGTCGCGGCGGCGGCAGGCCGGCCGCGGCGAAGGCGGCGCGGTTGTAGTACACGCCGCAGGTGAGGGTCCAGTTGCTCACGCTGTAGATCCCGCCGTCGAGCGAGGGCGCGGCCGCGCGCACATCGGGGCGCAATCGGGCGAACAGCGGATCGGGCGCCGCGAACGGGCGCAGGTCGAGCACGCGGCCCTCGGCGGCCAGCCGGTCGCGCACCGCGCCGTTGGTGTAGAACACGTCCGGCGCCTGGCCGGCCGCGATCATCGCGTAGAGCTTCTCCTCGCCGCTGAACGGATTGAGCTTCAGGTCGATCCCGGTTCGCGCCTTCAGCGCCTGCGCGTCGCGCTGCAGCGAAGCGATGTCGGCCGTGCTGGCCGCACAGTTGTACACGATCGTCCGGTCCTCCCCCGCCGGCCGGCCGCAGCCGGCCAGCAGCAGGGCCGTCGCCGTCAGCAGCGCCCGCACGGCCAGGAACCGGATGGTGCGCGCGGTGCTCATTTGCCCGCCCCCATCGAGATCCCGCGGATGAACTGGCGCTGCGCGAGGAAGAAGAGCATGACGTTCGGCAGCAGCACGAGCAGCGAGGCCGCCATCAGGACGTTCCACTCCACTACGCCCGAGCCCAGCACCTGGGTCTTCATCAGGTTGAGGCCCAGCGTGAGCGTCGCCTTCTCCGGGCTGTTGAGGTACAGCAGCGGCCCGAAGAAATCGTTCCAGGTGCCGATGAACGTGAAGATCAGCACCGTCGCCACCGCCGGCCGGGCCTGTGGCAGCACCACGCTCCACCAGATCCGCAGCCGCGACGCGCCGTCGATCAGCGCCG
>CAZUQB010000402.1:0-3057 GCA_964622405.1 uncultured Opitutaceae bacterium | reverse complement strand
TCGGCCTCCTCGCCGTCGAGATCGCCGTGACCATGACCAACCAGCACCTCAAGACCGGCATCGGCCTGTTCTTCTTCGCCGTCGCGCTGGTCTTCGTGTACCGCAGCTTCTACGCGATGCGGATCCCGGACGAGGCCGCCACCAAGTCCTGATCGGATCCACGTCTCCGGTTTGCCGGGCGGGCCTGCGGGCCCGCCCTTTTTGTTTTCCGCCTCGGCGGCTTCGGGCCCGCGATGTTCGGCCCTCGACCCTAGCCCGCCGCCGGCAACCGGTCCGGCAGCGCCGCGCTGGGCCAGTTCTCGCGGATGTAGCGCTGCGCCTCGTCGAGCAGCGTGCGCAGGAGCGGCGACGGCTCCCCGGTCCACAGCGCCGCCACCTCGACCGGCGCAAACCCGTCGAGCGGCAGGATCTTCACGCGGGGATGGCGCACGACGTGCGGCACCAGGACGCTCACGCCCACGCCGTCGCCGTTCGCGACGTAGCGGGTGATGAGCTCGATCGAGCTGGCCTCGATCCCGACCGGCCACGTGACCCCGAGGCGCTTGAGGCCCTTTTGGAAGAGGATGGTCAGGGTCTCGGTGGCGGGGAGGCTGATCAACTGCGGCCGGGGCCGGCCGCCGGGCCACAGCTCGGCGGCGGCGGCGATCTTCAGCCGGCGCGGCACGAGCAGCACGAGCGGCAGCCGCATGAGTTTCAGGGTCTGCACGCCGGCGGGCGGCCGCGAGCGCAGCGGCACGACGGCCAGGTCGATTTCCCGATCGACCAGCCAGGCCTCGAGTTCGGGCTGAAATCCGGACCGCAGGCCCAGGCGCAGGTCCGGGTGCAGCTTGCGGAGCTGCTGCGTGACCACCGGCAGGTAGTCGCGCAACACCACCTCCGAGGCGCCGATCCGCAGCTGCGGGGTCAGGCGCGACCGCAGCCGCACGCCCACCGCGTCGAGGTTGTCGAAGAACGGCCGGACGAACGCGAGGAGCTCCTGGCCGGCCTCGGTCAGGCGGAACGGCTGGCGTTCGAACAGCTTCACGCCCAGGTCCTGCTCCAGCCGCAGCACCTGGGCGCTCACCGCCGGCTGCTGAATGCCGTACGGCATGTGCCGCACCGCGCGGCTGATGCCCCCGTGCCGTGCCACATAGTAGAACAGCTCCAGATGATGGATGTTCATGGGCACCGGGCCATTGACGCGATCCGGGCCCGGCGTGGCAACGCCCTTCGCTGCGCATCGATTGGCCTCCTCAATCGGCGGCATTGGTTTTATCAATTAGGTCCGACCGCGCCCCCAGGGGTAGAATGGCGGGGCAATGAGCGTGACGGCCCCACTCTCGGCCCTTGGCTGGCCGCACCTGCTCGGCGCGCTGGGCGCGTACCTCCTCGGCTGCGTCAACACGGGTTACTATCTCGTGCGGTGGCGCACGGGCCAGGACCTGCGCGCCACCGGCAGCGGCAATGCCGGGGCGAAGAATGCCAGCCGCCTCCTCGGCCCGTGGGGCTTTGGCGCCACCGTGCTCGGTGACATGGGCAAGGGCGCGCTCGCCGTCGCCGCCGCGCGGCTCCTTGGCTGGAACGACCCGGCCGCCGCGCTGGCCGCGATCGCGGTGACCGCCGGGCACAACTGGCCCGTCCAGCTCGGTTTCCGCGGGGGCAAGGGCGTGGCCACGGCCTACGGCGCGCTCCTCGTCTTCGATCCGCTGGTGGCCGGCCTGATGCTCGGCGCGTGCGGCCTGCTGGTCGCGGCGACGCGCCGGTTCACGCTCAGCGCCATCGGGGCGTTCGCCCTCGGCCCCATCCTCGCGGCGGCCGGCGGCCACCCGCTGCCGGAAGTCGCGCTGCTCGGGCTCCTCTCGGCCCTCGTGATCTTCACCCACCGCGCCAACCTCCGCGCCGAGCTGACGAACGGCGCCGCCACCCCGCCCGAAACCCCATGAACCCCGCACCCGCGCTCGAGCTGAAGGTCGCCGACCAGGATTGGGAATTTGAGGCCATCCATCGCCTCAACTACCAGACCTTCGTCGAGGAAATCCCCCAGCATGACCGCAACCCGGACGGCCGCCTCGTCGACCGTTTCCATGCGGAGAACCGGTACCTGATCGCCCTCGAGGGGCGCCAGCTGGCGGCCATGCTGGCGCTGCGGAGCCGGCGGCCGTTCTCGCTTGACGCCAAGATCCCGCAGCTCGACCAGCACCTCCCGCCGGGCCGCCATCCGGTCGAGGTGCGCCTGCTCGCGGTGGCGCCCGGCCACCGGCAGACCCGGCTGTTCGCGGCCCTCTTCGAATTCGCCGCGCGCGTGTGCCGCGAGGCCGGCCATGACCTCGCCGTGATCTCGGGCACCACCCGCCAGCTCAAGCTCTACCGCCACCTGGGTTTCGTCCCGTTCGGCCCGCTCGTCGGCACCGTCGCGGCGCCGTACCAGCCGATGTACCTCACGCTCGAGAGCTACGGCCTGACGCTCGACCACAGCCCGGCCCGGCGCCGGGCCGCCACCGGCGGATCGGTCAATCTCCTGCCCGGGCCCGTCTGCACCACGCCGGAGGTGGACGCCGCCCTGGCGGCGCCGGCGCTGTCGCATCGCGGCCCGGCGTTTCTCGCCCTGATGACCGACGTGCGACAGCGGCTCGGCGAGCTCACCGGCGCGCGCCACGTGCAGGTCATGCCCGGCTCGGCGTCGCTGGCGACGGCGGTCGTCGCCGCGCAGCTGGCGCTCCACCCCTCCACCGGCCTCGTCCTGGCGAACGGGGAATTTGGCGAACGGCTCGCCGCCGAGGCACGTCGCGCCCGGCTGCACTTCGACACGCTGAAGCTGCCGTGGGGCGAGCCGCTCGACCTGCGGCAGGTGGACCGGTTCGCCGCCCGCCTGCCGCGCGGCGGCTGGATCTGGTGCGTCCATCACGAGACCTCGACGGGCATGCTCAACCCGCTGCCCGACCTGGTGGCGCTGGCCGCCCGCCGCGGGCTGCGCCTCTGCGCCGATTGCGTGAGCTCGCTCGGGGTGGTGCCCGTCGACTTGTCCGGCGTCCACCTGGCCACCGGCACCAGCGGCAAGGGCCTCGCCGCCTATCCCGG
>CAZUQB010000401.1:0-3071 GCA_964622405.1 uncultured Opitutaceae bacterium | reverse complement strand
CCTGCACGATTTCGGCGACCGGCTCGACGCACGACACGACGGGCTGGCCCTTGCCATCGAGGAACTCGACGCCCGCGATCGGCTTCATGCCGGCGACCTTGATGGTCTCGCCGACCTTCAGCTCGGTGACGTCCACCGCGATGAACTCCGGCAGGTCCTTCGGCAGGCAGCGGATGCGGATGGTGTGCGCGTTGATTTCCAACACGCCGCTCTGGTTCTTCACGCCATACGATTCGCCGGTGACCTGGACGGGCACGCGAATCTCAAATTTCTCATCGGCCTTCACCTCCTGGAAGTCGATGTGCAGGTAGCGGTCCGTCATCGGATCGCGCTGCACTTCCTGGAGGAAGGACAGGGCCTTCAGCGGCTTGTCGGCGCGCTCGAGCTCGACCAGCACCGCACGGCCGGCGACGGCCTTGAGCAGGCGGGTGAACTCCGCACCTTCCACCGAGAGGGACTCCGGATTGGTGTGCTTCCCGTAAAGAATCGCGGGAATGCAGTTCGTTTTGCGCAGGCGGCGCGAGGCACTACGGCCGGTCTGCGCACGCGTGGCGACGTTGAGTTTGAACTGTTGTTTCATGGTTTTCGTTCCCCCTGTCTCCCCGGAATTGAGGGCAGGCGTAGTGGAAAAGAGGGTCAGGTGATAGGTCGCACCGCCCTGAAAGCAACCAAAACTTTGACGCCGGCGGGAAATTCGCCCCGCCCACCCACCCCAGCCTCCATTTCTCTCTGAACTGCGCCAGTTTGCCCCACCCGCCTAAACCAAAACCGGGGGGGGGTGTGATGTGGGTGGGATGCCCCCACCCCGCCCGGGGCGGCCCCGGGTTTCAGTCACCGCGGGTCGAGCCGTTTCTCGCCGATGATGCTCCACCCGCGGCGGATTCGCCCACCCTCGACCTCGTAGATCATCACGAGGGTCAGCCGGCCTGGGCCCTCGGGAAAGGTCCGCGTCACTTCCTCGTGGTCCACCACCATTGACCCGGCCACCACGCGGTGCACCAGGCGGGCATGGAGGTTCGGCTCCTCGAACCGCCGGGCAAACCGCTCCCGCAGCGCCGCCGTGCCGCGCGCCAGCAGCTTCCCCGGATGTTCATAGAACTCGGCGTCGTCGGCATAGACCGCGAGCAACGCCGCCAGGTCGCGGGCGTTGTACGCGTCCAGCTGTCGTTGCACGATCTGCTCGGCCGAGGGCATCGGGGTTCGGGCGGATTCTCGCGGCGCCGCCCGCCGTCTCAACGGAATTCCGGCCGCGGCGGCGTGAAGACCTGGATCTCGTCCGCGTCCTCGACGATCTCGATGCTGTGCTCCACGCCCGCTGGGATCGCGTAGGTGTCGCCCGGGCCCAGCTCATGGACGCTCTCCCGCGTCAGCACCCGGGTGCGGCCAAAGAGCAGGTAGCCGATCTGCTCGTTGGGGTGGGCATGGAAGGGGATGCGATTCCCCACCCGGTAGTGCATCTTGGTCATCATGCATTGGGGTCCGGTCGCGAGCAGGTCGAACGCGACACCGAACGAGTTGCGAGGCTGGGCTTCCGTGGCTCGGGTGACATGGATCATGGGTGAAAGTGCGGCCGGAACCGGCGGGACCGGTTCGTCGAGGTACCCCTCGTCCCACGCGATCGCGGTGAATCCGCTCGTCACCCGCGGCTCGCGGCACCCGCCGTAGAGGTGCGTGAGCGCCCACTGCAACGCCTGCTCCCCCGGCTGACCGGCCGCGCCGATCCGCGGGGCAAGGTCGTTCCACGCCTGGATCCGCGCCGGGGAAGCCTCGGGCCGCGATCGAAACCAGGCCGCGATGGCCTCATCGGCGCGCTCCCGCCGGATCGCCGCCAGCGCCGTTTCCCGCGTCAGTCCGAAGTGGGCGAGGAAAAAGCCGTCGATGGCCTGCGGGTGGCAGAACACGCGGGCGTACGCCGGCGGCAGCGCCCCGGCGTCATGGGCGCGGCACTTGTCGATGAAGCGCGGCAGCCAGACGCAGCCGGCCAGCTGGGTTTCGGGACGACGGAGTTTCATGGTGGAGCGGTTCGATTCCGCCGTGATCCTGACAGAATCCGCCCGCCCCCGCGTTCCCGATTCGCTCATTCCCCTGCCCGATCCGCTCAATCGCGGAGATGGCCCGGACTCTGACCGAAGTACTGGCGGAAACGCGTCGTGAACTGCGAGACGCTCTCGTAGCCGACCGCATCGGCGACCTGCATCACGGACAGCTCGCTCGACTGCAGCAGCGTGAGCGCGCTGGTCATCCGCACCTGGCGCAACAGCCGGCGGAACGTGGTCCCCTCGCGCTCGAGCCGCCGGCGCAGCGTCGGCTCGCTCATGCCCAGCGACCGCGCCACTTCGCCCGACTTCCACCGGCGCGCGAGATCGGCGCGGACCTGCCGCCGCACCCGGCCCGACACGCTGCCCAGCTGCCGCACGTCGAATCGTCCGCCCAGCAGGCCCAGTCCCATGAGCACTTCGCGGAGCTGGTGGCGCGCGATCGGGAGCGGCGGCCCGCGGCGTTCGTCGCACGCGCGCATGGCGCTGCGAAAGGCCGCGAGCAGGTACTTCGGCGGTCGCCCGACGGTCAGGGCCTGGCCAATCCGGCGGGCCGCGGGCGCCGGATCGGCGCCCTCGCTCCAGAGCTGCGGATCAAACGCCAGGCACCAGGCGCGGTAGGGTCCGCGCTCGGGCCGCAGGTTGGCCACCTCGACTTCCTGCCCGCCGGCCACCGCCATCATCTCGCCGGCCGAGGCGGTGATCACCTGAGTCCCCGCGCGGATCCGTTTCCGGCCGAATCGCACCAGGATCAGCGACGGCCACTCGACCAACACGCGCTTCAGCGGCCGGCCTCCTTCCTGCACCAGCTGCAGCGCCGCCCCGACGCCTTCGCGCGCGTGGATCATCCGTTTCATTGCTACCCATACCACCCGTCCCGACTCTGCAGGCAACCCTTTCCCCGAGCCGGTGACGCTCCAACCGGCTCTCCCCTTCGGCGTCCGATGTCCGGCGTTTCCTCCCCGCCCCAGAATTGACGTCTCCCCGCCCGCTCCGTCATCCAGAGCCATGCGACGCGGGCTGCTCGTTTACAAT
>CAZUQB010000400.1:0-3073 GCA_964622405.1 uncultured Opitutaceae bacterium | reverse complement strand
ACCTGCCATGAAGACCACCCGCCTGTGGGCCCTCGGTGTGGTCGCCGGGGCCTTGTTATGCCATGCCAGGTCGGACGCGGCTCCCGCCGCGACGCTGACTCCGTTCAAGATTGAGCAGACGGTCGAGGTGAAGTTTCCGCCCGCGCTCCTGCTGGATGCCGTCACCCAGGGCGACGTGTGGGTCGTCGTGAGTGTCAACGCCGACGGCAAGCTCACCGACTCCCTCGTCACGCGCTTCACCCACCGCGCCCTCGCCGACGAGGCGCAGTATGCACTCTCCAAGTGGCGCTACGAGCCGGCCCGCCGCAACGGCCAGCCGATCAGCGCCTGCGGCGAGGTGCACTTCCACTTCGCGGCCGCCGGGGCGGTCATCACCATGAATCCGATGTCGACGGTCGCCTCCCTGACGGCGTTCGTCCGCGACGTGCCCTTCGTCACCACGCTCTGCCGGCCGGACGAACTCGACCAGCCGCCCACCGCGGTCCACACCGTGACGCCACCGACCCCGGCCGCCTCGGCGGGCGCCCGGGTGGTGATCGACTTCGTCATCGACGAGGAGGGCCGCCCGCGGCTGCCGGTCCTGGTGAGCGCCACTGATCCCAAATGCGTGGGCCCGGCGGCGGCGGCCCTGGCCCAGTGGCGGTTCGCGCCCCCGACGCGCCGCGGCCAGCCGGTGGCCGTCCCGGCGCGGCAGGAGTTCGTCTTCACCGCGCGGCCGTAGTCACGGGCCCGGTTTGCATTTCGCGCGCCGATCCTTCCTTTTGGGACATGGCTCAAATGTCCCATTACGAATTCGCCGCGCGGTTTCGCGCGCTCTACGATCACGCCGTCGCGCTGTACCAGAAGGGCCAGCGCGACGCCTCCACGTTCTTCGACCGCGCGCAGCTCGCGTGGCTGGCGGCGAACGGCCTGACGGCGCAGAATCTTTATGACTACGCCGAGGACCACGTGAACGGCGGCGAGCCGGGCTACGACAACGCCCTCGCCATCGAGCTGATCCGCCGCGACTACTTCCTGAACGTCCAGCTCGGTCACGCTTCCAAGACGGTGCTCGACGAGACGAAGATGCCCGCCAAGACCGACGCGGTCCGCGGCATCGAGTGGCTGCCCCGCATCATCCCGAAGGCCAAGGCCAAGCTGCGTGGCGAACTCCCGCCCACCCTGATGTACAGCTGCGGCGGCGACCGGCGTTTCTTCCGCACGCACGACATCCTGCCGGCCGAATTCCTGAGCGTCGTGTGGCGGAACGAGAACCATGACTCGGCGATCGTTGACTGGGTGGCCCGCCGCACGGCGGGCAATCGGGGATAGGAATGTGGGGCGGGTGCCCTCACCCTCCATCGAAATCCACGCGGGGTGAGGGCACCCCGCCCACATTGGATTGGCTTCGGCGCTTGATCTAAAACAGTTCCGCCTGTCCACCCGGCATGGGCTTCACACCCAGGAAATTCCCGTAGCGCTCGATCCAGTCCTCGAGCTTGTCCAGGTAGTAGGTTGGGTCGTACGGCGCGGCGGCCGGGTCGTAGAGGGCGAGCGCCCGCGCCCGCTGCCAGTCGCTCGTCTTCCCCTTCGCCTTCGCGGTGATGTAGTAGCTGACCCGCTCCCCCATGCGCGGTCGCGGGGTCAGTTGCAGCGCGGCCTCGGCCGAGGCCCGGCGCGGCTTGCCGCCCTCGGCCATCAGGCGCTCGTACATCTCGGGATTCTGGTTGAGCGTCTCGCTCTTCGCCAGCTCCGCCACCGGCACGGCGCGCTCAGGCAGTCGCCGGCGGTAGTCCTCGATCAGCTCCAGCGGCGACTGCGGTGAGGCGCCCAGCAGGAACGTGATCAGCTGGTCGCTGAGTTTCTTGAGGTAAGGCTCCATGCCGCGCGAACGAAGGGCGCTGCCCCGCAGCGTGACCTTGCGGCCGTCGTACAGGGCATAGTTCTTCATCTTGTAGCAGAACATCGCCTCGTACTTCCCGTCGTGCTCGAGCTCGATGCCCTCCGGCAGGATCGGGGCCACCAGCGCCAGCAGGCCCTCCGGCTTCGCGTAGTGCTTCGGCGACGAGAGGTAGATGCCGTCGGTGTCCGCCTCGAGGATGGTGCAGTCGTGCTTCGCGAACTCCGCGATGAGCGCCTGCAGCAGCTCGCGGCCGCGCCGGGTCACCTCGGCGGCCAGCTCGCCGTCGCCGAACCGCGCCCCGGAAAACCCGAGGTAGCCGTAGAAGGAATTGATCAGGATCTTGAAGCTCGCCTGCCGCGCCTGCGCCTCAAAGCGCTCCTCCTCCGTCGGCGCCGTGCGCGCGAGCGCCTTGTATCTCAGGCGGTACTCCCGCAGCCGCCGCAGCAGCGGGATGAACACGCCGAGCGTGTCCGTTCGCGGGTTCCGTCCCATGTGGAGCAGCAGGCTCGGGTACAGCGACGCGACATCGTAGTGGAGGACATGACGGAAGACGCCCTCCTGGAAGCTGCGGGTGTAGCCGCCGTCGAACGGGGCCACCTCGGGCGGCGCGGGACAAGCCTGCCGCGCGTGGTAGTATTCCTCGAGGAACAGCAGGTCGATCTTCGAGGTCGCGCCGCGGATGGTCGCCTCCTGCAGCAGCGTCGGAAACGACCGGACCTGCTCGAAATAGGTCGGCAGCAGCTGGTCGGCCAGCCCTTCAGTCTCCCGCAGATCGTCCTCGAGGTACGCGCAGAACCGCGCCCGGTCGTGCACGAACGCCGCGTGGATCTTTGCGCCGTCGAGATAGGTGCGCTCGGCGCTGTCCTCGTCGGTGATGCCGAAGAACACCGCGACCTCCTTCAGGCCGTACGAGGTCAGCTCCCGGGTCGTGATGTCGTACAGCTGGACGAGCAGGTAGGTGTCCACGACGGCGCGGCCCGGCAGGTCGCAGCGCGGAAAATCGATCCAGCGCTCGGCCACCTTCAGCCGGCTGGGCCGGAACGACGCCTTCTGGCCGTAGCGGCCCCAGGCGCACGGCACCTTGAGCCGGCGGCAGCGCTGGCGCAGGTAGTCGAGGTCGAACTTGAACAGGTTGTGGCCCTCGATCACGTCGGGATCGAGCTCGCGCAGCGCGGCGTTGAACGACTCGAG
>CAZUQB010000399.1:0-3084 GCA_964622405.1 uncultured Opitutaceae bacterium | reverse complement strand
AAACCGACTTCTGCGAACTGCTGAATCTCAACAACTCATAATCAGACAGCCGTGCGTCGCAGGTCGAACGGCGGCGGGTGGCGGCGGAGCCGCGGACGAGACTTGTCACCTGCGTCCTGTGACTTTCGACCCGCCCGTCGCGCTCCGTTCCCTCAGTTGCCTCCTGTAAGAGTCCCGGACCCGCCGCTCAGACCACCTTGGTCGCGCGGCCGATGTCCTGGTCGGTGAAGATGTCGTTCTCGTCGGTGCTGCGGGTGGAGAACTCGGAGACGACGGCGCCCTCGTCGCCCGCCTGGAACCAGTGCTTCGTGTTCGGCATGATCGTGTACTGGTCGCCGGGCTTGAGCACGACCTCGTGCCAGACCGTGTAGCTCGCCTCGCGGCCGGCCGGCGGGCGGCAATGCGGCTTCGCGGCCGGCGTGCCCTCGACATAGAGGTAGACCGAGCCCCAGCGGCACCGAAACGTCTCCTCCTTGCCGGGATTGTCCTTCACCGGCGGGTGCCGGTGCTCCGGGCACGTCTGGCGCGGCCACATGGCGAGTTCCTTCGCGCAGCAGCGCGCGGTGTTGACGTACACCAGCACGCCGAGACCGGAGCGGGTGAACTCGCTCAGGCCGAAGTCGGCGATCTCGATGTTGGCGTGTTCCTTGGGGGTGATGACCAGGCCGGCCTTGCGGAAGAACCCGTAGGCTTCGTCCTGCCACTGCTTCAACTGGGCTTGGGTAATCATGGCGGGGAAAACTATGCTGTTTGGGATTGAACGGGAGGCAACGGAGGAAATCGGGAGGAGGGCCAAGGTCGAAAGTCGAAAGTCGAAGGTCGAAGGTCGGTTGGCGGCGGCGGAGCCGCGGACGGGACCTGTCACCTGCGACCTTGGACTTTCGACCCGGCCGTCCCGGCCGTCCCGGCCGCTATTGCTGCGCCAGTTGACGGGCGGCGGCGACGATGCGGGGCACGTCGGGGCGGTAGGCGTTCTCAAGCACCGGGGTGAAGGGCACCGGGACGTCCGCCGAGGCGATGCGGACCACCGGCGCCATCAGGGCGTCGGCGCAGTGCTCCATGATGCCGGCCGCGATCTCGGCGCTGACGCCCCCGGTCTTCGGCCCCTCCTCGACAATCACGACGCGGCCCGTCTTGCGCAGCGAGGCGCCGATGGTCTCGTAGTCGATCGGGGACAGGCTGCGCACGTCGATCACCTCGGCCTCGATGCCCTCGCGCGCGAGGATCTCGGCCGCCTGCTGGGCGAAGTGCGCCATCAGGAGCCAGCCGAGGATCGTGACGTGCTTTCCCGCACGACGCACGGCCGCGCGGTCGAGCGGCACGACGTAGTCCTCGTCCGGGATCTCGCTGGTCGCGTCGACCGCGCCGGGCTCGGCGCGCGCGCCCTTGGAGCCGTAGAGCAGCTTGTGCTCGAAGATCATGACCGGGTTGTCGTCGCGCACCGCGGCCTTGAGCAGGCCCTTCGCGTCGAACGCCGTGGAGACCGCCACGACCTTCAGGCCCGGCACGCCGGTGAAGTAGCGCTCCATGCTCTGCGCGTGCTGCGAGCCGCGGCCCGTGGCGCCGACCGGCGCGCGCATGACCATCGGCACCTTGATCGCGCCGCCCGACATGTAGCGCATCTTCGCCGCATTGTTGATCAGCTGGTCGCTGGCGAGGAACAGGAAGTCGCCGTACTGCACGTCCGCGATCGGCCGCATGCCCATCATCGCCGCGCCCACGGCGACGCCCGTGAAGCCGAGCTCGGCGATCGGCGTGTCGATGATCCGGCCGGGAAATTTCTCGGAAAGCCCGAGCGTGACGGTGAACGCGCCGCCCCAGCCGCCCGGGACGCCGATGTCCTCACCGATGCAGAACACCTTGGGGTCCCGCGTCATTTCCTCCGTGATCGCGTCACGAAGCGCCTCTGCGATGCCTTGTCGTTTCATGGTTGGTCGAATCAGTGAGTTGAAGGTTGAAAGCCGTCGGTTGAAGGTCGGTCGGCGCGCCCGGCACTGTCATCCTGACGCAGGCCGGTCATTCGCGCCTCAATTCGGTCAACTTTCATCTTTCAACTTTCAGCGGCCCGGTAGCACACCGGGCTCAGTTCGGGGTTATCGAGGTCGTTGAGATAGGGAACGTCCTGCCACCTCACACCGGGCTTGAGGCGCGACCGCTCCGTGCGGAGGTGCACGGCAAAGCTCACGCGCGGCGTGGCGGACTCATTCGGGCCGCTGCCATGTACGAGCAGGCGATGATGGAAGCTCATGGCGCCGGGCGGCAGCACTGCCGCCTCCTCCTGCCAGGCCGAGTCCCCGTGCCGCCCCTGGATGCGCCGCTTGATCGCGTCGAGGTTGGAGCCGAAGAAATCGCCGGCCTTGAGCAGGCCCCACGTGTGCGAACCGCGCACGAAGCGCATCGGACCCGACGCGGGCGTCACGTCGCTGATCGCGATCCACGCGGTGAACAGGTCGCCCTCCAGCGCCGCGTCCCAGTACTCGTAGTCCTGGTGCCAGCCGACATTCCCTCCGTCCTGTCCGCCGGTCGGCTTGATGAGCAGCTGCGTCGCGAACACCTGGACCCAGCGCGCCCCGGTCAGGGCGGCGGCCCACTGCCCGACCGCCGGGTGGCTCACGACTTCGCGGATGGTCCGGTCCGAGACGTGGGCGTTGTCGATCTTCTCCAGCCGCGTCGGCGGCGCGCTCCGTCCCGGCCGGTTGCCCGTGGGCGGAATCCCCGTCTCATACTCGCCGGCATAGACCGCGTCGATTCGCCGCCGCACGCGCGCCAGCAGGTCGGCCGGCAGCACCGGCGGCGCGAGGAAATAGCCCTGGTCCGCATAGAATGACGCGGCGGCACGGCGCTCGGACTCGGTCAGGGTGAATTGGTCGGGCGGGCCCATGGCGGAGGCCTCAGGCGAGGACGTCGGTGGCCAGGTCGGCCAGCGTGGGCTGCGGGGCGCGCTTTGCCTGCTCCACCCCGGTGTCGATGTCCGCGACCACGCGCGCCTTCACGGCGGCAAGGTCGGCCGCGGTCACGTCGGGCCGCGCGAGCAGCTGCGCGGCGAAGCGCTCGATCGGGTCCTTCGCGAACCACGCCTCGCGC
>CAZUQB010000398.1:0-3086 GCA_964622405.1 uncultured Opitutaceae bacterium | reverse complement strand
GCTGGGTCTCGCCCGTGACGAAGTTGATGCCCGTGTTGACCTTCGGGAAGATCATCGGCTGCCCGCCGTCGTGGCCAACGCGGCCGCGGGGATCGCTCTGGATCTCGCCGGCGCTCTCCGTCGAGAAGTTGACCGTGCGCTTGCGGTACGCGGTCATCTGGCTCGACGCGATGTTCTGGGCCACGGAATCCTGCCAACGCTCCAACGCCGAAAGCGAGGAGGCACTTTGGTAGAGTCCGATATTCATGGGGCTCCCCTAAAGCCAACCGTGTGCCGAACTCGGTGGCTTCTTCTTAACTCGCTGGTTTGTCGTAGATTAAACTTTTCTCCAACCAGCCTAGGACCAGCTGCCCCCTGGTCCGGGTTCCAACCCGGCAGGATTTGCCGGGAGTCCGCCGCGCCTCAGGCGCCGACGGGATAGATGCAGTCGATCTCGATCTTCTCGCCGCAGCTGCACGTCACGACGAGGCGGGCGACCTTGTCGCCCTCCTTGATGACCTCGACCGACGGCGCGGCGCCCAGGTCAACCGGCGCCCCGGCCTTGGCATGCGCCACGAGGCCCACGTGCTTGTGCGCCTGGGGCGGAGCCGAGACCTGGCGGAGCGAGGGTACGTTCAGGGTCTTCTTGCCGTGCAGGAAGGGCTTCATGGTTTGGAAACGGGGGTGACGCGGGGTTCGGCGAGGGCGGCGACGGTGCCGGACGCGGCCGGCGGGCGGGCCGGGGTCGGCTCCTTCTTGTCCTTGTCCTCCCGCCCCTTGGACCCGAGCGCGAGGCTCAGGGTGACGCGCTGGTTCGAGTCGGCGGTCGGTTTCTCGTTGGGCAGCGGCTTGGTGCCGGCGTAGCCCGTGACCCGCTCGATGAGGTCGGGTTCGACTGCGTAATAGACGAGCAGGCGGCGCGAGGCGTTGGCCCGCGCGGCGGACAGCTCCCAGCCGCGGTCGTCATTGGCGACCAGCTTGGCGGGCGCCCGCGTGTGGCCGTCGATCGTGACGCGGAAGTGATGGCGGTCGATCATCCACGCGAGATTCTGCATGATGAACTTGCCCCACTCGGTGAACTCCGTGGAGTCGTCCTTGAACAGCGGGCGGCGGGCCCGGTCGAAGAGCGTGATGCGCAGGCCGTCCGACGTGACCTGGATGTCGATCGGCTTGTCGGCGAGATTCTCGTCGAGGTGGAGCAGGCGGTAGAAGTCGGCGGCGACCGTGTTGAGGAACGTCATCTCGATGTGCTTGTTCCGGTCCGACTCCTTCTCGTTGCCCTGCTCGCGGCCCTCGCTCTTGGTGGTCTGGTTGCTGTTGAACGGCAGCACGCCCGAGGTCGCGTTGACGGGCGAGTGAAAGGGATTCTGGAAGTACTCCGACGTCGCGATCAGGATCTTCTGGTCCTGGGCCGAGATCCACAGGACCATGAACAGGGCCATCATCGCGGTCACGAAGTCCGCGTAGGCGACTTTCCAGGCTCCACCAGACATGGCGCGGGGGGCCTACTTGGCGGGCCCGAGGTTCTTCACCGCGGCCTCGAGCTCGGCGCTGCCCGGCTGCACGGAGCTGTCGAGCGAGCGGCGGGCGATCTCGACCGCGGTCAGCGGGGCGAGGCCCTTGGCGAACCCACCGACGGCCTGCATGATGCACTTGAAGCAGAGCTCGTCGGAGGCGTTGTTGAACTGGACGCGGTTGGCCAGCGGGTTGACGAAACCGTAGGCGACGAAAATGCCGAGCAGGGTGCCCGTGAGCGCGGCGGCGACCTTCTCGCCGACCTTCTCGGGGCCCTCGGAGATCGCGGCCATCGTGTTGATGATGCCGAGCACGGCGGCGACGAT
Organism: uncultured Opitutaceae bacterium; assembly: GCA_964622405.1. Classification (GTDB taxonomy): domain Bacteria; phylum Verrucomicrobiota; class Verrucomicrobiia; order Opitutales; family Opitutaceae; genus Opi-474. The sequence continues at coordinate 1,266 of CAZUQB010000398.1, read as the reverse complement.
GCCGATGCCGGGGAGCGAGTCGCCGACCAGATGGAGGATGTGGACGGGATGCTCGGCCTCCTTCGTCTTGGCGGCCAGCTCGGCGTGCATGAGCTCCTCGAGCTGGTCGGGCTTGATCTTGCCGTCGATGACGGGCTTGAGGCCGTTGCAGATGAACTCGATCCGCTCGTGGTGCTTCAGGATGTCCGGGTACTTCTGGAAGATGCTGCTCTTCTGGGGATCCATGACGTGCTCCTCGAGCGCGATCAGGCCGTTGCGGCGGCCGACCATGAAGATCTCGTAGAGCAGCTTGAGGAGGTCGGTGTACTCCTCGCGCGTCGCGGCCTTGCCGCTGATCGCGCCCTTCAGCTTGTGGATGATCTCCTTCAGCACGTGGCCCGGGCTCGCGATGATGAGCACGCCGAGCGCGACGCCGAGGATCACGACAAACTCGGAGACATGCAGCAGCACCAGCGGGTTGCCGCCGGCGAGGATGAACCCGCCGAGGGTGGACGCCAGGACGACGAAAGCTCCGACCAGAATCAGCATGAGAAAAACGCTCCGGGCCCGGGTGGGCGCCTCAGCGCTCGCGGACGCGCTGCAGGTACGCCCGCAGGCCAAGGATGGTCTGGGCGTGGATTTGGCAGATCCGCGACTCCGTCAGCCCGAAGACCGCGGCGATCTCGGCCAGCCGGAGATTCTCATAATAGTACATGGCAATGATCTTTCTCGGTATATCGGGCAGTTCCGCGATCCGTTGAGTGAGAAGTTGGACGAACTCCTCCTTTTCGAGGTTGTCCCGGCCGGTGACGTCGTTCTCGTCGGCCAGCAGCTCATGCAGGGAGCCGCCCTTCCCCTCCTCCGCATCGGACTCCTGGTCGATGTTGATGAAGGTCACGGGCTTGGCCTCCTCCACCCACTTGGCGTACTCCTTGGCATTGAGGCCGAGGGAGTCGCGCACCTCGTCGTCGGAGGCGGCGCGGCCGAGCTTCTGCTCGACGTCGTTGATCGCCGTCTTGAGCTTGCGGGCGCGGGCGCGGGCTCGGCGCGGGCACCAGTCCATCCGGCGGAGCTCGTCGAGGATGGCGCCGCGGATGCGCATGGCCGCGTAGCTGGCGAAAGTGTGCCCCTGCTCGGGGTCGAACTTGCGCACGGCCGCGATCAGGCCGGTGATGCCCACACTGTAGAGGTCGTCGGCGTCGACGTGCGCGGGCACGTTGAGCTTGATCCGGTCGACCACATTGCGGACGAGGGGCAGATAGCGCTCGATCAAATCCTTTTCATCGA
>CAZUQB010000397.1:0-3092 GCA_964622405.1 uncultured Opitutaceae bacterium | reverse complement strand
GGACCATCGTCAAGGGGTTCACCTCCGACATGGTCTACATGGCGCTGGGCAAGCCGGCGGCCGTGCAGACCAAGGACACGTCGCTCGGCAAGCTGCAGATGTGGACCTACGTCATCTTTACGCGCCAGGGTCCGGAAGCTCAGCACAACCTCAACAACCCCGACACCCCGGGCTACATCCCCATGCTCACGGCCGTCAATACGCCGGCGCATGCCGGACAGCCGGACGCAACGATGCCCATCGGTTTCGGATTCGGCGCAGGTAAGGGTTACGGGATGGGGCAGCTCAACGTACCCGACATGAAACAGGACAAGCTCTACGTCTTCTTTGCGAACGACCAGGTCACGGAGATCAAGTACGACGGCAACGGCACCTGACCGCCGCCTCTTTCACTCCCTTTCAGGCGGGACCGCAAGGTCTCGCCTTTTTTTTCGCCTCAGCCAGGTCGATGCGGCTGCAAGACAAGCATCACCAATCAAAGCACCCCGACCCAAGGGCCCAACCCCTCAATCCACCAGGCACCGTCACCCATCGGCGACGAGGCCAAACGGCGCTGCCCTATCGCAGGGCCATCAACCTTTCAGCTCTCAGCCTTCAACTTTCAACCACCTGATCCAGCTCAGGACAGCGGCGCCAACGTCGACGCCACGGGAGTCCGGTAGGCCTTGAACGCCGGCACCACGCCGCCTAGCGCGCAGAGGGCGATCATGGCGAGCGGACAGGCCGCCAGCACCGGCTGCCACTGCGTCACCTGCAGCACCACGCCGGTCTGCGTACGGATCACTTCCGCGGCGGCCGCCAGCAGCGCAAAATACACCGCGAACCCGGCCAGCGCCCCGAGCACGCCGATCGCTGCCGCCTCGCACACCACTGCGCCAAAGATCATGCGGCGCCGTGCGCCGAGCGACCGCAGGATCGCCAGGTCGCGCTGCCGCGCGCTCATCGAATTGTAGATGCTCGCCAGCACCGAGCCCGCCGCCACCAGCGCCACCAGGTAGGCCACCAACTCCAGCACGCGATCAAACCACGAGATCTTGCTGAACAGCTCCGCGATGATCGCCCCCACCGGGTAGGCGAAGGTCAGCCGGTTGCCCTGCTTGTTGTACATCATGTCGAGCATGAAGCCCGCCGTCGGGGTCCGCAGCTGCACCAGCACCGCGCTCACATCCGTCGCCGCCCGCGGATCGTGCCCGGTCATGGTCTGCAATCCATGCAGCGGAATCCAGATCACCCGGTCCATCGGCGTGTTCGTCGGCAGGAGCACGCCCGCCACGGTGTAGGTCTCGGCATGCTGGTTCCGCTCGTCGTAGGTGAGGCCGTGGAAGGGATGAAAGGTGTCGCCCACTTTTAGCCCGAGGCGGGCCGCCGCAAAGCTCCCCACGACCGCCTCGTGCGCCTCCGCGGCGAACCACCGGCCACCGGGCTGGACCGCGAGTTTCCGCCCGCCCGCCAATTCCACGTCGGTAAACAGCTCCGGGAGCGTGCCGACCAGTCGGTAGCCCCGGAGGTTGTCGCCCACCGCGATCGGGAACGCCGCCTTCACCGCCGGGTGCCGCTTGATGTACTCGTAGTCCGCGTACGCAAGGTTTCCGGGCGAGGCCTCCAGGTGGAAGATCGCGTTCAGCACCAGCTGCAGCTTCGAGCCGCGGGCGCCCAGCACCGCGTCAAAGGTCGTCCCGGTCGAGGTAAACGCCACCTCCGACTGGGTTTTCACCGTCCACACGCTCATCAGCAGCCCGCACGCGAGCGCGATGCTGCCGGCCGTCACGAGCGTCGAGAGCGCGTGCTGCCGGAGCGAGCGGTAGACGATGAGGGGAAGGGTCACGGGAGCGAAACTCCAAACTCCAAACCGCCAAATGCCAAACGGTCAGCGCGCCGCCGGTCAGCTGGGTCGAAGGACTTCATTTGGCGTTTGGCCATTAGCATTTGGTTTTTTGAGCGAATCAGTGCACCGCCTGGTTGATGCTCCGGAAGTCCCTCACGCCCGAGAACTCCTTCAGCACGTCCTCATCGTGGCTCACCAGGAGCAGGGCAGCGCCGTTCTCGCGGCAGACCTCGCGGATCAGCCCGAGCGCCTCGTGGGCGTGGCGCTGGTCGAGATTGCCGGTCGGCTCGTCGGCCAGCACGAGCTTCGGGTGGTTGGCCAGCGCCCGCGCCACCGCCACCCGCTGCTGCTGGCCGGTCGACAGCTGGCGCGGAAAGTGATCCAGCCGGTGACCGAGCCCCACCCGCTCGAGCAGGGCCCTGGCATGAACCCGGTCGGCGCCGCGCGGCCCGAAGGACATGCCGAGCACGACGTTCTCGAGGACGGTGTAGCCCTGCAGCAGGTTGAAGGTCTGGAAGATGTATCCGAGCTTCTCCGCCCGCAGGCGGTCGCGCCGCGACTCGCTCAACGCGGTCATCTCCGCACCGTCGATCAGCACCCGGCCCGCATCGGCCGCCAGGATGCCCGCGAGGAGGTGAAGGAAGGTTGTCTTGCCCGAGCCGCTCTCGCCGCGCAGTGCCGCCTGCTCTCCCGCGGCCAGCGACCAGGCGGGCACCCGGACGATCTCGACCGTCTCGCCCTCGGGCGAACGGAACGACTTGCGGAGATCGGTGACGGCGAGCATCGGGGTCAGCTTGGGGAAGACGCCGGGGAATGACGAATCGTTTCGCGGCCCGGCTCCGTCGCGTGAGAATTTCCTTCGGGTCCTGGGCGGGAGTTTTCCGGCGAGACACTGGACACGGTGCGTCGCACGCGCCAAGTTTCGCCTCATGAGTTCCGCCCCCACCCCCGGTGCCCGCTTCCGGGCCGCGCTGGCGGCCGAGCGGCCCCTGCAGATCGTCGGAGCCATCAATGCATACGCCGCGCTGCTCGCGCGCCGGGCCGGCTTCCAGGCGCTGTATCTCTCGGGCGCGGGGGTGGCGAACCACTCGTTTGGCATTCCTGACACCGGGGAAACGACCTTGGAAGACGTCCTGACCGATGCCCGGCGGATCACCGGTCGCGTGGACCTGCCGCTGCTGGTCGACATCGACACCGGTTGGGACAGTCCCACCGAGACGGTGCGCGCCATGGGCGCAGCCGGCGTGGCGGCCGTTCACCTCGAGGA
>CAZUQB010000396.1:0-3100 GCA_964622405.1 uncultured Opitutaceae bacterium | reverse complement strand
CGCGGCCGCGGAGGCCGGACTTCTTGACCTCCTCGATGAGGTCGGCGGGCTTGCGCGCGACCGCCTGCTTCAGCACCTCGTAGCCGCCGTGGCGGACGTAGCACGCGAGGTCGTTGGTGTACCCCGGCTCGTCAATGTGCTGGAAAATGATGCGGGTCTCGGTGAGCATGCGGCGGTGGGCGGTGGTCAGGATCGGTTGGAATCGAGGTTCGGGATGCTCGGTACTCACTACCTGCGACTCGCTACTTTCCCCTGGGCCTCGCGCTTGATCTGGTCGCTGAGCTGCTTGGCCTTGGCGCAGTCGACCTTCTCGTGCAGGTCGTCATTGATCAGCACCACCGGCGCGGTGCCGCAGCTGGCGAGGCACTCGACAAACTCGACGGTCACCTCGCCGTCGGCCGTGGTCTGGCCGGCCTTGACGCCGAACTCCTGCTCAAAGGTCTCGCAGGTCTTGTAGCCGCCCATCAGCGCGCACGACAGCGTGCGGCAGACCTTGATGTGGCGCCGGCCGATCGGCTTGCGGCGGAACATCGGGTAGAACGTGACCACCTCATACACGTTGATCGGCTGCAGCCCAAGCTTCGCGGCCACCCAGGTCTCGGTGTCCTCGGGCAGGTAGCCCAGATCCTCCTGGATCAGGTGCAGCAGCGGCAGCGTGGCACTCCGCTTTTCGGGGTAATGCGTGATCACCTCGTCAATGCGCTGGAGAGTGGCGGACTGGAGATTCATTGCTCGGGAGTAGCGGGTAGTGGCTGCCGCGTAGCGGGTAGCGAGTAGCGGGTAGCGAGTAGGCTACCTGAGCGCTTTGCGCGAATGAGAGTGATTGAGGATTGGGTCATGCTCGCTACTCGCTACTCGATGCTCGCTACTGCTTTCACCGGTCGCACTCGCCCATGACGAAGTCGAGCGAGCCGAGGATGGCGACGACATCGGACACCATGGTGCCGACGCAGAGTTTCGGGAGGATGGACAGGTTGCAGAACGACGGGGCGCGGATCTTCAGGCGCCACGGCACGCCGCCGCCCTTGCTCACCACGTAGAAGCCCAGCACGCCCTTCGGGTTCTCCGCCTCGAAGTAGACCTCGCCGGCCGGCATCTGCGGGCCCTCGGTCACGAGCATGAAATTCTGGATGAGCTCCTCCATCGAGGTGAGGATCTTGTCCTTCGGCGGCGCAAAGATCCGCTTCGCGTCCTCGGCGTACCATTTGCCGCCCGGGAACTTGGCGATGACCTGCTTGATGATCCGGACCGACTGGCGCATCTCCTCGCCGCGGACCAGATAGCGGTCGTAGCTGTCGCCGGTCGTGCCCACCGGCACGTCGAACTCGTACTGCTCGTAGCCCGAGTACGGCCGGTCCTTGCGGAGGTCGAGGCCGACGCCGGAGCCGCGGAGGTTCGGGCCGGTCAGCCCGTAGGCGATCGCGTCCTCCTTCGTGATGACGCCGATGCCGACGGTGCGGTCCATGAAGATCTTGTTCCGCGTGAGCAGATTCAGGATCTCCTCGAGGATCGGCAGGAACTGGTCGCAGAACCCGTTCACGCGGTCCAGCCAGCCGTCGGGAATGTCGCGCGCCACGCCGCCGATGCGGCTGTAGCTGGTCGTGAACCGCGCGCCGGTCAGCTCCTCGAACAGCCGGTAGAGCTTCTCGCGCTCGGTGAAGGTGTACATGAACACCGTCCACGCGCCCGTATCGATGCCGAACGCGCCGAGGCCGAGGAGGTGCGACGACAGGCGCGCCATCTCCGCCGTGAGCACGCGGATCGCCTGGCAGCGCGCCGGCACCTCGAGCTTCGCCAGCTTCTCGACCGCGATGGCGTAGGCCATGTTGTTCGCGAGCGGGGCGATGTAGTCCAGCCGGTCCGTGTACGGGACAAACTGGTTGTAGGTCATGTTCTCCGCGATCTTCTCGTCGCCGCGGTGCAGGTAGCCGATGACCGGCTCGCACTTCGTGACGACCTCGCCGTCGAGCTCCAGCTGCAGGCGCAGCACGCCGTGGGTCGACGGGTGCGACGGGCCCATCGAGAGGGAGAGCTTCTCGGTCTCGAAGCCGGAGCCGGCCTTCGCGGCGGAATCGGGATAGGAAATTTCGGTGGCCATGGTCGGTGCTTCAGTCCTGCGCCGGCTTGGCGCGCCCCTCGTTCCAGCTCTCGTCCTTGGCGCGGGGCTCGGCCTCGGTCAGGTTGATCTCGCCCGGCGACGCCACGAAGGGCCCGCCCGCCATCGGCGCCGCGATCACCTTGGCGCCGGTCTCGGCCGCGATCGCCGCGTCCGGCAGCTCCGTCTCGACGCCGGCCAGCGGGAATTCCTTCCGCAGCGGATGGTGCGGGTAGCCGTCCCACATCAGGATGCGGCGCAGGTCGGGATGCCCGGGAAACCGGATGCCGAACATGTCGTAGACCTCGCGCTCGTGCCAGTCGGCCGCGGCCCACAGCCCGCATGCGCTCGGCATGGCCGGCGCGGCGTTGTCCGGGCAGTCGGCCGCCACGCGGACGTAGGCATGGGTGGCCGTCGAGCGGAGGTGGTAGACGATCGTGAACCGGGGCGTCGCGCCCTCGGCCCAGTCGATCGCCGTCAGGTCGGCCAGGAAATCGAAGCCGTGCGCGTCGCGCAGCGCCCGGAGCACGGCGAGCGCGTCGCCGGCCGGCACATTGATCGCCTCATGGTCGAGGCTGGTGCGCGGGGTGACCTGCGGAAACTGCGCCGAGAGGGCGGACGTGACGGCGGCGGGAGCGGACATGCGCGGAAAGGCGGGCGGTTAGGCGCTGAGGAGGTTGGTGGCCGCGCGCTCCTGGCGGACCTTGCCCTGGAGTTTCATCAGGGCGTCGAGCAGGGCCTCCGGCCGCGGCGGACAGCCGCTGACGTACACGTCGACCGGGATGATGCGGTCGACGCCCTGCAGCGTGGAGTAGCTCCGGTACATGCCGCCCGAGCTGGCGCACGCGCCCATCGCGATGACCCACTTCGGCTCGGCCATCTGGTCGTAGATCCGGCGGACGGCGGTCGCCATCTTGTAGGTGACGGTGCCGGCGACGATCATGCAGTCGGACTGGCGCGGCGAGAAGCGCATGACCTCGGCGCCGAAGCGCGCGATGTCGAAGC
>CAZUQB010000395.1:1692-3107 GCA_964622405.1 uncultured Opitutaceae bacterium | reverse complement strand
GGCGCGTGGTAGGTGCTGATGATCGCGTAGCGGTCGCGGCCCGCCGTGTTGGCGGTGGAGCCGTGCACGAGGCGGTCGGAGAAGATGATCGCGGTGCCCCGCTGGATCGCACACGTCACGACATCGCCGTCCTTCCACGTGCCGCCGGCGATCTCGTACTCGAAATCGCCGCTCGCGAGGGTCTTCTTCACCATGCGCCAGTCGCGGCGGTGGCTGCCGGGCACCACCGTGAGGGTGCCGTTGTCGGCCGTGGCGTCGTCCAGCGGGATCCAGACCGAGAGCTTCGGCCGGGTGTTGAGCCAGTAGAAGAAGTCCACGTGCCACGGCGTCGCGAAGGTCTTGTCCGCCGACTTGTAGACGATCTTGTCGCTCAGGAACATCACCCCGTGCGGCATGACCGCGCGCAGCGCGCCGACGATGCGGGGGTCCTCGGAGAGCGCGCGAAAGACCGGGCTCGTGGCGGCCATGTGGAGGTGTACGCTGGCCTTGGGCCGCGCAAAGTGGTCCAGCACGCGCCGGGCCTCGGCCTTCAGGGTGTCGCATTCCTCGGCACGCAGGATGTCAGGCAGGATGACAAAACCGTCGCGCTCATAACGGGCCGCGAGCCCGGCGGGAATCTTTGGTTTCATAGGTAAGGCGCCGCCAGCGTAGCGCCTGCGACGGGATTTGTCTTTAGCAGGGAAGAAGGAGTGTTTAGCAGAAAACGCCATGACAAATCCCCCGGCCGTCGGTCCGTCGCCGCTCGAGAGCATCCGGCTGGTGGAGCGGTTCGAGCGCCGCGAGCGAGGTTATGCATTCACGGCCACCTCACTGCCGGGGCATCTGATCCACCTGGTCGTGGCGGGAGAGGTCGAGCAGGTCAGCGGCGGGCGCCGGCAGCTCCTCCGGCCGGGCGCGGTGGTGTGGTACCACGAGGACGAGTGGGTGGAGGGCCGGGTGCGGCGCGCACCCTGGATCTACTACTCGGTGAACTTCGCCGCCTCGACGCTGGCGCCGCCCGACTTCGAGCATCGGCTGGTGACGGCGCCGCCGGGCCTCGAGCAGACCTTTGCCGCGCTACTCAAGGCCTGGCGCTCGGCGCCCTCGGCCGAGCGGAACTGGCGGTGCCAGTCGCAGCTGCTCGCCCTCCTGGCGGCGATCGCGCGGCCGGCGACCGCGCGTGAGGACGGCGGGCCGGGTGGAAAGCTTTGGTGGGACATCGAGGCGTGGGCGCGGCAGCGCATCGACCGCGCGCCCTCGCTCGGGGAGGTGTGTGCGGTGTTCGGCCGCAGTCCCAACACCGTGGCCCGGGCGTGCCGCGAGGCCGTGGGCCAATCCCCCATGAAACGCCTGAAACAGATCCGGCTGAGCCTCGCCCGCGGGCTCGTGCGGCACTCGGAGCTCAACATGACCGAGATCGCGCGCCGGGTCGGATA
>CAZUQB010000395.1:0-1592 GCA_964622405.1 uncultured Opitutaceae bacterium | reverse complement strand
TGGTAAAAGGGTGACATGCGATCCAGGTCCTGTTCGTCACGAGCCGCTCAGGACTTGATAGTTTCGGGGGGAAACCGACATCGGGGTTGTGGCATTTCAGCATGGAATGCACCGGTTCCCCGACCGGGAGTGGGTCAAACCTTGGATATCAGCAGGATACGAATAAGAATTTTTACGTATTGCAGGTATCTTGCTGTTCATCAGGACATAAAAACGTCGGATCTCTTTGCTGCGGTGTCGGGGGCCTTTACACCGCTCTGGCCTGACGCAGCGGCTAGCGGGTCAACCGATAAATGAGGAGGGCGGCCCGCTTGATGAGATCCGGGGCGGGCGAGAGGTCGCCCGATTCATGCGCGGTGTGGGCGCCCTGGCCGTCGAGCCCGAGTCCGTCGAGTCCGGGCAGCGGCGGCGAAACGAACGCGATGTCGCCGGCGCCCCGGCCGCGCGGGTCGAAGGCGGTGATCGCGCCGGTGCCGAGGTCGCGGCTGACCTGGTCGAGCTGGGCCAGCAGCGCGTAGTTTTCCGGTCGTGGCGGCATGGCGGGATAGCCCTCGTTGAACGTGAGCTCGGCGGAAGTGCGCGGGAGGTGGCGGGCGACGATCGCCTGCATCCGGGCCTGGGCGTCGGCGAGTTGCTCGGCGCTGATGAAGCGCAGGTCGCCGACGACCTCGGTGCGCTGCGCGATGATGTTCGGCTTGCCGCTGGCGGTCCCAGCGTTGCCCTCGATGGTCCCCGGGGTGCCGCCGGCGATCAGCGCAGGGTTGGCCGTGATCCCGTCCAGGCGGCGCAGTTCGTCGTGGAATTCGTGGAGGATGCGCGCGGCCTCATACACGGAGCCGCTGCCGTCGAGCGACGAGAAGATCCCCGAGGAGTGCCCGGTCGCGCCCTGGGTGACCAGCTTCCACGTCACGTGCCCCCGCCGGGCGACGGTGCCGGTCAGGCCGACGGCCGACTCGAAGGCGAGCGCGACATCGCTGCGCGCGGCGGCCTCGCGCAGGGTCTGCCGCACGGTCGAGAGGGGCCGGCCCGGCAGTTCCTCGTCGCCCGTGAAGACCACGATGAGCTGCATCCCGTCGAGGCCCACGGTGGCGGCGAGGGCCTTGAGGGCGTGGAGCAGCACGATGTCGCCGCCCTTCATGTCGTTGATGCCGGAGCCGTTCGCGCGCGTTCCCTCAAGGCTCCAATTGGTGCCCGGAAACACGGTGTCGAGATGACCGATCAGCAGGACCCGCCGGCCGCGGTTTCCCCGGTGCTCCGCCACGAAGTGACCGGCGCGGCCGGTCTCGGGGGGCAGGGGCACGAACCGGGCGTCGAGGCCAATCGCGCCGAACTTGGCCACGAAGAACTCCCCCATCTGGCGCACGCCGGCGAGGTGCTCGGTCGCGCTGTCGATGCGGACCGCGCCCTCGAGGTCGGTGGCAAACTCGTCCCGGTGCGCATCGACGTAGGCGACGATTTTCTGTTCCTCGGCCGAGAGGCCGGCGATGGCGTCCGGCAGGGCCCACAGGACCGGGAGAAGGGCGCCCGCGAGGCGCAGGAGTTTCAGGGTCATGGCGCGATTGCGGCACAAACCCCGGCGGACGTCGAGACGG
>CAZUQB010000394.1:0-3114 GCA_964622405.1 uncultured Opitutaceae bacterium | reverse complement strand
CCGTTGAGCCCGGCGGCGCGGCGGCGTGCGCTGGCGGGGATGAAAATCGTGAAGGACGGTGGACACCGGCTGTTCGAGCAGGATCCGGAAACCGCGAGCGTCGTGTCCGCGATGCTGCTCGACCTGGAGAAGCACGGCCTCGATGCCGTGCGACGGTACAGCGAGCAGTTCGACCGGTGGTCGCCGCCGAGCTTCGAGCTGGGGGCCGACGAGATCCGGGCCGCGACGGCCCGGCTCGAGCCGCAGGTCGTGGCCGACACCCGCTATTGCCAGGGCAACGTCCGGGCCTTTGCCGAGGCGCAGCGCACCACGCTGCTGCCGCTCGAGGTCGAGATCCGGCCCGGCGTGATCCTCGGCCACCGGCACGTGCCGGTCGGCTCGGTCGGCAGCTACATCCCCGGCGGGCGCTACCCGATGTTCGGCTCGGCCCAGATGAGCATCATCCCCGCCAAGGTGGCCGGCGTGCGCCAGGTCACGGCCTGCACGCCGCCGGTGGCCGGCGGCGGCCACTTTCCCGCGACCATCCACGCCATCGCGGCCGCGGGCGCGGACCGGATCTTCGTGCTGGGCGGCGTGCCCGCGCTCGCCCTGATGGCCTTTGGCATGGGCGTCGTCGCGCCCGTCGACATCCTCTGCGGCGCCGGCAACAAGTTCGTCGCCGAGGCGAAGCGCCAGCTCTTCGGCCGCTGCGGCATCGACCTGCTCGCCGGGCCGACCGAGATCATGGTACTGGCCGACGACCAGGCGGACCCGGCCCTGGTCGCGTGCGACCTCCTTGGCCAGGCGGAGCACGACCCGAACAGCGGCATCGCGCTGATCTGCCTGAGCGAGGCCTTCGGCCGCCAGTGCCTCGCCGAGGTGGAGCGCCAGCTCGCCGTCTTGCCCACCCGCGAGATCGCCCGCCAGAGCTGGGCCGCCAACGGCCGGATTTACGTCGCGGCCAGCCCGGACGAGGCGGTCGCGCTCTGCGACGACTACGCGCCGGAGCACCTCGAGCTCCAGGTCGCCGACCGCGATTTCTATTTCTCCCGGCTGCGGAACTATGGGTCGCTGTTCATCGGCGAGGAAACGACCGTCGCGTACGGCGACAAGACCATCGGCACGAACCACATTCTCCCGACCAGCCGCGCCGCGCGCTACACCGGCGGCGTCTGGGTCGGGAAGTTCCTGAAGACCGTCACCTACCAGCGCATGACCCGCGAGGCGTCGGTCGAGGTCGGGCGCGTGACCGCGCGGCAGTGCCAGGTCGAGCGGATGCTCGCGCACGCGATCACGGCGGACGTCCGGGTGGAACGCTATGCCGGCGCCAAGGGTGGGGCATGAGCGACGCGGCGGCCTACCGGGTGCGGCGGCTGGCCGCGATCGGCGAGCGTGAGCGGCGCGGCCTCGGCGGCGTCCTGATCGACTGTGTCGAGGGCGGGGCCTCGGTGTCCTTCATGCATCCGATGACCCGCGCCAAGGCCGACGCCTTCTGGCGCGGCGTGGCGGACGACGTCGCCCGGGGCGATCGCGCCGTGCTCGTGGCGGAGGACGCCGCCGGCGAGATCGTGGGGACGGTGCAGCTGGTCCTGCGGCTGCCCGAAAACCAGCCGCACCGGGCCGAGGTCGCGAAGATGCTGGTGCACCGGCGGGCGCGTCGGCGCGGCCTGGCGGCCGCGCTCATGACGGCGGTGGAGGCGGTGGCGCGCGCCGAGGGCAAGACGCTCCTGGTGCTGGACACGGTGACCGGCGGCGAGGCGGAGAGGCTCTATGACCGGCTGGGGTGGGAGCGCTGCGGCCTGATTCCGGATTTCGCGCTCTGGCCGGATGGGCGGCCGTGCGGCACGACGGTGTTTTACAAGGTGCTCGGCGCCTGAGCGACGGGGCCATTCAGGAGTTGCCCTGCGGGACGCAAACCGCAGCCTAGCCGAAAGCCCCATGTCCGCGAAGGTTCCCGCCAAGCGCAACCCCGAACGCACCCGCGCCCGCCTGCTTCGCGCCGCCATCCGCCTGTTCTCGGCGAAGGGTTACCACGGGGTCGCGGTCGACGAGATCGTCGGCCTCGCCCGGACCAACAAGCGGATGGTCTACCATTATTTTGGCAGCAAGAACGACATCTACCTCGCGGCCCTGGTCGAGGTGTTCAGCCGCCTCGCCAAGGTGGAGATCCAGGCGCTCGAGGAATCCGCGCCGCCCGACGAGAAGCTGCGGCACCTGCTCGAGGCGAATTTCCGGTTCCTCGATGCGAACCCGGAATTTGTCCGGCTCCTCCTTTGGGAAAACCTCGCCGAGGGGCGCCACCTGAGCCGCCACCCCGAGCTGGTGAACAAGAATCCGTTCATGGACCGCTTTCGCGCCATCATCCAGGAGGGCGTGGCCAAGGGCATTTTCCGCGAGCCGCGTGACATCAAGCACCTCGTGATCAATTTCATCGCGCTGTGCTTCATCTACTACTCGAACCACTACTCGCTCGCGACGAGCCTGGGCATGGACCTCGACACACCGCGCAATCGCGCGCTGCGCGTCGCGCAGGCGACCGACCTGGTGTTCCGCGGGCTGATGGCCTGACCTGCGCTAGGCGGGCCGGAGCACGGTCCGGATCGTGGCGGCGTGCACCTCGCCCCGGCAGCGCAGGGCCACCCGCTTCGGGTGCGGCGGCTGGCTGATGGTGTCGGTGACGAATTCGAGCTCGGCGCCCTCGGCCGTGACCTCGGCCACCACCGTCGCCGGCCCGTCGGCCAGGCGCACCCGCGTCCCGTCGATCGTGACCTCGCCGAAGGTGATCAGCGCGGACTCGAACGCCGCCGGCGTCGAGAACTCCACGCGGTCGGTCACGGTCACCAGGCCGTCGCCGCGCCGGTCGAACACCAGCTCGCGCTCGAGGCGGCGCAGGTTCGGCACGTCGTACCCGAAGCGCAGGTCCAGGACGACACGGTCGGTGTCGTCGGTGAACTCCTTGGCCAGCACCCGCGCCTGGTATTCGGGCCCGGCCTCCTGGAGGCGCCCGGCCACCCGCGGCACCGGGTGCCCGTAGGAGTTGAGCAGCGGGCTGTCGTAGCGGTGCGTGCTGAAGGTGCGGAAGCTGTAGACCTCGGCGCCCGGGTCGACCACGAGCGCGCGACCGTCGAGCACCAC
>CAZUQB010000393.1:0-3115 GCA_964622405.1 uncultured Opitutaceae bacterium | reverse complement strand
TGCACGAGGTCGGGCCGCTCCGCCGCCCACGTCCGGCGGAGACGGCCGGCCGCCGGCAGGCCCAGGCGCAGCTGCGGGTAGCCCGGGATCGGGAGGCCGGGCAGGCTGACGGCGCGGTAGGTCGCCTCGGCCGGGACCGGCCGGTCGGACCGGTGCGGATGATACACCGTCACCGCGTGGCCGCGGCGCGCGAGCTCGCGCGCGATGACGCCGAACGTCATGGCCACCCCGTTTACTTCGGGCGGAAAGGTCTCGGTGACGATGGCAAGGCGCATGGCGCGGCGATCGTGGCCGCGACGCGTGGCGGGCCGGTGCCGGCCAGGTGACAATCGCGTGAATCCGCCGCGGTGTTACGCCCGCGTGCCGGCCGCGTGATATTTCGGTGCCGCCGCGCTTTTCGTTTTGCGAACTAGCCGCCGCTGCGTCGCATCGCGCACATGTTCGGTCTCACCCTCACCCCGGCCCTGGCCCTGCTCGGCGCGCTGCAGCGCCTCTCGCCGGTGCGCCCGTTGCACACGCTGATGCGGAGCGCCGAGGATCGCCGGCACCCGCGTCACCTCCAGCCGCACGAACCTGTGGTCCGTCACCGCCAGGACGGGATCCTGGGCTGCGCCGGCGCCGGGCTGCACCAGCGCGCGACCATCCTCGTGGAGCGCGGCCGCGGCGGCCAGCCGACCATCGTGCTGGGCGGCTTCGTCCCCGACGCCACCGAGCAGGTCTTCCTGCTCCGCCAGCAGCTGCTGCGGCGCGGCGACGTGTTTTACGTCAACTATGCCGCGACGGGATTCTCGCTCGATCTCGTGTGCGCCCAACTGGCGGATCTCACCGACGAACTGGCCGCGGCCGGCCGGCGGCCCGTGCTCCTCGGCGTCAGCTTTGGGGCCGGCCTGCTGCTGGAGCAGCTGCGGCGGGACCGCGCGGCGGGGGGCACGGCGCCCGTCGCGGGGATCGTGCTGGTCAGTCCGGTGGCCTGCGTGGCCGACGTGCTGGCCGCGGGGCCGGGCAAGCCCGGCAGCCTGGTCGGCCGCGCGCTGAAGCCGCACCTCGAGGCCGGGGCCGGCGAGAAGCAGGTCGAGAACTCGCGCGTGATCTTTGCGCGCATGTTCGAGTCGGGCGCAAAGAACCGGGCGGCGCTGCGGATGCTCATGACCGCCCCGGAGGCCGGCCAGCTGCGCGAGGCGGTGCTCGGCACCATCCAGCGCGTCACGGCGGCCGGGGCACGGGAGCGCGTGCAGGCGCTGCGGGCGCTGCCCGCGCCGCCCAGCTACTTCGCCCCCGGACTGCTGCCGCTCACCGCCGCGCCGGTCCTCGTGCTCTACGCCGAGAGCGAGGAGTCCGTCCTCGACCGCGGCTCGCCGACGCGCTTCGCCTTCGAGGCCGGCCTCCGGGCCTATTTCCCCTCGGGCCGGCTGAAGGTCGTGACCGCCCTGCCCGGCGCGGCGCCCGTCCAGCACGCCTCGCTGATCTTCCACGCCTTCGAGTTCCGGCCGCACCTCGAGGCGTTCTACACCCGCCTCAAGTCGCGCCGCCTCCGCTCCGCCGCATGACCACGCTGCAACGCCGCTCTCCCGTCACCGCCGCGCTCGTCACCCTTGGCGCCGGCCTGCAGACCGTCCGGGTGCGCCGGCGCCTCCGGCAGGACGACGATGGCCGCGCCGGCCAGCGCCAAGCGTGGTGCGAGCGGCGCGACGAACTCAGCCGGACGGAGTTCGGCCGGTCCGCCGGGGTGGAGCGCGGGATGGCCTACGAGGCGTTCCGGCAGCGGGTCGCGGTGCGTGGCTACGAGCAGTTCGCGCCGTGGATCGAGCGCATGAAGCGCGGCGAGCCGGACCTCCTCGTGCCCGGCCGGTGCGCGCATTACGCGGTGTCGTCCGGCACGACCTCCGGCCGGACCAAGTACCTGCCGGTGCCGCCCGCGATGCTGGGGCATTTCCGCCGGGCCGGACTCGCCTCGCTGTTCTGCTACACGGCCCGGGTGGGCCATGCCCGCGTGTTCCAGGGCCGGCACCTGTTCCTCGGCGGCTCGACCTCCCTGGCGCGGCTGCCGGGCGACGGCGCCTTCGCCGCCTGGGCCGGGGACCTGAGCGGGATCACCGCGCTGAACCTGCCGGCGTGGGCGGAGCGGCTGCTGTACGAGCCGGGAAGGAATGTGGCGCAGATGGGCGACTGGACGGCGAAGCTGCAGGCGATCGCCGGCCGCACGATGTGCCAGGACATCACGCTGCTCGCCGGCATCCCCAGCTGGCTGCTGATCCTCGGCGAGGTGCTGCAGGCACGGGGCGCGGGCCGGCCGCTGACCGGGCTCTGGCCGAACCTCGAGTGCCTCGTGCACGGCGGCGTGCCGATCGCGCCCTTCGCGGCGGAACTCCGCGAGCTGGTCGGGCCGGCGGTCAATTTCCACGAGGTCTACCCGGCGTCGGAGGCATTCATTGCCGCGCAGGACGCGGAGCCCGAGGCGGGCCTCCGGCTGCTGGCCGACGCCGGCGTGTTCTACGAGTTCCTCCCGCGCCGGGCGTTCGACGAGCAGCGCCTCGAGGAACTCGGGAGCCACGCGGTGCCGCTGGAGGGCGTGCGGCCGGGCGAGGATTACGTGATCCTCCTGACCACTCCGGGCGGGCTCTGCCGGTACGTGATCGGTGACGTGGTGCGGTTCGTGACGGCCGCGCCGCCGCGGCTGATGTATGTCGGACGCACCCGGCTGGAGCTGAGCGCGTTTGGCGAGCATGTGATCGAGAAGGAACTGACCGACGTGCTGGCGCAGGTGGGCGCGGCGCGCGGGCTGAGCGTGGCGAACTTCCACGTCGCGCCGACGTTCGTCGACACCGCGGCGAGCCGGACGCGCGGGGCGCATGAGTGGTGGATCGAGCTGAAGCCCGGCGCGGACGGCGTCGCGCGGCTGGGCGAACTGGTCGACGACCTCGACGCAGCGCTGCAGGCCGCCAATGACGATTACGAAGGCAAGCGGAAGGGCGGGGGCCTCGACCGGCCGCGCGTGCGCCTCGTGGCGCCCGGCACGTTCGAGCTCTGGATGCGCCGCCACGGAAAGTGGGGCGGCCAAAGCAAGATGCCCCGCTGCCGCAGCGACCGCGCGATCGCCGACGAACTCGCGGCGCTG
>CAZUQB010000392.1:0-3141 GCA_964622405.1 uncultured Opitutaceae bacterium | reverse complement strand
GCGTACAGGGTGTAGTCGGGCACGAGGACCTTCTCCTTCTTGCCGCTCTGCATCTCCTCGAGCTCGGCCGCCTCGCTGGCGACGACGGCGCGCTCGCCGAGGCCCATGGTGTTCGTGATCGCGATCTTGCCCGTCTGGGTGAGCGCGACGCGGATCTTTTTGATCAGCAGGTCGGTGTCCACCATCAGCTGGGTGTTGTTGATCACGCGGTCCACCGCGAGGATCGCGGGCGTGCGCGGCGCGTTGTTGAGCGCGTTGCTCGAGAGGAGCGACGCGACCAGCTGGTCGGCGGCGTTGGCCCAGTCCTGGGAGTTGATGGCCGAGGTGTTGACGGCCTCGGGGCCCTTGGCGTCGACCGTCCGGGTTTCCTGGACGGTTTCGCAGCCGGTGAGGGCGAGCAGCGCGCCGAGGGCCAGCGCGCTGGTGAATACGGAACTCTTGGTGAGTTTCATGGTGGTTGAAGGAGGAGGTTATTCGCGGAACTTCAGGCGGAAATCCACCGCGCGCGGGGTGATGGCCACCGTGGAGATGGTCTGGGTCTCCCGGCCCTGGAACTGGATGGCCTTCCACGTCTCGTTGGGCGAGTCGACGGCCATGCCCTCCGCGTCCACCCACTCGAACTTGTAGTTCAGCGTGCGGAGGCTGCTCTTCAGGTTCTCGACCGTGGCCTGGATCTTGAGCAGGTTGCCCGAGACGGTGCCTTGGTTGATCGAAACCACGCGGAAGGTGCCGGCGAGGGTGTTATCGGTGATAACCCGCTTGTCGGCCACATAGTTGGGCGTGGCCTGTGACTGGGCACGCTCATAGGTGTTCACGTTGGTGCAGCCCGTGAGGAGCAGCACCAGGCCGGCCACGAACAGGGACCCGGTCACCCGGAGTCGCGAGGGATTGCTGGTGTTCATTTGAGGACGAAGGTTGATACGAGCAGCGGCGACGTCGGAGACGCCGACTTCACGTATACAACATTAACCGCTCCGGGTTCCAACACAACGGTCTTGTGCTCGGTTCCGGCGGTCAGGGTCAGCTCCCGGTTCTCCGGGGTCGCCACGCGGGCGTACTGGAATTCCTTCGGCAGCGAGCGCCAGGTGCGGGTGTCGGCGATGTTGGTGCTGGCATTGACGCCGGAGAGCACCGCGGCGCCGATCAGGCCGGCCGCCCAGCCGCCGCGGTCGTTCAGCTCCTTCTGGATCGCGGCCTGGATGATGGCCTTGGTCGCGGTCGTGATGAGGGTCTTGGTGACGATCGTCGGCCACTCGTTCTTGAAGTCGTTGGCGACGACGCTGTCCATGCTCGCGACCGTGGCGGTCGTGTAGGTCTTGTCGCCGGCGGCAATGCCGAGGCCGCCAATGTAGTTGCCGTCGAACACCAGCTTCGGGAACGAGGCGCCGACATAGGCGAGATTGCTCGTCACGACGAAGGTCGGGATGTCGACCCGGACCTGCGTGCGGGACGGCGCGGAGCCGGTCTCAAAGATCACGTAGGTGACGCCGGTCGGGGCCTTGCCCTCGGCGGCGCTGGCGGCGGCGTCCAGGTCCTCCTTCAGGTAGGAGTTCTCGGGCACCATGCTGGCGACGCGCTCGAAGGACTTGCGGCCGTGCTCGAGGTCGGAGCCGTTCTCGCCGAGGATGGTGAAGAACAGGCCGTCGAGGAAGACGGAGAACGGGTTCACGTAGTCGCCGTAGGGCTTCATGCTGGCGATCGACTCGTTCAGGGCGGCCTGCAGGGCGGGGCCGGTGCGGGCGTCGTTGGTGGCGCGGTTGGTGTCGTACGAGGCGGACTTGCCCTTCTCGTCCTTCACCTTGCCCTCGCGGGCGGCGTCGGCCTCCTCCTGGGCGGCGGCGATGCGCTTGGCGTTGGCCTCGACGGCGTCGCGCTGGCGCTGCAGCGAGCGGTTGAGCTCGACGCGGGCCTTGTCCTTGTCGCCGAGCGAGAGGTAGTTCAGCGCCTTGTAGGTGTTCATCATCACCTTGTCATAGGCGCGGCCGCGGTAGGGCAGGCTGGCCTGGTTGGTGAGGGCGGCCCCGAGCTCGGCGCCGACCTTGACCTTGGCCTCCTCCTCCCACGCGTTGACCTTCTCCTCGGCCTGGTCGAAGGCGGCGATGGAGCGGTTCAGATAGTGGCTGTGGACCTCCGCCGCGGACGGCGGGGGCAGCGGGGCCGGGGCGGGCTCGCCCTTCTTCGGCTCGGGAGCCGGCGGGCGGATGTCCGGGACCTGGGTCGGGTCGGCCAGGCCGGCGGTGCGCAGGACGGCGCCCTGTTCCAGGCGGAAGATCAGCTCGTCCTTCGAGCCAGCGCCGGCCTTCGCCTGCTGGTCGGCCTGGACGACGGCGGAGCCGAGGCTGCCGGCCTTGTTGGCCTGGGCGAGACCTTCGGTCTGGGCTTCATACGTCTGGCAGCCGGCGAGCAGGAGCAAGAGCGCGAGAGCGCTCGAAACCCGGCCCATCAGCTGACGTCCGGGGAGTGTGTTTTTGGAGGGTTGGTGGTTCATGCTGGAAGCTGGAAAAACGCAAAGAACAACCGGCGCCGCGGGGGCGGCGCCGGCAGTGACGGGGAAGGGACGGCTCAGTTTTCGTCGCCGGCGGGCTCGCCGGCGAGACGCACGATCGCGCCGCGCTCGATGCCGGTGTCTGACATCGTCTCACCCTGCGAATTCTGCGGGGTGACGCGCGTGATCTTCACCTTGCCCACGAGGACCTCCTCGCGGGTCTTGTCGCCGGTGTCGGGGTCCACCAGCTCCTCGCCGAGCGCGAAGACCTCCCAGACCTGGCCGACCTTGATGCCGGACTGGTCGTTGCGGTTGATCGTGACGACGTTGTCGCGCTTGCCGATGACGCGCGCGGGCGAGACGACGTCCGCGGCGCGGGCGGCGATCTTGCCGGCCATCTCGGAGACGGCCTGGATCATGAGGTCATCCGAGCCCTCGCCGACCCGCTGGGTGGTGTTGTCCGAGCGGTTCTCGGAGTCGCGCTTCGACACCTTGAAGTTGGTGCTGGCGATGGCGCGCTGGGTGGCGACCTCCGTGATCTTGGCCACGGCGGAGAGCTCGATGGTGCGGGCGCGGATCGTCTTGCCCAGGGAGGCGAGCTTGCGCTCCTCCATGCGGTCGTTGAACGAGTCGACGCGGATGGTGAGGATGTAGTC
>CAZUQB010000391.1:0-3143 GCA_964622405.1 uncultured Opitutaceae bacterium | reverse complement strand
GGCGCGCCGGTTTATCTTCGCATCGTCAGCCTCACCCGCGACCGCATCACGTTCGGCCTCAATGAGGCCCGGCTGACCCTGCATTTCTAGGCCTGACCGCACTGACGGCGGGCGCCATAAGAAACCGGAATGGCGGACGGGGTCTCCCAGCCGGCCAGGCGCGTAGAATCGTTTGACAGTCACAAGCTTCGCGAGCGTAGTGGGGACGAAAGTTTTCCGCCCTCTCCGCTGCTGATGGTGATCCCCCTAACATCGCTGACCAACGTCCTTCGGGACGCGCCAGGCCCCGACCGCGCCGCGGAGTTCCGCATCCATCATGTTTAACCGGATGGCACTACGCTGGCGGCTGACGCTGCTGATCACCTCGATCTGCGCGGTGACGCTGGTCATGGCGTTCGGCGGCTACATCGTCGTCGAGTGGTACCGGGTCATCCAGCAGATGCAGGACTCGATGGAGACGGTGCAGCGCCTGCAGGTGCAGAGCGTGACGAGCATCCTCTCCCGTGATCCCAAGGCCACCGAGTTCGGCCTGAGCACGCTCGACTCCGACCCCACCATCGTCGCGGCCGCCGTCTATTCCGCCGACAACAAGCTTCTGGCCAAGTGGGTCCGGCCCGGCGTCGAGGAATTCATCCCGTTCGCGAAGGGCACCACGCTCAACTTCTCGGCCAGCACGGTCACCATCTTCCGGCAGATCCGTTACGAGGGGCAGATCATCGGCACGCTCTACCTCAAGGGCCAGTTCCGCGGGCAGGTGTGGGAGCGCATGCAGGAGCCCCTGCGCGGCATGGCGATCCTCTTCGTCCTCTCGATGCTGTTCGCGCTCGCCGCGTCGCGGTATTTCCAGCGGGGCATCTCCGACCCCATCGCGCGCCTCGCCGAGGCGGCCCGGCGCGTCGCGATCGAGGGCGACTACAATGTCCGGGTCGAGACCCGGGTCGGCGGCGAGACCGGCACGCTGGTCGACGCCTTCAACTCGATGCTGAGCACGATCCAGCAGCGCGACGCCGACCTGCTGGTGGCCAAGGACAACGCCGAGGGCGCCCGCGCGCGGCTGGCCGAGATCAACACCATGCTCGAGGACGTGAACCGCACGCTCGAGCAGAAGGTCAAGGACCGCACGGTCGAGCTCGAGAAGATGATGCTCACCGCCAAGGAGGCGAACCAGGCGAAGAGCGCGTTCCTCGCCAAGATGAGCCACGAGCTCCGCACGCCGATGAACGCGATCATCGGCTACTCCGAGATCCTCCTCGAGGACGCCGCCGACAGCGGGAACAAGAGCGCGATCGACGACCTCAACAAGATCCTCAGCGCCGCCCGCCACCTCCTCGGCCTCATCAACGACGTCCTCGACCTGTCCAAGATCGAGGCCGGCAAGATGGAGCTCTACCTCGAGACGCTCGACCTCGCCACGCTCGTCAAGGAGGCCTCCACCACGGTCGCCCCGCTCGTGGAGAAGAAGAACAACCGCCTCGTCGTGGACTGCCCGGCCGACATCGGCGTGATCCATGCCGACGCGACCAAGGTCCGCCAGATCCTCCTCAACCTGCTCAGCAACGCGTCGAAGTTCACCGACGCCGGCCAGATCACGCTGCGCGCCCGCCGCGAGGACACGCCCAACGGCGAGTATGCGGTGCTCGAAATCGCCGACACCGGCATCGGCATGACGCCGGAGCAGATGAGCCGCCTGTTCCAGAGCTTCGCCCAAGCCGACTCCTCCACCACCGCCCGCTACGGCGGCACCGGCCTCGGTCTCGCGATTTCCCGCCAGTTCGCCCGGCTCATGGGCGGCGATGTCACGGTCGACAGCGCCATCGGCGTCGGCTCGACGTTCACCGCGCGCATCCCGGCCCAGGTGAAGCCCCTCAGGCCCGCCGCCGCCGGCGAGACCGCTCCGGCCGCCGCCGCGACTCCCGCGCCCGCCCCGGTCGTCACGACGCCGCCGCCCACCCCGCTCGCCCGCGTGCTCGTGATCGACGAGGACCAGTCCGTGCACCAGGCGCTCGCCGGCCTGCTCCCGAAGGAGACCTACACCGTCCAGGGCGTCGCCAGCGCCCAGACGGCCCTGAAGGTCGCGAAGGAGTTCAAGCCCGACGTCATCATCCTCGACACCATCAAGCCCGAGCTGCAGGGCTGGAACCTGATGGCCCAGTTCAAGGGCGACCCGGCCACCACCTCGATCCCGATCATCCTGCTGACGATGATCGAGGACGCCCAGGCGGCGGGCAAGGCGATCGGCGCGTCCGATTACTTGATCAAGCCGATTGACGGCGAGAAGCTCCTGCCGATCCTCTCCAAGCACAGCGTGCCGCGGAAGGAGACCTCGATCCTGGTCGTGGAGGATGACGCCCCGACGCGCGAGATGATCGTGCGCCTGGTCGAACGCGAAGGGTGGATCGCCATCCCGGCCGAGAACGGCCGCCGCGCGCTGTCCCTCCTGCGGACCTTCACACCGTCGCTCGTCCTGCTCGACCTGCTCATGCCCGAGGTCGACGGCTTCTCGGTGCTGCGCGAGATGCGCAGCACGCCGGTGTGGCGCGACATCCCGGTCGTGGTCGTGACGTCCCTCGACCTCACCGGCGAGGTCCGCCGCCTGCTGCAGCAGCAGGCCGAGCGGGTGCTCCAGAAGGGACGCTACACCACGGCCGAGCTGCTGAACGAGGTGCGCAGCACCGTGACCGAATTCATCCGCAAGCAGGGCCGGCCTGCCAGTGCCCCACCGCCCTCCGCCCCGCCCACCACCTAATTCCCCGAAGCCATGGCCAAGATCCTACTGGTAGAAGATAACGAAATGAATCGCGACATGCTCGCGCGTCGGCTCCAGAAGCGCGGCTACGAGCTGATCCTTGCCGTTGACGGCATCCTGGCGGTCGAAATGACCCAGAAAGAGAAACCCGATTTGGTGCTGATGGACATGAGCCTACCCGGCATGGACGGCTGGGAAGCCAGCCGCCGGCTCAAGGCGGACCCGGCCACCGCACCCATTCCGATCATTGCCCTGACCGCCCACGCCATGGCTGAGGACCGGGAGAAGGCCCTCGCCGCCGGCTGCAACGAGTTCGAGACCAAGCCGGTTGACCTCACCAGTCTGCTGGCCAAGATGGAATCGTTCCTCGGCAAGCCCTCGGCGTGACCAATCCGTT
>CAZUQB010000390.1:0-3157 GCA_964622405.1 uncultured Opitutaceae bacterium | reverse complement strand
AGGCCTTCGTCGCCGCCATCCTCGGCGGCATCGGCAACATCCCGGGCGCCGCGCTGGGCGGCCTGCTGCTGGGCACCACCGAGACGTTCGTGAACGGCAGCCAGTGGTCCACCTACAAGGACGCGATCGGCTTCGCCGTGCTGATCATCGTCCTGCTGTTCCGCCCCGCCGGCCTGCTCGGCCGGTTTACGGTCGAGAAGGTCTGACGCGCCATGCCAAAGCCGCATCTCGCGCTCCTTGCCGCCCTGCTGGCCGCCTACGGGATCCAGCACTATGCGGACGCGATTGATCCCTATCACCTGGACGTTCTCATCGGCATCGGGATCAACGTCATCCTGGCCGTCTCGCTCAACCTGGTGAACGGCCACACCGGCCAGTTCTCGCTCGGTCACGCCGGCTTCATGTCGGTCGGCGCCTACCTCTCGGCCGCGGTCTCGCTGCTGGTCGGGCCTCGGCTGCTCGGTGAGGACGGCGGCACCGCAGTCCAGCAGGGCGCCCTGTTCCTCGCCGCGCTGCTCGCCGGCGGCCTGTCCGCGGCGTTCGCCGGGTTGCTCGTCGGCGTCCCGTCGCTGCGGCTCAAGGGCGACTACCTCGCGCTGGTCACCCTCGGCTTCGGCGAGATCATCCGCGTGGTCTTCCAGAACGTCGAGCCGCTCGGCGGCGCGCTGGGGCTCAACGGCATCCCGCCCTACACGTCGATCTTCTGGGTCATCGCCTTTGTCGCCGTCACCGTGTTCGTCGTCACCTGCCTCGTGCGCTCGACCTACGGGCGCGGGTTCCTCGCGACGCACGACGACGAGATCGCGGCCGAGGCCGTCGGGCTCAACACCACGCGCTACAAGATCGTGGCCTTCGTGGTCGGCGCCTTCTTCGCCGGCATCGCGGGCGGGCTCTACGGCCACTTCAAGCTCACGATCACGCCCACCGGCTTCGACTTCACCAAGTCGATCGAGATCGTCGTCATGGTCATCCTCGGCGGCATGGGCAACACGCTCGGCGTCATCCTCGCCGCCATCCTGCTGACCCTCCTGCCCGAGGTGCTCCGGCCGGTCGCCGAGTACCGGATGGTCCTGTACTCGTTCCTCCTGATCGTGCTTATGCTCGCCCGGCCGCAGGGGCTCTTCAATTTTCATCTCCCGCGCCGGAAGGCCTGACGTCCCGATGCCGGAACCGCTCCTCCAGCTCGACCAGGTGACGATCCGCTTCGGCGGCCTGACCGCCGTCAACGGTGTCGACTTCACCGTCAACGAGGGCGAGCTCTGCGGCCTGATCGGCCCGAACGGCGCGGGCAAGACCACGGTGTTCAACCTTATCACCGGCGTATACCAGCCGACCGAGGGCCGCGTGACCTTCCGCGGCCGCGACCTAGCCGGTCGCGCCGTGAACGAGATCGTGGCGGGCGGGATCGCGCGGACCTTCCAGAACATCCGGCTGTTCGGCAGCCTGTCGGTCTTCGACAACGTCCGGGTGGCTTGCAATCTCCACCGGGCGACCGGCCCGCTCCACGCGCTGCTCCGCCTCGGGGCATTCCGCGCCGACGAGGCCGCCATCACCCGGCGCACCGAGGAACTGCTCGAGCTCTTCAACCTGCGCCGCTTCCGCGACGCCCCGGCGAAGAGCCTGCCCTACGGCGAACAGCGCCGCCTCGAGATCGTGCGCGGCCTGGCGACGCAGCCTAAGCTCCTGCTGCTCGACGAACCGGCGGCGGGCATGAACCCAACCGAGAAGGTTGAGTTGATCCGTCTCATCCAGCACATCCAGCGCGAGTTCAGCCTCTCGATCCTGCTCGTGGAGCACTCGATGAAGGTCGTGATGGGCGTCTGCCAGCGCATCGCCGTCCTCGACTACGGCGTGAAGATCGCAGAAGGCACGCCGGCCAGCATCCAGTCGGACCCCAAGGTGATCGAGGCGTACCTTGGCGAGGACCATACGAACAGCCTGGCGCACCACTAGCCTTATTCCGGATTCCGGAATCCGGATTCCGGAATTCTTCATTCATGCCTCTCATCCAGACAGCACGCACCACCCCGCCCCGGGTCCGATGGCTTCGGCAGCCCAATCCGCAATCCGCAATCCGCGATCCGCAATGCTAAGGGTTTCCGATCTCACCGTCAGTTACGGCGCCATCGCGGCCCTGGGCGGGATCTCGTTCGAGATCGAGCAAGGGGCGATCGTCACCCTCATCGGCGGCAATGGCGCGGGCAAGACCACGACGCTGCGCACCATCTCGGGCCTGCTTCGGCCGCAGTCGGGACGGATCGAGTTCCTCGGCGAGGACCTGGCCCGCGTGCCCGCCCACCAGATCGTCGCCCGCGGGCTCTGCCATGTGCCGGAGGGACGGATGATTTTCTCCAACCTCACGGTCGACGAGAACCTCGCGATGGGCGCCTATCTGCTCCGTGACGAGGCCGCGATCGAGCGCAACCGGGACTACGTGTTCAGCGTGTTCCCGCGGCTGAAGGAGCGGCTGAAGCAGATGGCCGGCACGCTGTCCGGCGGCGAGCAGCAGATGCTCGCGATCGGCCGCGCCCTGATGGGCAGCCCGAAGTTCCTGATGCTCGACGAACCGTCGCTCGGCATCGCGCCCCGCCTGATCAGCACCATCTTCGAGAAGATCGTGGAGATCAACCGGGAGCACGGCATCACGATCCTGCTGGTCGAGCAGAACGCCAACCTCGCCCTCGAGGTCAGCCGCCGCGCCTACGTCCTCGAGACCGGCCGCATCGTCATGCAGGGCGACAGCAAGCAGCTCCGCACCGACCCCCAGCTCAAGGCCACTTACCTCGGTGGGTGAGCGCTTGGTGAACCACGAAGGGTGCGACGCACCCGTGGATCGAACCGCTATTCACAGGAGCCAACGGAGAGAACAGAGGCAGCGTCATGGCCCACCGCCTCAGTTTCCTCCGTTATCTCCTGTGAAAGGGGCCTGGGTTTCGCGCTTTGTGGTTTCACGCGCCCTCTTGCATTTTTCCCCAAGCCGATAAACTAGCCGACCCCCGGGTCCGGGGCCTTCAACTTTTAGCATTCAACCTTCAACCTCCCCCATGTCCACCGCCACGCCGCAGAAGTTCGAGTTCCAGGCCGAGATCAAGCAGCTGCTCGATATCGTCATCCACTCCCTCTACACGGAGAAGGAGATCTTTATCCGGGAGCTGGT
>CAZUQB010000389.1:0-3162 GCA_964622405.1 uncultured Opitutaceae bacterium | reverse complement strand
TGGGTCGTGGATTCCTTCGACCAGCTGGAGCGCGAGTTCGTGCGCTGGGCGCAGGGGCGCGGGCTGTTGTAAGCCCGCGGTCGCAGGTCAAAGGTCAAAAGTCGCAAGTCGGGTGCGGCGGCTGCGCCGCGGTGGATGACCTGAGACTTTCGACCTGAGCCCTTCGACCGGCGCTCCTGCGACCTTCGACTTGCGGCTTCGCCGCGCCTCTGCCTTCGTCGGGCGCGCCGATGTCCGCCCCCGTCGCCTCCCCTCGTTCGCTGCGTCTCACCCTCGCCGCCGCCCTCCTGGGCTGGATGTTCGATGGCCTCGAGATGGGGCTCTTTCCGCTGGTGGCCCGGCCCGCCTTGCAGGAGATGAAGACTGGCGCGCTGGTGACGGATGCGTTCGTCGGCCATTGGATGGGCATCATCACCGCGGCCTTCCTGCTCGGCGCCGCCGTGGGCGGGCTCGCCTTCGGATGGCTGGGTGACCGCGTGGGACGGGTGCGCGCGCTGAGCCTGAGCGTGCTCACCTATTCGATCTTCACCGGGCTCGCCTACTTTGCCCAGACGCCGTGGCACCTCGCGGGCACGCGCTTCTGCGCCGCGCTGGGCATGGGCGGCGAATGGTCGCTCGGCGTCGCGCTCGTGATGGAAGTCTGGCCGGAACGGTTCCGTCCCATGCTCTCCGGCATCATCGGCGCCGCGGCCAACGTCGGGTTTTCGCTGATCGCGATCATTGGCCTCTTCTTTTCGGTGACGGTCTCGTCCTGGCGCTGGGTGGTGCTGGTCGGCGCGGCGCCCGCGCTGCTCACGTTCTTCATCCGTCAGTTCGTGCCGGAATCCGAGCGCTGGCAGCACGCGGCGGCGGCCGGGGTGGCCAAGCCGGTGCGGGAGATCTTCGCGCCGGGCCTGCGCAACCTGACGCTGCTCGCGACGGCGCTGACGGCGGTGGTGCTGATCGGCACCTGGGGCACGGTGCAATGGATACCGCTGTGGGCGGACCAGCTGACCGGCGGCGCGGTGCCACAGGCGAAGGCGTGGGCCGGCCTGTGGTCCGGGCTGGGCGCAATCACCGGCTGCCTCGCCGGCGCCTGGGCCGGAGGCCGGTTCGGCCGGCGCGTGACCTATTTCGGCATGTGCCTCGGCTCGCTGGCCAGCTGCGCCCTGCTGTTCCGCGGCGGGCTGACCTACGGCCCGGGTTTTCTCGCGCTGTCCTTCCTTGTCGGGGCGATGACGGCCTCGTTCTTCGGGTGGCTGCCCCTGTACCTTCCCGAGCTTTTCCCGACCCGCGTGCGCGCGACGGCGCAGGGCCTCGCCTACAACGCCGGCCGCATCCTGGCGGCGGTCGGGGCGCTCCAGATGGGCGCGCTGATGCGCCAGTTCAACGGCAGCTATGCCCAGGCCGGCGCGGTGATCACCCTCGTATACGTGGCGGGCCTGGCGTTGATCTGGCTCGCGCCCGAGACCAAGGGCCGGCCGCTGCCGGAGTGAGCGCCGGGCGAGTTGAAGGTTGAACGGTGGGAGTTGGGAGGTGAGCGTTTCGCGCGTCCGTCGTGACCCAGGTCAAGGCGCCGCGGGTCGTACGGTGGCATTGTTGGCGCATGTCAGACTCATCTTCCCGTCTTGCTTCCATCCTCGTGCCCAAGGAGCGCGGCAGCTGGTCGCTGGCCCTTGAGCCGGTTGTGCTCGGTCTGATCGCGGCCCCGTCGCTCGCCGGGCTTCCGCTGGCCGGGGCGGTCCTCGCCGGTTTCCTCGCGCGGCGGCCGCTCAAGCTTGCGGCGACGCTCCCCGCGGCGGACCCGCGGCGCGGCCTGGCCTGGGCGTGCGCCGGTCTTCTTGCCGCTCTTGCGGTTGCCGGCGTGGCGGGCGCGGCCGGGCTGGGCTCGGCCAGGCAGCTCTGGCCGCTGCTGGTCGCCGTGCCGTTTGGCGGCGCGTTTCTCTGGTATGACCTGCGCCAGGCCATGCGCGAGGCCGAGGCGGAACTCGCGGGCAGCATCGCGTTCGCGCTGGTGCCCGCGGCCTTCGCGACCCTGGCGCGGCGGCCCGCGGAGGTCGCACTGGCCCTGGCGGTGCTGATGCTCGCGCGCAGCGTGCCGACCGTGCTGGCCGTCCGCGCGTTTCTCCGGATCCGCAAGGGCCAGGCCGGGTCCGGCTGGCCGGCCTTCGGCACGGCGGTGGCGGCGTGGGCGATCACGCTCGCGCTCGCCAGCCGCGGGCTGGTGCCGAGCCTTGCGCCCATCCTCGTGACGCTGCTGCTGATTCGGACGTATTTCCTAATAAGCCCGTTCGCGCCGGCCTGGAGCGCAACGCGCCTTGGCATCGCGGAAGCCATTGCCGGCGCGGTCTATGTGGTGTCGCTCGGTTTCGCGGCGCACTGAGTCCGCGGGTTAATCCAGCAGCCTTTGACGCAGGTCAAGGCGCGGCGGGAGGCGGGAACTTATAGTTGGGTCACTAACTGACCCGCCCGCTACCGCTCGATCCCGATCCCACCATCTTTTCGCGCCCATTGAACCGAACCGTATCATGAAGACCCATCCGCACCCCCGCCAACTCCCGTCCCTCGCCCTCGCGGCGACCCTCCTGCTCCTGGCCTTGCCGCTCCGCGCGGACGAGGACCCCTCGGCCCCCAAGGGGCTGGTCGCCCTCCCGCCCGAGGTCGAGGCCATGCCCGTCGAGCAGGCCATCCTCACCGCCCCGCCGCATGTGCCGCCGCCGTTCAAGCGGAAGTACTCGGCCCGCGTGGTGGTCAATCTCGAGGTGCGCGAGGTCGTGAAGCGCCTGGCCGACGGCGTGGAGTACACGTTCTGGACCTACGGCGGCTCGGTGCCCGGCCGGTTCATCCGCATCCGGGAGGGCGACGTCGTCGAGTTCCACCTCAACAACCACCCGTCGTCCAAGCTGCCGCACAACATCGACCTTCACGCCGTCACCGGTCCCGGCGGCGGCGCGGCCTCGACCTTCACCGCGCCCGGCCACAGCTCGCAGTTCACGTTCCAGGCGCTGAATCCCGGCCTCTATGTCTACCATTGCGCCACCGCCCCGGTGCCCATGCACATCGGGAACGGCATGTACGGGCTGATCCTCGTCGAGCCGAAGGACGGCCTGCCGCCGGTCGACCAGGAGTACTACGTGATGCAGGGCGAGTTCTACACCACCGGCAAGTACGGCGAGGAGGGCC
>CAZUQB010000388.1:0-3170 GCA_964622405.1 uncultured Opitutaceae bacterium | reverse complement strand
TACCCGCGCGCCGACGTGGCCGCCGCGCAGGGCTGGCCCGCGGACACGCGCACCGGCTTCCGGCTCCTCGCGGTCTACACCCCGAACGGCCCGCCGCCGCCGGTCGTCGGCATCGAGGTGCGCGTCGAGTTCACCGACGGCACCAGCACGCCGCTCGCCGGCATCCACCTCCAGATCCTGAAGGACGACCACACCGGCGCCCCGTACGGCAATCTCTGCAACCCGCGCCAGACCGACGTGCTGCACCGCGAGCACATCTACTCGACCGGCCACCCGGCCGAGCACGCGAGTCCCGACTGCGTCGGCCTGATCGCGGACTACCTGCCGCCCGGCATCAGCCTGCTCGACGTCGGCTGCGGCATCGGCGCGTACTGCGAGCCGCTCCGGGCCCGGGGATTTTCCTGGATTGGCTGCGAGACCAGCCTCGACTGCATCCACGAGCTCGCCCTGCGCAGCCGGCCGCACCGCGTGATCCCGCCGCCGCGCTGGCCGTGGTCGCGCTACCGCCTGCCCGCCGCGAACAAGGAGTTCGACGCGGCGATCGCGATCGAGGTGCTGGAGCACATCCCCGAACCCGACCCGTTCCTCGCCGAGCTGAAACGCGTGGCGCGGCGGCACGTCATCCTCTCCGTGCCCAACCTGGAGACCCTGCCCTTCCTCGCCAGCCGCCTCGTGGCGCCGTGGCACATCCTCGAGGGCGACCACCGGAATTTCTTCACCCGCTTCAACCTCCGCCCGCTGCTCGAGCGCCATTTCCGTCACGTCGAGGTGCTCGACTACAGCCCGCTCCCGCTGACGTCCGCCGACGGCCTGCCGCTGCCCTACCACCTGTTCGCCTGCTGCGAGGTGTAGGGCCCGCCAAGATGGCAGTTGAACGTTGAATGTTGAACGCGCGTCCAGGCACCAAGATCGACCCGGCCGAATCCGCCGGGCTTTCACCTTTCAACGTTCAACGTTCAACCGCGTCGGGCTTCGCTCGGCGCTGGCTCCTCCTCGCCGGCTTCTGCCTGCTCATCTTCGGCGCGAAGCTCTGGTTCATCCGCGTCGCGGGCAGCGACCTGCCGTCGTGGGACCAGTGGGACGCCGAGGGCGAGGTCGTCCTGCGGCCGTGGGTCGAGGGCTGGATGGGGCTGAAGGAGATCCTCCACCCGCACAACGAGCACCGCCTGATCACCACCAAGCTGTACGTGCTTGGGCTGTTCGTCGCGAACGGCCAGTGGGACGGCTTTCTCGAGACGACGACCAATGCCGCGATCCACACCCTGGCCGCGCTCGTGCTCCTGCTCGGCGCCGTGCGCTGGCTGCCGCGGCCGTGGCCGCTCGTGGCCGGGGGCCTGCTCCTGCTGCTGTTCGGCCTGCCGTTTGCGTGGGAGAACACGCTGTTCGGCTTCCAGGTCCAGTTCTACTTCCTGCTGCTGTTTTCGCTGGGCCACGTCTGGCTGACGGTGGAGGGCGACCGGTTCTCGCTGCGCTGGCTCCTCGGCCAGGTCTGCGGCCTGCTCGCCGTGTGCTCGCTCGCCTCCGGCTTTCTCTCGTCCGTCGCGGTGCTGGCGGTGCTCGGGCACCGGCTCGCGCGGGAGCGGCGCTGGTCGGCGCAGCAGGTCACGACGGTCGTCCTGGCGGTCGGTTTCTCCGTCGCCGGCTGGCTGATGAAGAACGAGGTCCCGGCCCACGCGGTCCTGCACGCCCACGGCCCGGCGCAGTTTGTCCTCGGGGTCCTCAAGCTGCTGGCCTGGCCCGGCAGCGCGCTCTTCCCGTGGACGCTCCTGCTGGCGGCGCCGACGGCGCTGTTCGTGTACCGCCGACTCTTCAGCCGGACGACCTCGCCGGACGAGGCCATCCTCATGGGCCTGCTGGCCTGGGTGCTCCTCCAGTGCCTGGCCACGGCGTTCGCCCGTGGCGGCTCCGAGACGGTGCTGTCGCCGCGGTACCTCGACCTGCTCGCCGTCCACGTGATCCTCGGGCTGGTCTTCCTCGTGCGCGAGACCTCGGGCCGCGCCCGGGTCGTGTTCGCCTCGGCCTGGCTGGCCGTCGCGGCCGGCGGCCTGTGGCAGCAGAGCCGGCAGATGTGGGACGATTTTGTCGAGGCCAACATCCCGCGACAGCAGGTGCAGGAGATGCACGTGCGGGACTTCGTGCGGACGGGCGATCCGGCCCACCTGCTCGGGAAACCGTGGGGTGACGTGCCGTACCCGGACGGCCCGACGCTCGTCCAGCGCCTTTCTTTCCCCTCCATCCGGGCCATCCTGCCGCCGAGCGTGCGCCGCTCCTTTCCGCTGGCCAACGGCGGGCCGACGGCGGTGCCGGCCGACGTGAAGCCGGCGATTCGCCCGGTGGCGCTGAGCACCTGGATGGTGCCGCTGGGCCAGGGCACCTATCAGTGGAAGAGCGCGCCCCAGCCGGCCACCGCGCTGCCCGTGCTCCGCTTCCGGGTCGCCGGCGGACTCGGCGCCCCGGACAATCCCGGCCGCCTGGTCGTGAGGAGCGCAGCCGGCGAGGTGCCGGTGATCCCCGACGAACCCGCCGGCAAGTCCTGGAAAACGGTGAACGTCGTGCGGCCGCCGGGCGAGTGGTGGGTCGAGGTGTCAACCCCGCAGCCCGGCGAGTGGTTCGCCTTCACGGAGCCGGTGGACGTCGGTTACGGCTCGTACGGCGCGGAGAAACTCCTGAAGCACCATTACCTCTTCACCGGGCTCGGCGTGCTGTTGGTCGCGGCGGGACTCTACCTCGACCGCCGCCGCGCCGGCGGCTGAGACCATGAGCCTCCTGCTCACGTGGTTCGCCGTCTTCGCCGTGCTCGCGGCCCCGGTCGCGGCCACGGACCGCTGGCTCGGGCGGAAGGGCGTGACCGATCCCCGGATCCGGCTCGCGGGTCCGCTGGCCGTGGCGGGACTGGTCGGCGCCGCGACCTTCTTCGCCTACTTCCTCCATCCGTGGCTGGGACGCGCCACGTCCGTCGCCCTCCCGGCGGCCGCCGCGGTCTACGCGTGGCGCCGGCGCGACGAGCGGACCGATCCCGACCTGCGGGCCGTGGCCCTGCTCGCCGGCGGCATCGGCCTATTCTACCTCGCGCTGCTCTACCTCCCGGAGCTGCACCGCGAGCCGGAGTGGCAGTCGCAGGTGCGGTTCCTGTACGAGTTCCCGATCGACGCCAACCTGCCGAAGATGCT